>JBKHBO010000018.1:0-30979 GCA_046542315.1 Clostridia bacterium
AACTAAAAAAGTTATTGGTTACGTTAAAATGAATAAAACCTGATAGTAAAGAATAACAAAAAATAAAAATTGAATATATTAATAATATAGAAGCATATTTTTAATGATATCAATTAATAATTCAACAAATTATCAGATTAAAGCAAAAATTTAAAACAAGATATCTCTATATTATTAAAATTTTGCGATAAATATTAAATTTCAAGACGTTTACAAAGGTAAAACAAGAGTTTTTTATGATCTAACTTTAAATTATTCTTAAACAAAGAAAATTTCTAAAAAAACACTATGATATGATTTGCTAATATGTTAGAATGTTTTTCGAATAATCAAATGAACTGTATAGATGAGTTTTTGGGGGTGCAGATGAAGCTTTGAAAAAGACTAATCAATAAATGTATATATAAAGATAAGACATTTAGAACTTCGGAAAAGATTAGTTTTAAGTAAGGCAAAGAAAGGAAGGAAATATGATTAAAAAGATTATAGGGTTTACCATGTTGGCAGGTGTAAGTATTACTTATACAACATTACTGATTTTAGGTATTCTACAGAGTTATAGAGCATCTTTAGCCGTAGTTATTTCCTGTGCGATATTAGTTGGCATTTTTGAAAACTTTAATGATTCTCTAAAAGCCGGAGGTAACAATGAATAGAAAAATATTAATTTTTCTTTGTTCTGTAGTAAGTGTTTATCTAACTTGGTTTATAAATCACAGTTTAAATCTGAGTCCTATTTTAGCAAACGGGATTGTAGGAGTTTTAGCGATAGTATTTTTGCCGAAAAACTTTACTGGGATTGCTTACACATCTTCTTTTGTGGGTATGTCTGGAATGAGTGTTTTGCCAAATTTTAAGATGGTAATTCTAAGTGGCTTGATAGTTGCTTTTGTAATTATAGCTACACCGACAGTATATAAAGGAATTGGTGGCAAAGGTGGTACCTCTGCAGCAATATCATCTACTATAACAAGAACAGTATTAAGTTTGATCGGGTGATTTAAATGAATTTAATAACAAGTATTATTGTTGGTGTTTTAGCTGGTGTTAGTTCATATTATATATCGCAAAGACTAAAAAAGGGGCCAGTTTATGGCTCAGTCGTAGTAACATTTATTGCAGGGTTGCTTTTTACTGTTTTAGAATCTATAGGAATAAATGGCGCTTTAGATCTAGCTGTTGTTGCTGCCACGGCAAGTTATGCGGGAATGGTAGGCAATATGTATGTAAAAAACTTGCTGGAAATGTCAGTAGTTAGTATAATAACTAGTATATTATATATGTCTAGCACAAATTTATTCGTTGGAATAGGTGGTAGACTAGGAGTAATAGCAGCGGTCTCATGCTTTGCTTTTATAGGGCTGAAAAGGATTTATAAATATAAATACATTCAATCAGTCAAGAATCAGTTAAAAAAGAGTGAGGACTGCTTATATTAAATTTAATTTGCTAGGATGAAAAAAAAATGACAATATATAATCAAATAGCAATAGCGTTTTTATCTATAGCTATTTTTGCAAGAATTTCAAGGTGGATGGATAGTTTCTTTCCACCTTTTTATATTCTGGCAGGAATTATAACAGGTCCATTTTTATTAAATATTGTTTCAGATATCAAAGTCGTAGGACTTTTTGGAGAAATTGGAGTAGTATTTTTGCTGCTTTATTTAGGATTTGAGTTTTCAATTAATACTTTAGTAGAGAAAGCTAAATCATTAATTACAGCGGGATTGATAGACCTTATAATTAACTTTGGAATAGGCTTTCTCATTGGTAAACTTGTTGGGCTGAACTTTTTCTACTCTTTTGTAATGGCAGGAATAATTTATATGAGTAGTTCAGGTATTATCACTAAAACACTGATACAATTAAATGCCATAAAAGACCCTGAAGGACAGTTAGTAATGGGAATAATGGTGTTTGAAGATCTTGTAATGGTTATATTTTTAGTATTTGTGAGTACTTTTTCAAATCTAAGCAACAATTTTAGTCCTAACATGCTTGTTTTAGATATATTAATAGCAGTGACCTTTTGTTTTGGAGTTTTGGTTATTGGCAAGAAATTTAATAAATATATTACTAAGTTCTTAAATAGTGACTCCAAAGAGATTTACTTCCTCACTTTTATGGCTATAGTTTTGGGGATTACTGCTTTAGGTATTTTTCTTGGAGTGTCTGAGGCTTTAGGAGCTTTCTTTATAGGAATGATGCTTAGTGAGTCTGAGATAAAGTATAAAATGGAAGATACGATTATTACATTCAGAGATATTTTTGGAGGAATGTTTTTCTTCCACTTTGGCATGAAGTTTAATGTAAATAATATTTCTATACCAATTCATATAATGATCTTCATTATTTTAGCAGCAGTTTTAGGTAAAATAATATCAGCCTTGATAATAAGAAAGAGCCAAGGGTGTAGTATTGAAAAAGGATTATTTATTGGGTTAATCACAATTCCTCGCGGAGAGTTTTCCTTGCTAATTGCTGGAATGGTAGCACTTGATTCTTTTGACTTTGAATCTTTTTCAATAATACTAGTTTTATCAACTGCTCTAATAAGCACAATTGCTTTTATGATAGTGAAAAAATTCGATGTAAATAGAAGACTATACACTCTAAAGGAAGATTTAACATAAACAGGAGTTGCTTATAATGAATAAAAGACTCAAAAATTTTTCACATGCTTTAATATATTCTACTTTGATTGGTATATCAGTAGGTTTAATTGCGATTTTATTCAATTACATAGTAATAAAATCTGTTCAGTATGTTAATCAATTTCTTCATTTTGAAATTCTTTATATAATATTACCTATTATCGCAGCAATTTTGACTTGGGGATTTTATACACAATATTTAAAATATAATCATAGTGGTCTTGGTGTGGTACAAGTTTTAATTGAACTTGAATTTATAAAGACATTTTTAATGAAACCTTTAAGCATAATTGTAAATCTTATGGGTGCTATAGTATCGTTAGTTTTTGGTTTGTCAGTTGGTAGATTTGGTCCAATAGTTCACTTAGGGGCTTCTGTTGGTTCAAACGTAGCATACTATTTAAATCTTGAAGAAGAGGATATTAGGATGCTTGTGGGATGTGGAGCAGCAGCTGCAATAACTGCTGTTTTTAAAATACCTTTTTTTGCTACTGTTTTTGTATTAGAAGTGCTTTTTAAAAAGCACTTCTATGATTTATTGACACCCATAATTATAGCATCTATGTCATCATTTATAATAAGTAATTATTTTAGCAACTATTCAATAGTAAATGTTCAAATACCAAAAACTATATTCTTAAATATTAACGATTATCTGTCATTAATATTGTTCGGGCTCATAGCTGGTGTTATCTCAATTCTTATGATTGAACTAATCGAGAGATTCTCATCATATTTTAATAGATATCAGAATAAATTAGTTAAATATTCATTTGCAGCATCTATTGTTGGTGTTATATCTTATTTTATTCCTTTAAATTTTGAAATACATAAAAATACTACTTTTAGAGTGTTATCAGGTGAATTTGGGTTAACAATATTAATCGCTATTTTATTGGCTAAACTAATAACAACAGGACTTACTTTAGGGTCAGGATTTATAGGAGGCAACTTTTATCCTGGCGTTACAATAGGAGCTACAATCGGGATGATTTACAACTCACTCCTTGATAGCATTAATATAAATCTTTCCACTAATGGTTTGTATGGTGTTCTTGGGGTCGGAGCTGTAATTGCTAGTAGTTTTAATGCTCCAATATCAGGTATAGTTTTAATATTAGAAATAACAAAGTCATTTGATTTAATAATACCAAGTATACTAGTAGTTGCATTTTCAGTTTCTTTAGTTTACTTTCTGTATCAGAAAGATATATTTACTAAACAATACAATAAAATATATGAAGAAATGCAAAAAGCTAGTTGATGCTAGCTTTTTCTTGTATATAAAAAGAAATCAATCTATAATATGACTATAGAGTCATATAAGGAGGTGCGGACTTTGCCTAAAAATACATTTTTCAATATCAATCAAGATAAAAGGGATAAAATAATCGAAGTTGCGATAGATGAGTTTAAGAAGCAGCACTATGAAAGAGCAAGCATTAATAAAATAATAAAAAAGGCTGATATTGCTAAGGGGAGCTTTTATCAATACTTTAAAAATAAAAAGGATTTATTTGGATTTATTATTGACTTAATAAGGAAAGAGAAAATGGCTTATATTACAGATAAAATACGAAATCCTAAAAAATATAGCTTTTTTGATGTTCTATATGATATGAATGAGATTGCACTTACATTTGCAGCGGAACACCCTGATTTACAAGCAATTAGTAACAAACTGACTCAGGATAGAGATCATAAGATTTATAAAGAGATTTTATCAAAAAATAGAGAAGTATCCTTGTCTGAGTATAGAAACCTTATAAAATTAGGAATAGAACGTAAGGAGCTTAGTAATGAGATAAACATACACGTTGTTGCCCATCTAATATATTCATTAAATCGCGAGATAGTAGCTTTTTATTTGGACAATCCGACCTTTAATAAAAAGCAAATATTAAATGATTATCTTTATACTATAAAAGAAGGCATTGGGATATAAGTTAAAGAAAGGGATTAAAATGATAAAAGTCAGTAATTTATATCACTCATATACAAATGATGAAGTCTATGCAGTTAAAGATGTGAGCTTTAAGGTTGCAGAAGGCGAAGTGTTTGGTTTCTTGGGTCCATCTGGCGCAGGCAAGTCAACTACTCAGGGAGTATTAACTGGCTTATTGCCATTACAAAAAGGAGAAGTGGAAGTTGCTGGTTACGATTTAGAAAAGCGAGACAAGAGTCTTTTTAATTTAATTGGAGTTTCATTTGAACAATCAAACGTTTATGGTAGATTAACTGCTTTAGAGAATTTAGACTTTTATAAAAGGCTTTTTGATGTAAAAACACAAGACTCTATGGAGCAATTGAAGTTAGTGGGGTTAGACCATGTAGCAAACAAAAGAACGCAAGAATATTCTAAAGGCATGAAACATAGATTAACTTTTGTTAGAAGTATGATTAATAACCCAAAAATGTGGTTTCTAGATGAACCTACCACAGGGCTGGATCCTGCAATTGCTAGTGAGATCAAAGATATTATTAAGAAGAAAAATGAAGAAGGAACTACCATCTTTTTGACAACTCACAATATGCAAGTAGCAGATCAATTGTGTGATAGAATTGCTTTCATAATAGATGGGGAAATAAAACTTATAGACTCTCCAAGAAACTTAAAATTACGTTTTGGTGATAGATTAGTTAAAATTGAGTATGTTAAAGAAGGCCAACTAGTGAGTGATCAGTTATCTTTGATGATAGACGAAGATAAGAAAAAACTTAATGAGATTATACTAAAGTACCAAATAGAAATGATGCATACTACTGAAGCTACCTTAGAGGAGATATTTATAAAAGTAACAGGTAGAGGTTTAGTATAATGAAAAAACTGTGGACAACCCTTTTAAAAGACGCAAAACTTTCATTTAAAGGCTTATATTTTTATATAGAAATAGGTTTAGCAGTTATCTTTATTTTGATCATGGTGTTTATCGTCCCTGAAAACTTTGATAGTAACCGTGACTTCTATATATATTTGAATTTAGAGAATAAGAATGCTTTAGATGTTTTTCTAGAAGAGTTTGACTTTGAAGAGGAAATGCTAGTAGATTCTAGGGAAATGTTAGAAGAAAAATTGAATAACAATAAGTCTTCTGTTGGACTAGAAATTAAAGAAGTAAATAGCAAACTAACTCTTGAAATTGTTCTGCAAGGGTATGAAAGTGAAAGTTTGAAGAGATTTATTAAAGCAGAATTGGAAGGATATTTTGTTTCTCAAGAAATTGATATGAATGAAGCTGTAGAGTTTGTACCTTTACAAAGTAATGCAGAGACAATTTCTGACAAGGAGAATATTATACCTATATATCTAACAATGAATATAGCATTAATGGGTTTGTTTATAATTGCAGCTTATATTTTTTTAGACAAAGAAGAAGGTTTAGTTAAAGCATATGCTGTAGCTCCTGTAAGTATTTGGCAGTATCTGCTTAGTAAAATATTAATCATTTTAGTAATGGGTTTAGCTACTTCTTTTTTAACTGTATTTGTTTTGATGAGATTCGATGTGAATTATGTGTGGTTGTTTGGCCTTGTGTTAGCGTTTAACCTCTTTGGATCATCTCTTGGTATATTAATTACAAGCTATTTCAAAACTATGACACAGGCAATGGGATCTTTATATTTTGTGATTATATTTTTGATGTTGGGAACGATATCATATTTCGCTCCTTCATTTAATCCTTTCTGGATTAAGATTATGCCTACATACTCAATGCTTTTTTCTTTTCAACAGCTCCTATTAAATAATGGAGATAAAGCATACATGTTAAAGAATATTGGGATATTTATTTTCTTAAGTGCCTGTTTATTCACTTTTGCAACCGCTAGATTTAGAAAATCTCTTACAGTTTAGGAAAGAAGATATATTATGAAAAAAATATTAGCAGTTTTTCTAAGAGACCTTAGAAGTGGTACCAGGGATTTTATTGTTGTCCTTTTGATTGTAATGCCATTTTTAATGGCGTTAGCACTAAGAATATTTGCCCCCAGTGTAGGGGACACAAATCTAAACTTAGTGGTGTATCAAAATGAAAGCAAAGAGGTTGTAGAATTTCTAAGTCTTTATTCAAATGTAGAGAAAGTCGAAAAAAATGAACAATTTGAAGAAAGAATTTTAAGGAAAGATGATGTGTTTGGTGTCGAATATGACAATGGTAAGTTTATAATAACTACTCAAGGCAATGAGATATATGATATGAAAGAGGCTTTGGGATTACTTGTCAGTAGATATGGCAATGAAGAAGTTGATATACCGATTAATGTAGAGTTTTCTGATATTGGATGGAAAGAGTCCCCCCTAAAATTAGAAGGGGCTAACTTGTTAATAATATTTAATACTATATTTGGTGGTATGCTCATATTGCTAAACATGGTAGAAGAAAAAATGAGCAATACCCTTAACTCAGTCAGTGTATCTTCAATTTCTAGAGTTGAATATTTGATAGGAAAGGGTCTTTTAGGATTTATCATTCCTATAATAGCTTCAATAGGTGCTGTTAGCATATTAGATTTTGGGACTATAAACTATCCAATGTTTATTCTTAGCTTGATTTCCATATCATTAATAAGCTTAATTCTAGGATTTGCTATTGGAATACATAACGATGAGCCTATAGCTGCTATTGCTAGTATGAAAATTGTTTTTGTCCCTGTATTTGCTTCTATTTTTGGAGCCATGTTTTTGTCAGCAGCATGGCAAAGAGTACTATATTGGTCTCCATTTTATTGGGCTTATCTAAGTATAAAAGCTATATTAGAAAACGAAGCAACATGGAGTTTAGTGTTAAGGAATAGTAGTATTATCATAGCGATAACTGCATTGGTTTTTTTGTTATTGAGAAAGAGAATTGCGAAAGGATTTAGTTAAACTTCACAGACCGATAATAATTATATGGAGGTAATTATGAGAAAATTTGCTATTTTTGTGTATAACGGTGATCAAATGTGCTTTATGCATGCAATGTTAAATGTCTTAAATCTATCAGACAAAGGATACGAGGCTACCCTGATAATTGAAGGGGAAGCTGTGAAATTAGTCGAGAAGATGCAAAAAAACAATACTCTTTTTAAACAGCTTGAAGAAAACAATTTAGTTTATGGCGTATGCAAAGCTTGTTCAGCTAAATTTGGAGTGCTTGAATATAACGAGAAGTCTGGACTTGCTCTGCTTGATGATATGGAGGGGCACCCATCCATGTCTCAATTTATAGAAAAAGAATATGAGATTATATCTATGTAAATTAACTTTATTTTGAAATTATTATGTAAAAATATTTCATTTTGCCTACTTGCACATGCAAGTAGGTTTTTTTTAAATAATATAGATAATTATGGTATAATAAGAAAAAGGAAGAATATAAAAAAATCTCTTTCTTAATAAAACCTAAAATAGATGATTTGGGGGATACTATGAGTGTAATAAAAAAATATAATAATATAGGATTTTCGGAAATTAATTATGAGAAAGTAAAAAAGTACAAAATTAATGAGAGTAAAAACAATACAAAGCTCACGATTTACGCTTTAGTGGCTGTGATAACTGTTATTATAGCTTTAGTAATATCTGATTATAGAGTCTTAATAATCCCATTAAGCATGTCTTTTTTAGCTATTATAAATATCGTCAATTCCAAATCAAAATCAGAAAAAGAGTACTGGGATGGAGTTATAACTAATAAAAAAATTGAAACTAAAGTAAATTATAATAATCAGGGTTATTCAAAAGAAGAAATATATTTATTAGAAGTTAAAAAAGAGAATGGTAAAATAATAAAATTTACATTTAATGATAGAGAAGATATATACAATTATTACAAGATTGGTGACATTGTTCGCCATCACAAAGGATTTGATCTATTTGAGAAATATAATAAAAAGAACAATAATTATATTTTATGTTTAGCATGTCTAAAGATGAACTCAAAAAAAATAGATAATTGTAGAAAATGCAACTGTAAATTATTTAAATAGTATCTAAATTTTATTATCATACGAATAATAGTATAAATAATAATACTATTCACTTCTCACTAAGGGGTTGCCATTTATGGTGACCCTTTTTTTGATAAATAACATTTTAACATGTTAATCTTCAATATTTTTAGTACAATTAATGCAAGGAGGTGCCATTGTGGAATTCAAAAATAAGGTCGTAGTTGTAACAGGTGGGGCTAACGGTATTGGTAAAGAAATTGCAAATGCATTCAAAAAAGAGGGAGCTATAGTTGCAATAATAGATAAAGAAAAGAGTATTCCAAATTGTGACTATTTTCATCATGGAGATATATCTGAAAAGACAACTTTAGATGCTTTTGTTGATAAAATATTGAGTAAGTACAAAAAAGTAGATTATATAATAAATAATGCTTGTTTGAGTAGAAAAGGAATATTGTCTGAATGTAGCTATGAAGATTTTTTATATGTACAAAAAACAGGAGTAATTGCACCATATTATCTTGTATTAAAATTAAAGCAGTTTTTGCAAGGTGATAGTGTAATAATCAATATATCTTCAACTAGAGCATATATGTCACAGGAAGATACAGAGAGCTATTCAGCTGCAAAAGGAGGGATTACTGCCCTAACTCACTCTCTTGCAGCTAGTCTAAAAGGTATTGCTAGGGTAAATGCTATCGCTCCTGGTTGGATTGATACTAGCCAAGGTGTTTGGAGCAAGTCAGATTATAATCAGCATTTGACTAAATCAATTGGTAAAACGATTGACATTGCTAATATTGTTCTTTTTCTATGTAGTAAAAAAGGGAGATTTATTACTGGTCAAACATTTATAGTTGATGGTGGTATGACTAAAAATATGATATACCACGGAGAGCATGGATGGTCATATGAGGATAAGAACGATAATGATGAAAACTAATAATTTTAACATAAAGTCAGCTGATGGGAAGACTGATCTTCATGTAATAAGATGGGTTCCTGAGAAAGATATAAAAGGTATACTTCAAATAACTCATGGTATGTTGGAGTATATAGATAGATATGATGAGTTTGCTAGTTATCTATGTCAAAATAATTATTTAGTAGTTGGTCAAGATATTCTTGGGCATGGAGATTCAGTTACTGAAAAATCAAAAAGAGGTTTCTTCGCTCAAAAAAATGGTAATAAGATATTATTAGAAGATATGTATAAAGTAATGGAAGAGACTAAAGAAGACTATCCAGATTTGCCATATTTTCACCTGGGCCATAGCATGGGCTCATATTTATTAAGACAGTTTATAACTATCCACAGTGAAGATATTTCTGGGGCAATATTAGTAGGTACAGGGTTTCCTCCCAAAATAGTACTACACTTTGGTATATTTCTTACAAATTTATTCAGAAAATTAAAGGGAGATACATATAGATCAAAACTGATTGATAATATTTCAATAGGTAGATTTAACTCGCATTATGAAAACCCTAATACTAATGTCGATTGGATATCAAGAGATGAAGAAATTGTTAGGGAATATGTTAATGACGAAAAAATAGATTTTATCTTTACAGTAAATGCATACTACAATATGTATAAAAGCATAAGATTTCTCCATGATACTGATCACTTGAAGAAAATCAGAGAAGATCTACCTATTATTCTAATGTCAGGTCAAGAAGATCCTATAGGAGATTTTGGAAAGGCTGTAGAAGCGACATATAGAATATTAAAAAAAATAGGTATTGAAAATGTAGACATTAAGTTATACCCAGAAGCTAGACATGAAATAATTAATGAAATAAATAGAAGTGAAGTATATGAAGATATATTAAACTGGTTAGATAGAAAGGTAGAGATTAATGAGTAATTATATTTTATCTTTAGATCAAGGTACTACTAGTTCTAGAGCAGTGTTATTTAATAAAAAAGGGGAACTCGTCTCCCTAGCTCAAAAAGAGATCAAGCAGATTTATCCAAAAAATGGTTGGGTGGAACATAATCCAAGAGAAATTTGGGCTAGTCAATCAGGAGTTATGCGAGAAGTAATTGAATCTGCTGGGATAGATATAAAAGAAGTAAAAGCTATAGGGATAACTAACCAAAGAGAAACCACTATTGTGTGGAATAAAAAAACAGGTAAACCTATATATAATGCAATAGTCTGGCAATGTAGGCGTACTGCCAATATATGTGAAGATTTAAAAACTGACGGCTTACAAGAATATATTAAAGATACGACAGGGTTAGTTATTGATGCATATTTCTCTGCTACAAAAATAAAATGGATACTTGATAATGTTGAAGGCGCAAGAGAATTAGCCGAAAATGGAAAACTAGCATTTGGCACTGTAGACAGCTGGCTTATATGGAATTTAACAAGAGGCAAACTACATATAACAGATTATTCTAATGCGTCTAGAACAATGCTTTATGATATTAACAACTTATGTTGGGATAATAAATTGTTAAAAAGACTGAATATTCCTATCGAGATGATGCCAGAGGTTAGAAACTCATCTGAGATTTATGGCTATTTAGATGAGGATTTATTTGGAAAAAGAGTGCCAATTGCAGGGATAGCAGGAGACCAACAAGCCGCATTATTTGGTCAGACATGTTTCAAACCAGGGATGGTTAAAAATACATATGGAACTGGATGTTTTATTTTAATGCAAACTGGAGAAAAGAAAATCACATCAAATAATGGACTCTTGACCACTATAGCTTGGGGGATAGATGATAAAGTTTATTATGCTTTAGAAGGTTCTGTCTTTATTGGAGGAGCTGTTATCCAATGGTTAAGAGACGAGCTTATGATAATTGATAATGCAGAAGAAACTGAAGAACTAGCATTGAAAGTAAAAGATAATAATGGAGTATATATTGTCCCTGCTTTTTCAGGACTTGGAGCACCTCACTGGGATATGTATGCTAGAGGTACGATAGTTGGCTTAACTAGAGGTGCAAATAGAAACCATATAGTAAGAGCTGCTTTAGAGTCAATAGCTTATCAATCTAAAGATGTAATAGATGCTATGGTGGAAGATTCAGAGCTGCCTCTAAGAGAACTAAGGGTAGATGGTGGAGCCAGTCGAAACAAGTTTTTAATGCAGTTTCAAGCAGATATATTGAATTCAAGTGTTTTAAAACCAAAAGTAACAGAGACCACAGCTTTGGGAGCTGCATACTTGGCAGGATTGGCAACGGGATTTTGGAGTAATGAAGAGGAAATTATAAAGAACTGGTATGTAAAGGATGAATATGTAGGAAGTATGAGTATAAATGAGATTAGTAATAGATATCATCTATGGCTTAAGGCTGTCGAAAAATCAAAAAAATGGGTAGAATAGCTATAGAAACTGAAGATAGTACTAGTTAATTGATAATAATTAACAAAAACATTATACATTAGCGCTTTCTTCCTATATAATGGGCTTTGTGCAAAAAAAGAAAGAAGGACATTAATGAAAGAAAGAAATTTTGAACAATTAAACTTAACTAAGGAAATTCAAAAGGCCATAAAAGATATGGGTTTTGAAGAACCAACACCAATACAGGAAGGAGCTATTCCTCTATTACTTGAAGGAAAAGATGTAATAGGACAAGCTCAAACTGGAACTGGTAAAACAGCGGCTTTTGGTATCCCTATTTTAGAAAGTATAGATACTAAATCAAAAAAACCACAAGCTCTTGTAATGTGCCCAACACGCGAGTTAGCAATTCAGGTAGCAGAGGAATTGACTAATTTAGCTAAATATAAACGTGGAGTTAAGATACTACCTATATATGGTGGACAATCTATACAAAGGCAAATTAAGTCGTTGAAAATGGGAGTGCAAATTATTATAGGAACTCCGGGAAGACTAATGGACCACATGAGAAGAAGAACTTTAAAAGTTGATACT
The DNA here is from genome assembly GCA_046542315.1 of Clostridia bacterium. Taxonomy (GTDB): domain Bacteria; phylum Bacillota; class UBA994; order PWPR01; family PWPR01; genus PWPR01. The sequence goes on from JBKHBO010000018.1 coordinate 12,500, forward strand.
ATAAATTTTGTAGTTTTAGATGAAGCTGATGAAATGCTTGATATGGGATTTAGAGAAGATATGGAGTTTATATTAAAAGGAACTCCTGAAAATAGGCAAACAGGATTATTTTCTGCTACTATGCCAAGAGCTATATTGCAAATAACTAAGCAGTATCAAAAAAATCCAGAACTGGTAAAAGTAGTGCATCAAAAAATGACTGTTCCTAATGTAGAACAAATTTATTATCAAGTAAAAGAAAGAGAAAAAGTAGATGTTTTAACAAGGCTCATCGATATGTATGATCCAAAATTAGCATTAGTATTTTGTAATACAAAAAGAAGAGTTGATAAGTTAGTTACGCAACTACAATCTAGAGGATACTTTGCTGATGGGTTGCATGGAGATATGCGCCAAAGTCAAAGAGATAGAGTTATGGATAAATTCCGTAATGGTGTTGTCGAGGTGTTAGTTGCTACTGATGTAGCAGCTAGAGGTCTTGATGTAAACGATATAGAAGCAGTTTTTAACTTCGATGTTCCACAGAATCAAGAATATTACGTACATAGAATCGGTAGGACTGGAAGAGCAGGTAGAGCAGGACAAGCTTTCACTCTAGTAGCTGGAAAGTCTATACATAAGATTAAAGATATTCAGAGATTTACAAAAACAAAGATTGTTAGAAATGAAGTTCCCTCATTAGATGACATTGAGGAAGCAAAATCTGTAAATCTATTAGAAAAACTAAAATATACAATAGAAAATGATCGAATAAGTAATGAGATTGAAATGGTCGAAAACTTCTTAGAAGACGAAGATATTTCTTTAATAGAAATTTCAGCTGCTTTATTAAAACTAGTTACCAAAACTGAAACAATTCAGTCAGATAAAACTGTTAATAGTAATTTTGAGTTTAGTGATACAGGAGCAGAACCTGGAATGGCAAGACTCTTTATTAATGCTGGTAAGAAACAAGGATTTAGAGCTAAAGATATAGTAGGCTCTATTGCTAATGAAACAGGGATACCTGGAAATGTAATAGGAGCAATTTCTATACATAACGACTTCACCTTCGTTGAGGTTCCTATTGAAAATGCAAGTGAAGTACTATCAGTAATGAAAAACAACAGCATTAGAGGAAATAGGATTAATATAGAACCAGCAAAACCTAAATAAAAATTAGAAAACTCATGTATCTTCAAAAATACATGAGTTTTTTTATTAACCTCTAAAATATTATTCTAATTGCAACACCTGCTGTTAAACTAATAATTACAAAAACACTCATCCCAGCCAGTAGTGCTTTTGGACCTACTTCTTTTATTTTCTTCAAGTCTACACACAATCCCATAGCTATCATAGCCCACAGTATGAGTTCTTTACTAAAAAACTTTAGCCAACTCTGCGCAGTAAGTGTACCAATCTGAAAGTCAAATAGTCCTAGAGTAGATATTATTCCTACAATAATAAAAAGAATTATATAAAAAGGTATCTTTATATTTACTTTGCCTTCAATTTCACTTTTGTTCTTGTTGCACCATCTGATTAGGAATAATGTTAAAGGTGCTAATAACACAACTCGTGTCATTTTCACATAAGTTGCCATCTCTAAAGATAATTCACTTCTTGTTGCAGCAGCAGCTAAAGCATGACCTACACCTTGTAAGGAACTACCAGACCAAAAGCCATATTGAATATCACTAAAACTAATAATCGAACCGAGAATGGGATATATAATAACACCGAGGGCACCCAAAACACTGATTATAGCTACAGCAAGAGCAGTATCATTTTCATCTGCTTCAATGACTGGGGCTGTAGCAACAATTGCTGAAGCTCCGCATACAGAAGACCCTACCCCAAGAAGCATAGCTAATTTATCGTTAAATCCAAAAAGCTTAGCTATATGGGGAGCTAAGAAAACTCCAGTGAAAACTACTAAGATTGCTAAAATCAAGATCCTTGGCCCATTTGCATAAATATCTACAAAATTTAAATCTGCCCCTAAAAAGATAATTCCTAATTTTAAAAGTTTTTTCAAAGTATACTTGGTACCACTTTCTAAAGGTTTTTGCAAACCAACTATATTTGCATATAAGATGCCCACTATAATACCAACAGTTAGACTGCTCACTCCTGTATAAGAAGATATAACTTTAGAGAAATATGCTAATACTACACAAAACAAAATTCCGGGTATGTTCTTCATTAAATTATCCATTATGTACCTCCTAAATTAAAGCACTTTAATATATTACAAGATAGAGAAATATAAAACAATATAAAAAGATATGAAATCATGCAATTTAAGAAAAAAGTAGTAAGAAAGAATGAAAATACGGTACAAAATATAGTTTTTTATAACGCAAAAATAATATTGCAATATATCATTCTTGAATAAATTAGTATAAAATGTAATACTTAATAGATGTAAGAATTATTATAATCAAATTTTTAATATATATAACAAGAAGCATAGGAGGAAGCATTTTGAACAAAGAATATTTAATTGGCATTGATATTGGTTCTACGACTATAAAAGTAGTAGTTCTAGATCAAAAACTAAATACTATTTACAAAAAATATGAGAGACATTTTGCAGGGATAAAAGGTAAACTGAAATTCTTGCTATATGACATTTTTAAAGAATTAGGCAATGTTAGCGCTCAAGTAGTAATAACTGGCTCTGGTGGAATGAGCATTGCAAAAAGCTTAGATGTAAACTTTACACAAGAAGTAGTTGCTTCTACAAAAGCGATACAAACATTTCATCCGCAAACTGATGTTGCAATTGAATTGGGTGGAGAAGATGCCAAGATAATTTACTTTACAAATGGTATAGAGCAAAGAATGAATGGTATTTGCGCGGGAGGAACAGGCTCATTTATTGATCAAATGGCTACGTTGCTTAAAGTTGATGCGGAAGGTTTAAATGAACTTGCTAAAGGCCATGATACTATATATCCGATCGCAGCTAGATGTGGAGTTTTCGCAAAGTCAGATGTTCAACCACTACTTAATGAAGGTGCATCAAAGAAAAATATTGCTGCATCTATTCTTCAAGCTGTAGTTATTCAAACTATAAGTGGGTTAGCATGTGGACGACCAATAAGAGGGAATGTTGCATTTTTAGGAGGACCTTTATATTTTCTATCAGAATTAAGAGAAAGATTTATAGAGACTTTAGATCTAACTGAAAAACAAATAGTTTTTCCTGATGACTCTCAACTATTTATTGCCTTAGGTGCAGCTTTGGCTGCTAAAGAAGAAGATTACATTAAAATAAAAGAATTAATTTTTAGATTAGAAAGTATAGAGAGTGAAGATTTTGCAGAGAAGAAGCGATTACCTAGTTTATTTAATAGCGAAGAAGAGTATGAGAAGTTTAGGCTTAGACACCAAAAGAATTCTGTAAATAGGAAAGATCTCAGCAACTACGAGGGGAACTGTTATCTAGGTATTGATGCAGGTTCTACTACTACTAAGGTTGCTTTAACTGATGACAATAATAACTTGCTTTACACCTATTATAGTAGCAATGAAGGTAGTCCATTAGATTCAACTATTAAAGCTTTGAAAGATCTTTATGATAAAATTCCGGAGAGTGCACATATAGTTAACTCTACAGTAACTGGTTATGGAGAGGCTTTATTAAAAGCATCCCTAAAAGTAGATATTGGAGAGATTGAAACTATTGCACACTATAAAGCTGCCGAGCATTTTATGCCAGGTGTTGATTTCATTTTAGATATCGGCGGACAAGATATGAAATGTCTCAAAATTAAGGATGGAATAATCGAGAGTATCTTACTTAATGAAGCATGTTCATCAGGTTGCGGATCATTTCTTGATACTTTTGCAAAGTCACTAGATTTGGATATTAAAGATTTTGCAGAAAAGGCAACACAATCAAAAAACCCTGTAGATTTAGGTACTAGATGTACTGTGTTTATGAATTCAAGAGTAAAACAAGCACAAAAAGAAGGAGCTACTGTAGGTGATATATCTGCCGGTTTATCATATTCTGTAATTAAGAATGCTTTATTTAAAGTTATAAAGTTAAAATCAAGTGATGAATTAGGAGAGAAGATAGTAGTTCAAGGTGGTACATTTTATAATGATGCAGTTTTAAGAAGTTTAGAATTATTAACAGAAAGAGAAGTAGTCAGACCAGATATCTCTGGTATAATGGGTGCTTTTGGAGCAGCCTTAATAGCTAAAGAACGCTATAAAGAAGGTCAAAACACAACTTTATTAACTGAGAAGCAGTTAGATAACTTTACAATTAAGTCAAGGTCACACAGATGTAAAATATGTTCTAATAACTGTATGATAACTGTAAATACTTTTAATGATGGAGAAAAGTTTATCTTTGGCAACAGATGTGAAAGAGGGGCAGGTAAATTTAAAAATGAAAATAATTTACCAAATCTTTATAAGTATAAGTATGAAAGGGTTTTTGATTATGAATCCTTACCTAAACAAAGTGCAACAAGAGGAGTAATTGGAATACCTAGAGTTTTAAATATATATGAAAACTATCCCTTCTGGCACACATTCTTAACTAATTTAGGATTTAGTGTACAGTTATCAGGAAGATCTTCTGCTGAAATTTACCAGAAAGGAATCGAAACGATTCCATCTGAATCAGTTTGTTATCCAGGCAAGATAGTGCATGGTCATATTATAGATTTAGTAGAGAAAGAAATAGATTTAATTTTTTACCCGAGCATAAGGTATGAGCAAAAAGAACATCAAGAAGCAGATAATCAATATAATTGTCCTATAGTAATATCTTATCCAGAAGTCGTGAAGAATAATATAGATGTTTTAAGAGAGAAAAACATTAATTTTATTCATCCATTTTTACCTTTTGATGAGGACACAAAACTCAAAGAGAGGCTGTATGAAGAATTTAAAAACTTTGGTGTTACTAAAGAAGAAGTTATAAAAAGTGTAGATCTAGCTCAAGAGGAGTTGGATAACTTTAAAGAAGATATTAGACAGATGGGTGAAAAAGCTGTAGAAATGCTTGAGCAAAACAACATAAAAGGCGTTGTTTTAGCTGGAAAACCTTATCATATTGATCCAGAGATCCATCATGGAATTCCTGAAATGATTAACTCATTAGGTATGGCTGTTTTAAGTGAAGATTCAGTAGCACATTTAGGAAAAGTAGAAAGACCTTTGAGAGTTCTTGATCAATGGGCATATCACTCAAGGCTTTATGCCGCAGCAAGCTTTGTAACAGAGGTAACAAACCTTGAATTAGTACAGTTAAATTCATTTGGCTGTGGTTTAGATGCTATAACAACAGACCAAGTACAAGAGCTTTTAGCAAGATATTCTAGAATATATACAACTCTAAAGATTGATGAGATTAATAATCTAGGAGCCGCTAGAATTAGATTGAGATCTTTAAAAGCTGCAATGGAAGAACGAGAAAACGAAGGATTTATTGCTACAAAGAATCCTGATCCATATAAAGACAAGCTCAAGTTCACAAAGCAAATGAAGAAAGATCATACAATTTTAGCTCCAGATATGTCACCTATCCATTTTGAATTGTTAGAAGTAGCTTTTAAAGAAGCTGGTTACAACTTAGAAGTTTTACCAGCTAAAGATTCTAATGCTGTGGATGTTGGGTTGAAGTTTGTTAATAATGATGCATGTTATCCAGCAATTATTGTAATTGGACAGTTAATAGAAGCATTGCAAACAGGTAAATATGATCTGGACAATACTTCTGTAATAATGACTCAAACTGGTGGTGGCTGTAGAGCATCAAATTATATAGGTTTATTAAGGAAGGCTCTACGTGATGCAGGATTTAATAATATACCAGTTGTATCATTAAGCGCTACAGGAATAGAAAAGAATCCTGGATTTAAGTATACCCTAAAACTTATAGATAAGGCCTTGATGGCTCTGACTTATGGAGATTTATTGATGAATGTCTTGTATAGGGTAAGACCGTATGAAAGATTTTCAGGGTCTGCTGATAAGCTTTATAAAAAGTGGAATGAGATATGTCAAAAATCCATAAAGCACGGTGGACGCAGAGAGTTTAAAAGAAACATTAAAGAATTAGTAAAAGAATTTGATGAACTCGAAATAACAGATGAAGTAAAACCAAGAGTAGGGTTGGTTGGAGAGATTCTAGTGAAATTCCATCCTCTAGCCAACAACCATGTGGTAAGAGTGGTGGAGAATGAAGGTGGAGAAGCTGTAATGCCTAGTATGACAGACTTTTTCCTTTATATGGCCTTACAACATGATTATAATTATAAGAAGCTTTCAGGCGGCAAAATAGCTCAACTTATTGGTAAATCAGTAATCAAGTTCGTTGAATTTTATAGAAGACCAATGATAGATGAACTTAATAAAAGCAAAAGATTTCACCCACCTCTTAGTATCGAAGGGTTAGCAGCTAAAGCATCAAAAGTTGTTGATCTTGGAAATAATACTGGAGAAGGATGGTTCTTAACAGGTGAAATGATCGAATTAATTGAAACAGGTGCTGAAAACATTATTTGTATGCAACCTTTTGGATGCCTCCCTAACCATGTAACTGGAAAAGGAGTAATTAAGGAATTAAGAAGGCAATATCAAAATGCAAATATAGTTGCAATAGATTATGATTCAGGAGCTAGTGAGGTTAATCAATTGAATAGGATCAAATTAATGATTTCTGCTGCGTTTGATAAGATTAAAGATTTAGAGCATGATCAAAAAGACGTTGTTTTAGAAGAGACTATTAATATAAGTAAGTAATTTGATGGGGCATGCGTATTTTTATAATATGCATGCCTTTAGTTTTTACACTAATTTATTTTTATAAATGAAACATTAGTTATATAATTAAGATGAAATATCATATAAGGATGTGTTAACAGTGAAATATAAAGTTTTTGATAACAAAGTGTTTGTTAGGTTTGATCCGGGAGAAGAAGTTGTAGCAAATTTGAAAGATCTTTGTGAAACTCTGGATATTCAAGCAGGATCATTATCTGCAATAGGAGCTTTAGGAGAAGCCACGATTGGATTTTTTAATCCAGAAATAAAACAATATCACCAAAAAGAATTAACAGGCGACTTTGAGATTACATCTATGATAGGAAACATTTCAACAATGGATGGAGCAGTTTATTTGCATATACATATAACTTTGGGAGATGAAAATTTTAAAGTTATTGGAGGGCACTTTGATAGAGGAATTGTCAGTGCCACGTGTGAAATGGTTATAGACATAGCAAATGGTAGCATTAACCGAGTTAAGGGCAAAAAATTTAATTTAAATCTTTTTGATTTTTAGGTGTGATTATGACTAGTGAGGTTAACACAAAAAAGGAATTTAAGTGGAGTATAGATGCACCAATTTTTGGAACAAGATTGGTAAGAAAACAGCTTTTCATAGCATTAGGGTTACCATTACTTATTCTGTTTATTTTTCTTGCAATAATCAGTAAAGGAGAAATATTTAGTTCTGATTTTAAATTTTTTCTATATTTGATACTTGCATTATCTCTTTTAACATACTTATTTACTAAAATCATATACAAAGGAGTTTTTACTTCAGAGTTTATTGTTAATGAAGAGGGAGTCTTTTATCAAACAAGTAAAAATCAAAAAAGTAAATCTAAAGCAGTTGCTTTTCTTGTTATGATACTTTCTATATTTGCTAAAACTCCTGGAGCTGCAGCAGCTGGTTATGCAAGCCAAACTAATCTGGGAAATGAAATTAGCTGGGAAAATGTCAAAACAATTGATTACCACAATAAAGACAGAATTATATATGTAAAGTCTAGTTTCAGTGATAAGATTGCAATATTTTGCACTTCTGATAACTACTCTGAGGTAAAGGACTATATTAAAAATACATTTAATAATTAAACTACCTTGATTAAGTAGCTCTTTGTGTTAGAATATAAGAGATGTAAATGGTAGTCATAAATGTATATTATATTGGAGGAAATATTGTGTCTGAAAAAGAGATTAGATTGACCCAAATGACCAGAAGTTCTGGATGAGCAGCAAAAATAGGACCTGATGTCCTGGCACAAGTTATGTGTCATTTACCAAAAGATAAAGATAAAAATTTACTAGTTGGCATCGAAACATCAGATGATGCAGCTGTTTATAAAATAAGTGAGGAATTAGCAATAGTACAAACATTAGATTTTTTCACACCAATTGTAGATGATCCTTATTTATTTGGACAAATTGCAGCAGCCAATTCTTTAAGTGATATCTATGCCATGGGAGCTGACCCTATTTTAGCTATGAACATTGTATGCTTTCCAGATACTTTGCCTGCTGAATATGTTGAAGGAATCCTAAGAGGTGGTCAAGATAAAGTTAACGAAGCAGGTGCATTATTAGTAGGGGGTCATACTGTTGAAGACCAAGAGCCTAAATATGGATTGTCTGTTACTGGATTCATTAACCCTGATGATATTAAGAAAAATAGCACCGCACAAGCAGGAGACATCCTAGTATTGACTAAACCTATTGGTGTAGGTATATTAAATACTGCAATTAAAGCAGATATGATAAGTGAAAAAGGATATCAACAAGCAATACATTCAATGTTAGAGTTAAATAAAATTGCAAAAGAAGCAATGATTAAAGCAAATGCTAACAGCTGTACAGATATAACAGGATTCGGATTGTTAGGCCATGCATACGAGATGGCTGCTGGTAGCAATGTTTCATTAATTATAGAAACAGAAGACATACCAATTTTTGAAGAGGCATTAGAGTTGGCAGCAATGGGAATGGTGCCAGCAGGTGCTTATAAGAATTATGAACATATAAAAGATCATTTACAAATTGATAATAAAATTGATGAAGCTATGTTAGATTGTTTGAATGACCCTCAAACATCTGGGGGATTGCTTATTTCAGTAAATGAGGAAAACTTAGCAATTTTGTTAGATGAGTTGAAAGCTTGCCAGACAGAATATACAGTTATTGGAAAGGTTATTCCAACAAAAGAGAAAAGAATAATATTACAATAGAAGTTAATAAAGAAATTGCTAATGAGTATGGCAATTTCTTTTTTTATTTGTTATAATTCACGTGTCTTATATCCAGAAGGAATGAGAACAAGGAGGAAAAATTAAATGAAAGATTTAAAGAGTAACACACGCAAACTCACCTTTATGGGAGTTATGCTAGCGCTGACAATTGCCTTTGTAGTTATGACTGCGGTACCAACAACAGCAGCAAGCATGGCATTAGTAATGTTTATACCAACATTTGCGACTGCAATTATCTATGGACCAAAAGCTGGAATGTTAATGGGATTTTTTGCTGGAATAGCCACTATGCTTAGAGCTATATTGGCGCCAATGTCACCATTTGATTATCTATTTATCAACCCACTAGTTTCGGTGCTACCAAGAACTTTTATCGGATTCTTTGCATATTATGGATACTATTTTGTGAAAAAAATATTCAAAAATGAAAAGATCTCAATTGCACTAGGTGGTGCCATAGGCGCTGCTTCTAATACAGCTTTAGTAATGACAATGCTATATATAGTATATGCAAGTGAAATAATTGAAATGGCTGGGGTGTCTTTTAAAGTTTTTTTAATTACAGTAATAACAACAAGTGCTGTTATAGAGGCAATAGCAGGAGCCATTTTAACATTACCAATTGTAATTGCTTTTAATAAGTTGAATAAATAAGGTGAGAACATGTTATTAGTTATTGATGTTGGCAACTCAAATATTACTTTTGGAGTATGGAAAGATGACAACTTAATAGGTCCATGGAGATTGAAGACAAGACCTTTACAAACGTCAGACCAATATGGATTGTTTATTACAGAAATATTGAACAGAAATGACTTAGAAGACATCATTGGTGTAATAATATCTTCAGTAGTACCTGATGTGATGCATTCTTTTGTCAACTCTATAAGAAAATATCTATTTATTGATCCTTTGATCGTTGGGCCAGGGATAAAGACTGGGATTTCTATCAGGACAGAAAACCCTAAAGAAGTCGGGGCAGATAGAATAGTAAATAGCGTTGCAGCATCAATATTATATGATTTGCCAGCTATAGTTATAGACTTTGGTACGGCTACAAGCTTTGATATTATTAATGAAAATTCTGAATTCATAGGAGCTGTTACTGCACCAGGAATGCAAGTTAGTGCTAACGCAATGTATGAAAGTGCAGCACAATTACCAAATGTTCAAATAGCAACACCAAATTCAGTTGTTGCAAAGAGTACAACACAAAGCATGCAAGCAGGAATCGTATTTGGCCAAGTTGGTTCAGTTGAATATATAGTTAAGAAAATATGTGACGAACTAGATTGGAGCAAAGTAAAAATAATTGCTACTGGTGGACTTGGCCGCCTAATAGCGCAAGAATCTGGTCTGATAAATGTTTATGATGCTAACTTGACACTTAGAGGATTAAAATTAATATATTATAAAAATGTATAAGAATATAGTAAAGAAAGGTGCTAATTTCTAGCATCTTTTTGCTTATTTTTTGATTTCGCTATTTAATGTGTTAAAATTAACTATAAATAGAATATATTTGAGGTGGAAAATATGAAAGTTGCGCCTTTAGAAAAAGTTAAAGAGGTTGATGTAACACCAGTAGAATTAATTGGTAAAGCTAAATCTACTATTAAATGGGCAATTACTCAAGAAGACGGTGCTCCTAATTTTGAAATGAGATACATATCATTGTCTGTTGGAAGCACTACACCTTCTCATGCTCATCCATGGGAACATGAAGTCTATGTAGTAAAAGGAGAAGGGTTTTTAAGAGACAAAGACAGTGAAAGAAAAATAAAGAAAGATGATTTTGTTTTTGTCTCTCCTAATGAGAAACATCAATTTATTAATAGCTCTGAATCAGAAAGTTTAGATTTTATTTGCGTTGTTCCTAAGGGGACTAGATATAAAAGTTGAGAGTTCACATACTAAAAAAAACCTTTGATTATCTGAGCAGATAATCAAAGGTTATTTTTATGGAGCTAGTTTAGTCTTGTTATTCAAATGTTCATAAATACTTGAGTAGTAATTTGTATCTAAAACTTTCGATGAATAGTAAAATCTTTCTATGACTATTCTATTTATATTTTCAATATAAGAATTAGATACTTCGTTATTATAAGGGAAGAATCTTTCCTCTTCAGAATCATATTCTCCAAGATCGGTAATCCAACTGTGATTTTTAAATATGACAAGTGGTGTTGAATCTGATAAAATGTCTCTACCTATCATTGTTCTACTGTCATACTCCAGCCCAAATAAATTAGAGAGTGTAGGCAAAATATCAACGCTTGAAGATAATTTATTAACTTCAATTTTGCTCATACCCTGCTTCCAAACTATGAAAGTACTTTTGTATAAATCAAATTCATTATTTATCTCATTTTGGCTTATTTCATTAATCTCATCTAAGTTCAGCCCATAAGGGTAGTGGTCTGGGCTTATGGCAATAACTGTATTATCTAAAGTACCAGAATCTTTTAAAAAAGTTAGTAAACTATCTAATGCAAATTCTAATTCTAAATTGCATGCTAAATATGCTCTTGGACCTTCAGTATATGGCAAATGATCAACAAGCTTTTTATTTTTTACAGCAATATGATTGCCTGAAAAATTATATTCTAAATGACCACTTATCGTCAGATAATAAGTATGAAAAGGTTCTTTGTCAATATAGTTTGGAGCAGTAACTTCTATCATTTCTAAATCCGATCTTGGCCACATATTTTTTAATACTAAACCATTTCCAATGCCATAGTACTCATATCCTAGATTTGGATGAGATTCATCTCTATTGTAATACGAATAGGTATGATTATGATATGCGTAAGTGTTGTATCCTTTTTCTTTTAGCTGATTGCCTAAAGTATACATCATATTATTTTTAGCTGACAAAGATAAGCTCCATACTCCAGTTTTAGGTAGTAGCCCTGTCATAGCAACATATTCACCATCAATAGTGCTAACACCCCAAAGAGGATTATAAAAATTATTGAACACAAACCCTTCATTAGTCATTTTATATAATGTAGGAGTTAATTCTTCACTAATGGCCGAAGGATGTAATGCTTCTGCAGTTATTAAAATTAAATTATGTCCTTCAAAAATGCCAGTATACTTATTTTTATTAGTAGGAGTTTGAAGGCTGAAGTATTTGTGTAAACTTTGCATATCAGAATTATTAGATTTATCAATAAGTTCTCTAAAATCAATATTTAATATATTATATTCTGTTGTATCTACTTCTACTACTTCTTCTTCTAGCTCAGTATTTTCATCAATGACCTCTGGCTGTTCTAGCGCAATGTCATTTCCTAGAATTGTTCTGCTATAGTCAAAAAAAATAGTTTGGAATAACCCTAGATTCTTTAAGTTTTGGTCTGGATCATTAACTTCAAAAAACAGCTTTTTTACTATCATAGTTTTGTTTGCAGAGGTGTTTATATAGGTGAAAGTAGTAATTCCTAAAAGGAGAAATAATATAATGAAAACAGAAATATGTTTTTTATTTATTTTTCTATAATTAAAATTGATAAATTTAAATGAAAGAAAAGGAACAAGAAATAATAAAACAGTAAAAGTATTGTTTGTTATTGCGTTATAAGCTATATCTCTAAACTGAAACGCATCAGAGGCCCCTAACAAAGAATATAAAGACAAAGGTGTTTGGAAAATCTTATAATAAATAAAATATACAATATAAATCAAAGCTATAATTAACAATAAGGAAACATGTGCATATTTTTTTACTTTCATTGGCAAAACTGAAATCAAAGAAGATAATAAAAGGGCTGCAATTATTGAGACTAATATTGGATATATATTTGTAAAGCCAAATTTATTATATAAAAGTAATAAATTCAGAAGCTCCCAATATAATAAGCAAACTAAGTTGAATATTATTAAATTATAGTTTTCTAAGCTTTGAATCGTCTTGTTTTTCATTATAATCTCCTTTTTCTAATATAGAATACTATCAGAAAAGATATATTATGTGAAGAGCTTTAAACTGCTTTGTATGCGAATAACTTTTAGACTAATTGCATTTCTAAAGATTTACTAACATTACCTTTTAAGTTATTGTATAATGATATATATAAAATATTATAAGGGGGATTATCTTTGGATAATATAGTAACTTTACTTCAGACTTATGCTTTAAAGATATTAATTTCAATTCTAATTATTTTAATAGGATTCAAAATTATCAAATGGATAAAAAAATTAGTTAGAAACTTTTTAGATAAATCAAATATTGATATTACATTAAGACCATTTATTATGTCCATTATTGATATTGGACTCAAAGTATTAATAGTTTTATCAGCAATTCAACAAGCAGGTATTGAGGCAACTTCTTTTGTAGCAATCCTAGGTGCTGCTTCATTTGCTGTAGGTTTAGCTTTTCAAGGAGCTTTATCTAATTTTGCTGGAGGAGTGTTGTTATTAACACTACGTGTTTTTAAAGTTGGAGATTTTATAGAAGCAGCGGACCAAACTGGCAAGGTTGATGCAATAAATATATTTAATACAGTTTTAATAACTATGGATAATAAAATTGTAACTATCCCAAACGGAAATTTGTCAAATTCTACTATTATTAACTACACTGCTAAAGGAACAAGGAGGTTAGACCTTGAATTTGGGATTGGTTATGAACAAGATATTGACAAAGTAAAGCAAGTTTTATTTGATATAATTAATAATCATGAGTTAATTTTGAAAAATCCAGAACCTACAGTTGTAGTCTCTGGGCAAGGAGATAGTGCGGTGTTCTTTACAACAAGGACATGGGTATTAAGTAGTGATTACATAAATTTGAAGTTTGATTTGTTGGAGAAAACAAAAAAGAGATTTGATGAAGAGGGAATTTCAATCCCTTACCCACAGATGGATATTCATTTGCATAAATAAAAAAGGAGGCAATTATGTTAATAAAACACTTTTACGTTGAGAAAATTGCACATAGTTCGTATTTAATAGCTGGTAACAAATCTTGCGCAATTATTGACCCAAGTAGAGATATTGATAAGTATTTAGAAGAAGCTTATAAAAGGGATTTGAAAATCACACATATAATTCAAACTCATTTGCATGCAGACTTTGTTTCAGGACATATGGATTTAGCTAAAGAGACTGGAGCAGAAATATATATGCCTAAGTCTGCTAACGCTAATTTTCCTACAGTTGAACTTGTAGAGGGAGATTCATTTGAAATTGAAGATATCAAGTTTGAAGTCCTTGAAACTCCAGGCCACACACCTGAACATATTTGTTATGTAGTTTACGACTTATCTAGGTCAGAAGAACCATCGGGAGTATTTACTGGGGACACTCTCTTTGTTGGAGATGTAGGACGGCCAGACCTTTTCCCAGATAAGAAAAAAGAATTGGCTGATAAGCTCTTTGATAGTTTACGAAAACTAATGAAATTACCTGATTATTGTGAAGTATATCCTGCACATGGAGCAGGTTCTCTTTGTGGTAAAGCAATGGCAGCTAAATATCGTAGTACTATTGGCTATGAAAAAAGATTTAACCCTTTATTGAACATTGAAGATCGAAATGAGTTTATAAAATCTTTGACTGAAAATATGCCTGAAGTTCCAGATCATTTTGCATTATGCAGTGATCTTAATAGGCAAGGACCAACATTAATAGATGATCTTGAACCTATTGAGGCATTTAATCCAGATCAGTTTTATAAAAAGTATATTGATGGAGATGCAGTGGTTATAGATGTAAGGTCATATATATGTTTTGGTGGAGCACATATCCCAGAATCATATAGTATCTCATTTAATGGCAATTTACCTATATTTGCAGGTTGGATAATACCTTTTGATAAAGATATATTATTAGTAGCAGAAAATGATGAGCAAGTATTTGAAACTATGATGTGGTTACAAAGAGTAGGACTTGACAGAACTGTAGGTTATCTCAAAGGAGGAATAGAAAAGTGGGTAGCAAGTGGTTATACAGTTGACTACATAGATCAATTAAATATTTTTGAGGCTATTGAACTAGTTGAAGATAATGATTATATTGTAATAGATACAAGAGAAAAGTCAGTCTTTTCAGAGTTCCATATACCAGATGCCATAAACATTTCATCACCAGATTTAAGAGAGAGGTATACAGAGTTAGATATGGAAAAAGATTATTTACTTATATGCAAATCAGGTAATAGTTCCAATATGGGTGCAAGTATACTAAAAATGAAAGGCTTTGACAATATTTCCGTTATAGCAGGAGGAATGAAAAGTTACGAAAAATATCTTGAAGGAGAGGAATAAGCATTGTCTTATCTTAAAGAGGTCACTTGGTCTCCATATGTCGTTGGCTTTTTAATAGGAATTTTAAATATTGTCACTTTAATTGTTTCTAAAAAGTTTTTAGGAGCCTCAACTTCGTATCTAAAAACCAGTGGAATGATAGCTAAAATGTTTAATAAGGAAAAAGTGGAGAGTAATGAGTACTATCAAATCAAAACCCCAAAAATTGACTGGGGTTGGATGTTACTTATAGGAATAGTGATAGGGTCTTTTATTTCAAGCAGGTTATCTGGATCCTTTCAGTTTATTCTGATACCACAATTATGGAGAGACTTTGTATCAGACAGTTTATTTACTAGGGTACTATTAGGACTTTTGGGTGGAACTGTGATGGGATTTGGAGCAAGGCTAGGTGGGGGTTGCACAAGTGGTCATGGAATAAGCGGTGCTGCTCAGTTATCTGTTGTTAGTTGGATTGCTTCCATCTGCTTCTTTATAGGCGGAATTCTATCTGCTGGCTTGATATTTGGATTTTAGGAGATATATTTATGAATAAAATTCATGCGAATAAAAATCTTCAATTACTTTTAGGCCTTTTCTTTGGAAGCATCTTTGGATTCTTATTGCAAAAGGGTGGCGTAACTACTTATGAAGTGCTAGTTAATCAGCTCAGATTAATCGATTTTACTGTTCTTAAAATAATGTTATCGGCGGTTGTCACGACTATGTTATTGATTAGTATAATTCTGCCTACCGGATACATAAAATTACAACCAAAGAGTGGCTCTATTAAAAGTGCGACTATAGGTGGACTGTTATTTGGAATTGGTTTCGGATTATTGGGATATTGCCCAGGTACAGTAGCTGGAGCAGTCGGTAGTGGGAATGTTGATGGATTAATTGGAGGAGTCTTTGGCATAATAATAGGATCTGGTATTTTTGCATCTATGTATTCAAAATTAAAAGATGCTAATATTGTGACAAAAGATAAATTTAATGAATTCACACTGTTTTCCAAAATGAAGTATCATCCACTTCTTTATACGATACCGTTCAGTATAGTGCTAATAGTATTTTTGTATTTTATTGAAAATGCAGGCTTATAGTTAGATTTAATAAAATTAAAATAAGGGCGAAAGATTTTATTCTTTCGCCTTTGTTTTTTGTTTATGATTATACATTTTTTTATCAGCTTCTTGTAAAACATTTTCTATATTTGGATTATATATATCCAATTCTTCTGCACCATATGCTAAAGAAGCAATATCTGTGCTCTCTTTAAATTTTTCATCGATTCTATTTGCTATTTCTAGGGCCCTTTCCTTAGAACAGTCAGACAATAAAAGTGTAAATTCGTCTCCGCCAAATCTGAAAGGTATATCTAGTCCTTCTCTTACATTATCAGTAATTATAGTAGCTAATTTTTTTAATAATTGATCTCCTGCAAAGTGCCCATGAGTATCATTTACTTTTTTAAAATTATTTATATCAATAGAAAGTAAAGTGATTTGATAGTTCATTCTAATAGCTCTTTTAATCTCTTTTCTTATAATATCAAAAAAATGACGCCTATTATAAAGATTGGTTAATTCATCAGTTATTGAAATTATTTCAAGCTTTTTATTTAAAGATTCTAATTTTGCATTTTTTTGCTCTAATAATCTTTTGGTATTGATTAGTTCATTATTAAGTTTAGAAATTTCATCAAACTGGTTTGATAAGTTTTTTTCAAAAACAACTAGTTTTTGCTGTAGATTTCTAATCTCAGTAGTTTGATGGTTATTAACTTTTAGCATTTCTTCATAATACTTTGAAATAGAGCTATCTTTTTCAGTAATCGCAATGATAATTTCATTTTTTATTAGAGCGCCAGTCATTAGAACTTGCACAATTTCTTTATCTATATCAATATTAAACTCCCATCCATAAGCAAAGTTATCCCTTTTTATTTTATTGAAAAAATTTATGACTTTCTCTTGGCAATCATTTTGAAAAAAACTAAACAAAGGAGTTTCCTTGTCCAAAATATTACTGTTAAATGTTGAATGGATTACTTCTTTAATATTGCCATCCCAACCACAAGTAAAAAAAGCATATTTAACCATTTTTTATAATCTCCTCACAGACTTGAACAGCCTTTTTTGCATCTGGTGCGTACCCATCCGCATCTAATTTTTTATATAAATCCTTGTTTTCGTTAAAAGGTCTGCCCCCAACGATAATTTTTATATTGTTAAAATCTTCATTACTTCTTATCAACTTAATCAATTCCTCAACTTCAGATAAATGGTAACTAATAGTTGTTGATATAGCTACTACATCAGGTTGATAGCTTTTTATACTATCTATAGTACTTTCATAATGACTTTGTGCACCTATATAATATGTTTGCCACCCGTTGAGTTCTAAAAAGTCAGCTACCATTCGTGCACCAAGTTCGTGGAGTTCATTTTTAGTGCAAGTTATTAAGGCTTTTTTATCTTCTTTTTCTGTAGAAAATATTATTGGATATAGTTGAGACATAATCATTTGAGTAGCAGCAGTGCAGTAATGTTCAAGTGCAACTGATATTTCATTATTATGCCATAAAAGACCAACCTCATACTGCGATACTGCAAAAATATTTAAATAAATATCTTCCACAGTAAATCCTTTATCTGTCATTTCTTCAATAAGTTTACTAGCAGCATCTTTATTAGTATCTAATAGAAAGTCAGTATATTTTCTAGCATATAATCCAATTTCAGTAGTAGTATCAATAAATGTCGTGATACTATCAGTTTCTTGTATAGATTCTAGAGCAGCATCTAAATACTCACTAACTAAGTTATTTTCGATTCTTTTATTAAGAGTTGTTTCAATTGCTTTAAGACTGTCAATAAACCAAATAAGAGGGATATTTCTTGTTTCAAACAAATGCTTAACCCATTTTGCATAATTAATAAAGATCTTTTTATCATCGAATGCAATAGCTTCACTAAGATAGTTTAAATGGTATTTAGTATCTTCTAAGCTTGTTTTCAATTGTTTTTTTGAAAGAATTTGGGTTAATTCGGGTTTCTCTTTTAGTTGTAAATTTAGTGCCTCTTCAGATAAATTGTCTACATTTTCTGTGATGGTGAAATAAAGATTATCTTGCATCTTAATTCTCCTATCTAAATTATTAATATTAGTATATCAAATAAAGATAATAAAGATAA
>JBKHBO010000019.1:0-29903 GCA_046542315.1 Clostridia bacterium
AAGAGGAGTTCTAGATCCTGCTGCTAGATATAAGGTGCATTGTGATGAGGAAACTAAAATGGTTATTGTGAAAAAATGAATTGCGAGGCATAATATTAGAGACCTTCCTTAATTGGGAGGTCTTTTTTTGTTTTAAAGAAACTTGATAGGTGTAATAACTCTTATAGTAGAATTAAATGCCTCAGAAAGTGAATTAAAATGTATTATTCTTATAAAATGTTTTTATTTTCAATATTTATTTTGAGCATATGTGATAAATAAGTGCAACCTTAGTTATTCTAATTATAATAGCAGGAATATAAAGTAATTTATAGAATAAGCATTAAGAGGTGGTAAAATGAAATATCTTTTATTAGATACAAATATTCTCATAGATTGCATTTCAAGTAGGAATGATCTATCAAGTAATATTGCTAAAAATATACTCGAGGATTTATTAGAGAAGAATAAGTGTAAGTTGATATTGCCAGAGATAGTTAAGTATGAGTTTGAGAGGAACATTGATAGCTTAATTAAAGGAACAGGAGTTTTGATAAAGGAATCCGTTGATGCATTAAAAAAATTGCACTGGGTAGATTTCCTAGATGATAAATTAGAGGATTTTGAGGAAGAAATACAAGCAATGTATGAGAGCTTATTAGAGAAAAAAGCTAAATTTAATGATAAAAAAGATATATTAAAACAAGAAATTGAAAATTGGTTTTGTGAAAAAGTGTCTAATAATCAAAATACGATATTGATTGAAACATATAGAAAATTAATAGTAGAGGCTGAAAGAAGAAAGTATTTAAAAATACCTCCTTTTCATAATCAAGATAACCAATTTGGGGACTCACTGATTTTAGTCACATTATATAATATTAAAGATTACATAAGCTTAAATGATGATGATGTGATTTTCTTTATATCCAACAATTACAATGACTTTTGTGATGAAGATGATGGTGAGAAACTGCATCCTTATATACAAAAAGAACTAAAGACATATGGGTTATCTGACAAAGTAATCTTTTCAAGGCATATTCTTAAAACTTTAAATGAGCACTTTAATGTAGAGGTAGATAAAGAAGAAATAAATGAAGATAAAATAACTTTCAGAGATATTATAATTGGACTCGGGAGGGTGTCAGAATCAATGAGGACAATAGCAACTAATCCAAAATTTCAAGAGTTTGCTACAACTTTATTAGAAATGCAAGAAAATTCTAAGTTGAATAAGTTCCAAAGTGAATTATATGGTGGATTAAATAATTTAAATCCTAAAGCTGAAGATGTTATAAAAGAAAATGATAAATGTAACACTGCTTAAATTTGATATAACTTCTTATGTGTTAGCCAAGTGTAAGCCAATAAATAATTAGAATGATTAAATCTTAGAGATATATTTAAAATCTGACTACGAATCAGATACTCTTTAAAATATTGTTAATTAATATATTTGTAGAATAAACGTACTGCCATTTCATTAAGTTATGGCAGTATAAAATGGAAGAACAATGTTGGAGATGAGACTTTTTTGTTGTTAAATAAACATAAAGTAATGATAAGATAATATAGTAAAATTTAGTGCCTAGGACTTCTAATCCGGGGGTCGCAGGTTCGAATCCTGCTGGGTGCGCCATAAAATAACACTGTAATTACAACTTTTTTAAGATTGTATTTGCAGTGTTATTTTTTTATTATTTGCAATTTAACTGCAACACGGACAATATGCTCTATAAGAGGGCTGTTTTTGAGCAAACTTTAACAAAGTAGCTTCCTGGGAATGTATTGATTAGTTTTTGAAACATAAGTATGGCCAGGATGGATGGCAAATCCTAATCCTAATTTAAGATTATAATTAGCAATTTTATCATAGCTGGACCAGCTAGGCAGTTGATATGCACCTAATTCACAGGCCAGCTTATATGCTTTTAGTTGTAGATTTTTACCATATCCATTTCTTCTAAAATTTTTATCAACAAAAAATGTTTGGACAAAATATTCAAATAGTTTCTTTGAGTTATATTCTATTTGTTTTTTTCTAAAAGAGGAATTTCTAAATTCTTCTTTATGATTGAAATATGCCCTACAATATCTTCATCTAAGACTTTTACAATAAAGGCATATTTATCATTTTTTAAATTAATATGCTGGTACATACTTGCTCTTTTTAGATGAGAGATAAAACTATCCCAGTAATTATCATTTTTTTTTAATTTGTCTAATCATTATTAATTCCTCCAAAAATGACTTCTATTTTATCAATAAAAGCATTATCCAAAATTTCAAAATAGTTACCATAGTTGAAAGTGTTTGGTTTTCTGACTAGAATCGCTTGTATATCATTTTGATTTGCTCCTAAAATATCTGCTTTATAGTTATCCCCAACCATAATTACACTTGAATCTTTAGGCAACTTATTTTTAGCATAATTAAAGATCATTTTATTTGGCTTTTCATATCCAACTATCCCTGAAGAAATTATTTCATCAAAATATTTAGCTAGGTTTAAATTTTTTACTAAAGATTCTAATTCAGGAACGTGATTTGAAAGTACAATATGCTTATAGCCTTTATCTTTAAGGAGATCTAAAGTGTTTACTGTATCACTAAAAACTTTCCAATAGGAAATGTCTAAATACTTATTTTTAATTCTTCCAGCAACAATAGTAGCAATATCAGCAGGAAGCTCTAGATCAATCAACGATCTAATAAAATACATTTTCAAATAATCCCACCAATTTAAATCTCCCATTAATTCTTGATGTGATAACTCATAATTATTCCAAGGAAAACCTTTTTTCATAAATTCTCTAATAGAATCTCTATTAATGCTCTTAATAGAAAGCTCGCTCATGATATCCATCATTGTTTGGGTCCACATACCTTCTCGATAAGCTAAAGTATTATCAAAATCCCACATAATATATTTATCCATTATAAAACACTCCAAATTATTAATAGTTAAATTATACAATAAAATAAAAAAGATGTTGACATATTCTCCATTATACCGTATATTAACAGTGTTAATTTAATTAACACTGTTAATATCGTCAGGGAGGAAGCAAAATGAATAAAATTATTGTTTATGCCAGTAAGTATGGCTTTACTGGCGAGTGTAGTGAATATTTATCAAAATTAATTGAGAATGTAGAGGTAGTTAAGTTAGATAAAAAACAACTTGATATATCACCTTATGAAACAGTTATACTTGGAACAAGTATTTATGCAGGTCAGATTAGACCAGAGATGAAAGAGTTCATAGAGAACAATAAAAGCTTACTTGAGGAAAAAGAGTTAGGTATTTTTATTTGTGGTGCTGATGGAGATCAAGTAGATGATACTTTAGAAAGAAATTTTGGATCTTTATTAAATAGTGCTAAAGAAGTTTCGCGTTTTGGCTATGAATTTGATTTAGGTAAATTGAAATTTTTTGAGAAGATAATTGTCAAAAAAATAGCGAAAGTTAGTAGTAATGAGAAGAAGATATTCGAAGATAAAATTAAAGAATTTGGAGCAAAATTTTAGGGGTAAAATATGAAAAAAGAAAATTTGCATAAAGAAAGAATGCGTACGTTTTTCTTAGATGCAGCAATTGAACTAGTTTATAGGAATGAGAAATTGTCTGCAAGGAAAATTGGAGATTTAGCAGGTTACTCTTATGCTACAATATATAATTATTTTACTGACTTAAAAGAACTTAAATGGTTTGTAATTGATAAGTTATTTGATGATATTGGCAAAGAAATGCAAAAAGTCCATTTTTCAAAAGACCCATTAGATAGGTTGCTTAATGTTAATAAGACATATATAAAGTATTTTAGTGACTATCCTCATATATTTAGGTTTATTTATAACTCTAATCTAGGAACTCCTCCTGATAGTTTAAAAAAGAAGTTTCAAATGCCTGCAATGAGAGTTATGTTAAATGAAATAATTAATGAATGTATAGAATTTGACTATCTTGATGAAAACGATATAAATGTAATATCAGATATCATTAGCACATCAAACAGGGGGCTAATAGCAATGCATGTTGCAAATAAAGACCTTTTAACCAGAGAAGATTTAGTAAAAAGAAGTGAAAGAATCATAAAATATTTATTTAGAGGTAGAAATTGATAAAAAAGAAGTTTATTATTGGAATACTATTTGCACTTATACTAGTAGCTATTGTAATAGGAGTGAATCTTACCAAAGCTACTAGAAAGGTTGATGCTTTATTATTAGAAGATATAAAGAAAATAAATTTAACTGAAATTGAAGATAACACTTATACAGGCTTTTATGATGCAGGTTTAGTTAAGGTAGAGGTAGAAGTAGAGGTAGTAAATAACGAGATAACCGGAATTGATTTAATGAAGCACACTAATGGCAAAGGAGAGCCTGGTGAAGCAGTTATTGAAAACATATTAGAAAATCAATCCTTACAAGTGGATACAATAGCAGGTGCTACAATTAGTTCTAAAGCAATAATCAAAGCAGTTGAAAACGCATTAGATAAATAAGCTATTAAAATTTTAATCCTAAAAGGCAGAGAAATCTGTCTTTTTTGCTTTAAAAATGAATTGTTTTTAGATTAAATAATAATATGAGACGATTTAAATATATTAAGGTATAATTATTTATAAAGAAAGAAGGGTTGGTTGAAATGAAAAAACTAGTAACAATTATAGCACTTTTACTTTTAATCAGTGGATGTACTGAAGTTATCGTTCCTTCAGAAGACTTTAGTGAAGAAAATCAACAACTAGCAGAAATGTTACCTAATGAAGAAGGCTTTGAGTGGATATATAATGGATTTGCAGAATATGGACATACTATGACACTTGATTCAATTAGCGGAGACGATGAATATAAAGAGTATATAATTGGTGGAACAGTTTATGATGCCTCAGGTGGAGAAGCTGAAGGGGATTATTCCTTAGAGGTAAAATACGAAATTGAAAAGGGAGAATTAAGGCAATACACTGATGCAGAGAGAATGATGGATCCATCTTATCAAGGTTTAATCTTATTAAAATCTCCTTTAACCATTGAAAACTCTTGGGAACAAACTGTAGAGTTAGATGGTGAAGAAATTACATTAGACTGTCATATTGCAGAAGAAAGAGAAACAGATCAGGGCATAGAGTATATTGTTATGTATGAGGATATTGAAAGTGATTATTATGAAATAAGAAAATTCAGAGAAGGTTATGGATTAGTGAGTTTTGAAAAACTATATCAAGATGGCGAAGAAGATTTTGAAATTTCATATCATTTGTATGAATCTTCACAAGATAGTCAACAAACAATAATCAACCAAGAAGTTTCAAGTATGTTACCTAATGAAGAGGGCTTTGAATGGATCTATAGTGGCTTTGCAGAGTATGGACATACTATGGAATTAACAGATATTAATTTTGAAGATGATACAAAGATATACACAATTCAAGGAGAAGTATTTGATGCTTCAGGTGGAGAGGCCACAGGAGATTTCAGTGTTAGTATCGAATATTACATACGTAACGGTGAACTAAGGCAGTCAGTGACTGGAGAAAGATTAATGGAGCCACAATATCAAGATATGATACTTATTAAATATCCATTTAATATAGGAACTAGCTGGCAACAAACAGTAGTAGATTTGGAAGGAAATGAGTATGAATTTGAGTGCCAGATTGATGATTTATCAGTTGAAGATGATAAATGGGTTTATCATGTCATATATGAAGATGTTAATAGTGACTATTATGAAATCAGAGAGTTCATGCATGATAAAGGTGTAGTAGCTTACACTAAGTTAATTGAACTAGGAGATGAAATGACTGAAGTAGGATATCGACTCAATAATCCATCTAACTAGGAGGAACTAAATTGCATTATGCGAAAAGTTTAATAGATCTTATAGGTAACACTCCACTTTTAAAGTTAAATATGTTTTCAGAAAATGCTACTGTTTTAGCAAAGTGCGAGTTTTTTAATCCGCTTAGTCTAAAAGACCGCCCTGTTTTACACATTATAGAGCAAGCAGAGAAAGAGGGTATACTCTCTAAAGGAGACACAATAATAGAATCTACCAGTGGAAATACTGGCATGGCTCTAGCATATATCGCAGCAATAAAGGGATATAAAGCGATTCTTTGCATGTCTGAAATTCAAAGTGAAGAAAGAAAACAAATCCTTAGAGCTTTTGGAGCAGAGTTAATTCTGACACCAGCAAGTCTAGGAACTGCAGGGGCTAAAAAAAGAATGCATGAGATATTAAAAGACCATCCTGAATATTTCTATTTAGGCCAACATGTGAACCAAGATAATCCTAAGGCACATTATTTTAATACAGGTCCTGAAATCTGGAGAGATACAAGCGGAGAGATTGATATTTTAGTTGCTGCTTTAGGGACTGGTGGAACAATTTGTGGAGCAGGAAGATATCTAAAAGAAATGAATAAAAATATTGAATTAATAGCTGTAGAGCCAGAAGAATCTCCCTATATTTCTAAAGGAATTTTCAAACCTCATAAAATGATGGGAACTGCTCCTGGATTTGTGCCTGAGACTTTAGATAAAGAAGTAATTGATAAAATTGAGCTAATAAAGACAGATGAGGCATTTTCAATGTGTCGTAAATTAGCAGAAAAAGAAGGAGTTTTAGTAGGAATATCTTCTGGAGCTGTTGGATGTGCTTTGGAGAAAATAGCTAATGATCCAATAAATAAAGGGAAAGTCATTGTAGGTGTTATGGCTGATACTGGACAAAGATACTTGAGTGTAGATGGTTTATTTAAAACTAAGGAAGGTGAAGATTAATGAAGCGTGCTGGTGTTATAGGAGGAATGAGTTGGGAATCTACTCTAGAATATTATAGAATTATGAATCAAGAGGTAAAAAGGAAGCTTGGTAAACTGCATTCAGCAGATATGTTGATATATTCTTTTGACTTTGAAGATATAGAAAAAATGCAACATCAAGATGATTGGGAAGGGTTAGCTGAAGCTATGGTTAATTCAGCTAAAGACTTAATTGCTGCAGGAGCAGAATTCATTGTTATAGCTACAAATACAATGCATAAATTAGCACCACATATAATAAAAGAAGTTGATGTTCCACTTCTTCACATAGCAGATGCTACAGCTTCAGAAATAAAAAAAAGAAACTTTAAAAAAGTAGCTCTTTTAGGAACTAGATTTACTATGGAAGGTAAATTTTATAGAGAAAAACTGGAAAATGATCATGATATAGAAGTAATAATTCCAGATCTTGAGGACAGAAAATATATACACAATATTATATATAATGAATTGTGCCTAGGAGAAATTAGAGATGAGTCTAGAGAGAAGTTTGAGCAGATTATAGATAAATTGAAAGACCAAGGAGCACAAGGGGTGATCCTTGGATGTACGGAGATCCCTTTATTGATAAAAGAAGACACTAGTCCACTACCAGTTTTTGATACATCTACTATACATGCTAAAGCTGCTGTAAAATTTGCACTAAAGGAAGGTATTTAATGAAAAAAATAAGACTACATAATAATGAAAGCCCTTTTACGCCAGAATCTTTATGTAAAGAACTATTAGATTTTGATTTATCACAAGCAAGACTCAATTATTACCAAAGTCAAGAAGAAGGATCTTTAATCGAAGCTCTATCTGAATATACGGGGTTAGATAAAGAAATGATTGTTGTTGCTAATGGCGGAGATACCCTTTTAAGCGAGATATTTAATTCCTTAACAGGCGATAATAGAAAGATGCTAGTTAGCACTCCAACTTTCTTTTTGTATCTAAGTACAGCTAAAAAACTTAGATTAAACCTGATAGATATTCCTTTAAAAGAAGGATTTAAATTGCCAACTTCAGAGATAATTAAGAGAGTCAATGAAGAAGAAATTGGTTTAGTGGTCATATGCAGGCCTAATAATCCAACTGGCAATATCTTTCCTAAAGAAGATATTTTAGAAATAGCTGAAAAAACTAATGCTAATATATTAGTTGATGAAGCATATTTTGAGTTTGCCAAAGAAACCTTAACTGATGAATTATATAATTATAAAAACATTATTATACTACGCACATTCTCAAAAGCCTTCGCAGCAGCTGGCTTAAGATTAGGTTATGGCTTAGGTTCAAAAGAGATAGTTAAAAAGGTTAGAGACTATCAAACCCATTATAATGTCTCTAATATTACTCAAATGATTGGTACAAAGCTTTTAAGTAACAAAGACTTGTTCTTACCTTACGTAGAGAAAATAATCGAATTAAGAGAAAGTTTTAGGGATAAACTAAACGAAATAGAAGGAGTATATGTTTATCCAAGCAATACCAACTTCCTCTTGGTAAAAACAGAAAAAGATCCAGAACTTTTAGAAGAGTATTTTAATGATAAAAATGTATTAATTAGACCTGTTCATAAATTAAGTCCACTAATAAAGGATACAATTAGAGTATCTGTGGCAGATGAGCAGACAAATCAAAAGTTTGTTAATTTATTGGCAGACTATATAAATTAAGGAATATTTAATATCTCCTGAAATTCTTTATTGAGTTTCAGGAGAATTTTTTTTAAAAAAAGGGGTTGATTTAATCTAATTGATTTGTTAAGATATTAAAGGCTTTAATACTTTATCTAAATAAAGGATGGTAATATGAACAGAGAAAAGATGAGAGATTTAGAATTTGAACTACGTCAAATTAATGTGAGTAATGGTTTTATCGAAAAATATATCCCAATAATGGAGAATATTGGAATATATAAAGACAGTATATTAGATAATCATTTATATAAATGCGTTAATCATACAGATGTAAAAGCTTTAAGAGCTGATTACACAACATCTATTGTAGCTGATTTTGCAAAAAGAAGTGAAGTGCTACCAAAAAGGGTTGCATATTATGGAGAAATTTTTAGAACAGACAAACCAAAAAATTACAGACAGATTGGTGTTGAATACTTAGGAGGCAACTCAAAAGAAGCAGATTTATTGATCATGGATTTAATAATGAAGTACTTAAACACTATTGAGTTAAAAGACAGTGTTTTATGTATTAATTATATGCCCTTTATAAAAGAAATAATAAAAAAGATGGACTTGGATGAGATGGAAGAAATAGAATTTATAAATTTACTTTTAGCTCATAATTACGTTGAGATTGAAAAAGCTTTAAACTTAAAGCTTAAAATTGAAGAATATGATGCAATATGGAAATTGTTCAATGAAAGAAATATTACAAAAGTATTAGCTTCATTAAAGAAAATATTGCCAGAATATCAAATTAACGAAGGCATACAAGAGTTATTATTTCAGTATAGCGATAGATTTGTATTTGATATTGGATTAGTTAAGAATTTAGATTATTACACTGGACTAGTTTTTGAAGTTTATGTTGGAAATAAAGCAAAGCCTATAATCAGTGGAGGAAGATATGATGACTTGTCTAAAAAATTTGGGTCTGACTTTCCTGCGATTGGCTTTGCATTAGATGCTAATTATTTAGGAGAAATATAATGGATAAATTAACTATAGTAATACCGTCAGGTAGATTAAAAAAGCAATGCATAGAATTACTAGGAATTTCTAGAGAGTTAGATAAATGCAGTAGTAGAAAACTAATGTGGACTACTAATGACTACAAGATTATACAAGCAAAACCTGTTGATGTTCCAATTTATGTTGAAAAAGGAATAGCGGATTGTGGTTTTGTCGGGAAAGATATGTTGATGGAAAATAACTATAATGTTTATGAACTGTTGGATTGTGATATTGGTCATTGCCATTTAGCGATAGCTCAAACTAAGGAAAAGAGAAAAATTAAGGTTATTGCTTCAAAATATCAGAACATTACTAAAAAATATTGTATGGATAATAACATTAATGCAGAAGTTATTAAACTTAATGGTTCAGTAGAACTAGCACCTATTTTAGGGCTTGCTGATGCAATCTTAGATATTGTTAGTACAGGTAATACATTAAGGGCAAATGATTTAATTGAAACAACAAGAGTAGCTGATATATCAGTTAGGTTAATAGCAAATGTTTCAAGTTATCAAACTAAAAGAAATTCAATAGTAAGCTTAATAAAAAATTTGAAGGAGAAAAAAGATGCTAAAGCGTTATAATGTAGATAAATTTTTAAATGAATACTTAAGTTTGGAAGATAGTGTGGACTTAGAAATAAAATTAAGTGTAGAAAAAATATGTAATGATGTTAAAGATAATAAAGATGCTGCTTTATACAAATATACAAAAATGTATGACAAAGTAGCTTTAGAATCTCTTATTGTAACAAAAGAAGAAATGAAAGAAGCATTTAATTCAGTAAGTGAAAAATGGATAAATGCATTAGAGAATGCCAAAGAAAATATAGAAAGTTACCATAATAAGCAACTTGAAAAATCTTGGTTTGACAACACCACAGAAGGAGTAATAAGAGGGGAAGTCATTAGACCGCTAGAGAAAGTTGGAATTTACGTTCCTGGGGGCACTGCAGCTTATCCTTCATCTGTATTAATGACTGCAGTTCCAGCGAAAGTTGCTGGAGTAAGCAATATAGTTATGACAACTCCTCCACAAAAGGATGGATCAATACCAAGCGAGACTTTAGTTGCTGCTTCAATAGCTGGTGTAAATGAAATCTACAAAGTTGGTGGAGCACAGGCTGTTGCAGCTATGGCTTATGGAACAGAGTCTGTTACAAAGGTAGATAAGATAGTAGGACCAGGCAATATTTATGTCACTGAGGCAAAAAGATTTGTATATGGTGATGTAGGTATTGATATGTTGGCTGGGCCTAGTGAAGTATGTATTTATGGAGATCAATCAGCACATCCTAGTTATGTCGCAAGTGATTTATTAGCTCAAGCAGAACATGATACATTAGCCAGAGTAGTTTTTATTACTAATGATAATGAAATTGCTAATGCAGTAAATGAAGAGCTAGAAAAGCAGCTGCAAGAATTACCAAGAAATAAGATAGCTAGAGAAAGTATAAATAGAGGAGCATATGTGGTAGTTGATTCTATAGATCAGGCTACAGTATTAATTAATAAAATGGGTCCAGAACATTTGGAAATAGCAATTGATAACCCATTTGATTTCTTAGATAGAATCAAAAATGCGGGATCTATCTTTTTAGGACACTACGCTGCTGAAAGTTTAGGCGATTATTATGCAGGTGTAAATCATGTGTTGCCTACTAGCGGAACAAGTAGGTTTTCTTCAATGTTAAGTGTTAGAGATTACTATACTGTTAGTGGAGTTTTGTATTATACAAAAGACGCATTAAAAAGTTGTAGTGAAGAAGTTATTACTTTAGCTGAAAGCGAGAAATTGACTGGACATGCAAGAGCTGTTGAGATAAGAGTAAAAAATGAATAATTATCAATTCAAAAATGAAGGACTTAGGTTGAATCTTAATGAACACCCAAAGCCTCCACAGAAAATATCACAGCTTTCTATAAACTTAGATGAGATGTCCTTAAACAGATATATAAGACAAGAAGATGGCCCACTATTAGAAGAGCTCTCAAATTATGCAGGGCTTTGCAAAGAAAAAATTGTTATTGGCAATGGAGCAGATGAAATAATTGCTAATATTATTGATAAATTTTGTAATAAAAGCATCTTAATTGTTACCCCAACCTTTGGTGTTTATGAACATTATGCAAAACTGAAGGGAAAAAAGGTATATACTATTTCACTAAATAATGATTTTTCATTACCCTATAGAGAGATTATTAATGAAGCTAATCAGAATAAGATTGATTTAGTTGTTATATGTAATCCAAATAATCCAAGTGGCACTTTATTTGATAAGGATAAAATAATTAAAATAATAAAAGATACTAATTCGTATATCATGATTGATGAAGCATACTATGAGTTTTCAGCTTATTCAATAGCTAGATATATAGATAGTTTTAACAATCTTTTAATAATAAGAACTTTATCAAAAGCATTTGGACTTGCAGGATTAAGAATTGGATATTGCATGTCAAACGAAAGAAATGTTGAGAATATAAGAAGTTGTCAAATGCCTTTTAATGTTTCCAATTTCAGTCAGTTTTTTGGTGCCGAAGTGCTCAAAAATAAAGAGAATTTCATAGATTATGTAAATATAATAAAAAGACAAAGAGAAGAGTTATCAAAGAAATTAAGTGAACTTGGACTAAAAGTTTATCAAAGTGATACAAATTTTTTGCTAATCAAGTTCCCTAATAACGTAGAAGAAATATATAACCAGTTGTCAAATAGAAAAATTCATGTTAGAAAACTTTATCAGAGTGTACCCTCTCTTATAAATACTTTGAGAGTAAGCATTGGCTTAAAAGAAGAAAATGAAGAGCTATATAGAAATATAAAGCAATTAATAGAGGTGAATGACTAATGTACAAATTAACAAGGATAACCAAAGAAGTAGAAGTAAAAATAGAGATAAATAAAACAAAGAAGATTAGTATTGATAGTGGTAACGGCTTTTTTGACCATTTACTTAACTCGTTATTTTACTATAGTGGGTTTGGTGTAAATATTAAGGTTGAGGGTGACTTAGAAACTGGCTTTCACCACAGTATTGAAGATTTAGGTATTGCTCTTGGTCAATTATTTAATGAAATTTTTAATAAGGAAAAGTTCAGTAGATTTCAAGAAGTCTACTCTCCTATGGATGAGGCTTTGATTTTGTTAGTTAGTGACATATCAAACAGACCATTTTTAGCATATGATATAAGGTTTAGTACATCACAAATTGCAGACTTGCCACTTGAATTAATAGAAGAATTTTTAATCGCTTTTGTAAATAACGCGAAAATAACTCTTCATGTTAATATGATAAATGGGAAAAATAATCATCATATAGCAGAAGCACTATTTAAGGGATTAGGCAGATTAATTGCAAAGCACTTTAATCATGAATTAGAAGGGGTCCAATCTACAAAAGGGAAGTTACTATGATTTCAATTATAGATTATAAAGTTGGAAATATATTCAATGTTAGAAATGCTTTAAAATATTTAGGATTTGAGAGTGAAGTTATTAATACAAAGAAGAAAGTAGAAAATGCTAAATCAATAATTTTACCTGGTGTAGGTGCCTTTGATGATGCCATCAAACAATTAAAAGAAGATGATATACTTTCTTGTCTAAAGAATAAAATATTGGAGGGGACTCCCACATTAGGGATCTGTCTTGGTATGCAGTTATTAGCTAAACAAAGTGAAGAAGGTATAGAAGAAGGGCTAGGCATTTTTAACACGAACGTAAAAATGTTTAAGTCAAAAAAAGGCATAATTCCTCATATGGGATGGAATAAAGTAGAGTTTTTAGACAGTAGTTCTAAATATTTTTATTTTGTGCATAGTTTTTATTTGCCAATTACAAAATACACAACAGGAACAACTAATTACATAACAGAATTCTCTTCAATCATTGAGAAGAATAACATAATAGCTACACAGTTTCATACAGAGAAAAGTGGAATAGAAGGACTTAAAATATTAAAGAAATTTGGTGATTTATCTTGTTAATAATTCCAGCTGTAGACATATTAAATAATAAAGTGATAAGACTGGAGAAGGGAAACTTCAATAAACAAACTATTTACAGTAAAAAGCCAGAGGAAGCAATTGCATATTTTATTAATAATGGATTTCAAACTATTCATGTAGTTAATCTGGAAGGTGCCAAGGGCAGCGAAAACAAAGAACTCTTACTAAATTTAGTTAAGCAATTTCCAGGCAAACTACAAGTTGCAGGTGGGATAAGTAGTTATGAGTATGCAAACAAATTACTGAAAAATGGTGCTAAATCTATAGTAATAGGTTCTGCAGCTATAAGAAAAGAAGAATGGATTGAAACAATTTTTTGTCAATATAAACAAAGAGTTATAATTGCTTTAGACGTAAGTGAAGAAATAGTTAAAAGTTCTGGCTGGTTAGAAAATACTAACACAACAATTTATAAGCTACTTGATTATTGGTACTATAAATCATTTAGAAATTTTCTAGTAACTGATATAAATAGAGATGGCTTAATGGTTGGTCCAAACATAGAACTGTATAAAAATATTATCAACAAATATGTAGGTATAAATTTGATTGCTTCCGGTGGAGTTTCATCCTTAGATGATATAGAAGATCTAGAAGATAATAATTTGAAAAAAGTAGTTGTAGGTAAAGCTCTGTATGAGAACAAGATAAGCTTAGGTGAGTTAAATGTTAGCTAAAAGAATTATACCATGTTTAGATATAAAGGATGGACGAGTTGTTAAGGGTAAAAAATTTATTGATTTAATAGATCAAGGAGATCCGGTTAAGCAATCTCAAAAATATAATACGTCTTTAGCTGATGAACTAGTTTTTTTAGATATCAATGCTACAGTTGAAAGCAGAAACACAATGAAAGAAACTGTAAGAGCAGTAGCAGAAAATGTTTTTATACCGCTGACGGTTGGTGGAGGTATTAAAGAAATAAAAGATGTTGAAAGATTGCTATTAAGTGGTGCTGATAAAGTAGCAATAAATTCTGCTGCTGTCAAAAATCCGCCACTTATTACAGAGATAGCAAAAAGGTATGGAAGCCAATGCGCTGTGGTATCTATAGATGTTAAAAAAGAAGGTACTAAATGGCGAGTATATACTCATGGTGGAAAAATAAGTACAGATCTGTTTTTAAGAGATTGGGTTAAGGAAGTAGTTAGTTTAGGTGCGGGAGAATTATTAATAACATGTATTGATAGAGATGGTTTGCAAAATGGTTTTGATATTGATTTATATCAAAGTATAAGTGATTTGAGGGTTCCTGTTATTGCTTCTGGAGGAGCAGGGAAAATGAATGATTTTTTAGACTTGTTTCAAAGTACGAATGTAACAGGAGCTTTAGCTGCTTCGATTTTTCACCAAGATATAGTTGATATAAAAAATCTAAAACTATATCTAATAGATAAAGGTGTAAAGGTGAGAATATGAAATTTAATGAAAAAGGATTAATTCCAGCAATAATACAAGATGATAATACGGGGTCTGTTCTTATGTTAGGGTATATGAATCAAGAATCTTATGATCAAACCTTGAGTACTAAACAAGTGTGGTTTTACTCAAGGTCTCGTAATGAACTGTGGCATAAAGGTGCAACTTCAGGGGACTATTTGGGAGTAAAGACTATCACTTTAGATTGTGATTTAGATGCGCTTTTGATTACTGTTATCCCAGAAGGTAATACATGTCATACAGGAGAATATAGTTGCTTTCATAATAATATAGAAGGAGAGGTAAAATTATTTGAACAATTAGTAAAACTAGAAGGTACGATTAAGAGTAGAAAAACTAACCTTCCAAATAATTCATATACAACCTCTCTTTTTAGTCAAGGTTTAGATAGAATTACTCAAAAAGTTGGTGAAGAAGCCATTGAGGTAGTAATTGCGTCTAGGGGAGATAGAAAAGACTTAGTTAATGAAATTAGTGATCTTATTTATCATCTTCTTGTGCTAATGAGAGAAAGAGAGATAGACCTTACAGACATTTATCAAAATCTATTATTAAGAAGTAATTAGACAATAATATAGATATAGTGATATTATTAAATTAACTTTTTTAATGGAGTGATTTTAGTGCTACAAGCTTTTCAAATTACAAAAACAGGTTTAATAATAAGCATCTTTTTAGGGATTGCTATAGCACTTACATCAATTTATTTGGGGGATAAAGTCGTAACAAAACAAAAAGACAAATCATTAACAGGGTTACTATATTTGTGGAAAAAATCACCCATTCTAACAATCCTACTAACAATTTTAATAGGACCATTTTTTGAAGAAGTTTTATTCAGATTTATAGGTATAACTTTTTTAAATTTTTGGTTGCCTACTTTTTTTTCAGTAATTGTCACTTCTATAGCATTTGGATTAGCACATAACCAATTTCCTTTAAATGTTATAAGTGGACTTATGGGAGTAATTTTAGCGATAATATATTTAAATTATGGAGTTATTGCTAGCTTCATAACTCATGGTCTTCAAAACGGATTGGTTTTAGTTAATCTTTATCATACCGTTTATAAAAAAACTGGTATGACTATTACACAAGCACTTGAAGTATATAAAATAAAAGAATTAGTATCTGTAATAGATAACTAATTCTTTTTATTAACAATTTTATAATAATTCTTTGGATCTGTAACCCCTTCAGTGTTTACTACTAGAGCGATGCTTTCGCTATTGAGATTTAATCTTTCTCTAGCGTGAGCATATTTTTTATTTAGCATTAGTTCATTTATAACCCCTATACCTACACATCCAGATTCGCCAGCTTTAATCTCTAAATCATCACCCAAAGGATAAGCTAGCGTTTTCATGCCTAGTTCTGCTATAAAGTCATTTACACTAAGATAGCAACAAGCATTGTTTTTAATTATTGGATAAGCAATAGGGTTTGGTTCACCACAAGCTAATCCTGCCATGATTGTATGCAAATCTCCTGTAACTCTTTCCGGGTGATCACCATTGCTTTTCGCTGAATTAAAGTAACAATTTGCATTTTGGGGTTCAATAATAATAAATTTAGGTTTGTAATCAAATAGATTAATGAATGCATTAATAAACGAACTAGCAAAAGAACCAACACCAGCTTGTAAAAAAACATGAGTTACATTTTTATTTAGCTGCTTTACTAGCTCAAAAACAATAGTTTGATAACCCTTCATAATATTTGTTGGAATTATAGAATAATTATCTAAAGCAGTATCTTGAATTAAGACATAATTATTCTCTTTAGCAAGATTTGCAACATATTCAACTGCTTGATCATAGTTCAAGTCTAATATAGATGCATTTGCTCCTTCAGCTAAAATTGCTTCTAGTCGTGCTTTTGCAGAGCCCTTAGGTAAAAATACAATTGCATTTTGATTAAAAAGCTTTGCAGCTCTACTCACAGCCTTGCCATGATTTCCATCAGTAGCTGTAACAAATGTAACTGGCGGCTTATTCTTAAGAGCCGAAAGTAGCATATCATACCTTAAATTATCACAACTAATTTCAAAGTATTCCTCTAAATATTTAGCAATAGCATAAATTGCACCAAGAATCTTAAATGCATTTTACCCAAGCCTTGTTGATTCATCTTTTACTAATACAGCTTTTAAATCAAGTTTATTAGCTAGATTATCTAAACTAACTAAGGCAGTTTCTGAGTAGTTAGGAATACTTTTCATAAATTCAAAAGCATCATCACTAAAATCAAATTCTACATAATCTTTTTCAGGACTGTAAAACACAAATTCTATCATAAATAAAAACCCCTTTTTTTAATAGTACTTTAGTTTCATGATAAAGAAAATAGATTTTTACAAATTTTCTTTTTAAATGAATTTGATTATTATAAAAGGAATTAGCATCTATTTGTTGAATAATTATAGTTGTAGTAGAAATTTAAGATGTTTTAAGGAGGGAAACAATGTTAGCTGTAATAAATGCGCGCATTGAAACAATCACTAAAGGTGTAATTGAAAATGGCACGCTATTAGAGAAAGACGGAAAAATAATCGAAATTGGAGCAGATGTTAATGTCCCAGAAGGTGCAACTATTATAGATGCGAAAGGGAGAACAGTAACACCTGGTATAATAGAAGCTCACTCACATGCTGGTATAAGTGAAAAAGGTGTTGGCTGGGAAGGTAGAGATACAAATGAGGGTACCAATCCAGTAACAGCTTGGTGCAATGCTAAAGATGGTATAAATATGTTAGCAGATGATTTTAATGAGTTTCGTGAAGCTGGTATTACTGCAACAGGAGTTTTACCAGGAAGTGCAAATTTATTAGGTGGAACAGCAGTTGCAGTGAAAACTAAAAAAACAACACTCGTAGACGAAGCTGTTTTTGCTGAAATAGGTATGAAATCAGCTTTAGGAGAAAATCCAAAGAATAAATATGGCGGACAGAACAAATCTCCATCTACCAGAATGGGAAATGCCGCGATGTTAAGAGAAACTTTACTTAAAGCTAAACAATATTTAAGAAAAAAAGATGCGGGTGAAGAACCAAAATTTGACAAGAATTCTGATGCTTTAATACCTGTTTTGAAAAAAGAAATTCCTTTGTTGATTCACTGTCATCGTCATGATGATATCGTAACAGCAATAAGGATTTGTAATGAATTTGATCTCAAATTTACACTTGAACATGTAACTGACGGAGATAAAGTAGTTGATTATTTGGTTAAGAATAATGCTCTTTGTGCTGTTGGACCAACAATGAATTATGGATCAAAAGTAGAAAATAAAGAAAGAGATTTCCAAACTCCTATAGTTCTATATAATGCTGGATTAGAGTTTTGCTTTACAACAGATCATGCGGTAGTTTCAGGTAGACATCTACGAACAACTGCTGGTATTGCTGTAAGTTGGGGAATGGATAGAGAAACTGCTTTACGTTCTATCACATATAACTCAGCTGTACATATGGGTCAACAAGACAGAATTGGCTCACTAGAAGTAGGAAAAGATGCAGACTTTGTAATATGGTCTGGAGATCCACTATCATTTATGACACATGCAGATGTCACTGTGGTAGAGGGCAGTGTTGTATATGAGCGGGAGGTGCTATAAATGTTATTTATTAAAAATGCAAAAATTTATCCTGTAGTAGGAGAAAATATAGAGCGCGGACAAATGTTAATTGAAAATGGGAAAATTGTTGATATAGGTGAAAAAGTGGAAGCACCTAGCGATGCAAAAGTAATGGATTTAGATGGTAAAATCATTACACCAGGATTAATTGATATGCACTCACATGTAGGTATTTGGGGTGATGGAGAAGGTAAACCTGGTTATGATGGTAATGAGAAACCAGATCCAATTAATCCAAAGGTCAATGCACTTGATGCAACTAATCCACTTCAAAGAAGTTTTGAAGGAGCTAGACAAGGTGGAATAACAACTTTACAAATCGTACCTGGTTCGGGAAACCCAATTGCTGGATTAGGATTTGTTTGTAAATCTTTTGGAACAATTGTAGACGAAATGGTTGTTAGAAATCCTAGCGGACTAAAAGGAGCTTTAGGTGAAAATCCAAAGAGAAATCACGGACAAAACTTAAAGCATGCTCCAGCTACAAGAATGGGAACAGCTGGTCTTATTAGAGAATATTTTGAAGAAGTAAAATCATATATGGCTAAAAAAGAAAAAGCTGAAAAAAATAATGATGACTTTGACTTAGATATGAAGTATGAACCTGGTGTAATGGTATTAAGAAAAGAAATACCTTTCAGAATTCACGCTCATAGACATGATGATATAGTTACAGCAGTTAGATTGTGCCAAGAACTTGATGTAGAATTTTCAATTGAACATTGTACAGATGGACACTTAGTGGCAGATTTCTTAGCTGAAAACAATGTTATTGCTTCTGTTGGACCAGGTCTTAGCAGCTCTGGAAAAGTAGAGACCAAAGACTTTACTGATGCAAATCCTGCTATTTTACATAAAGCAGGAGTAAAAGTATGTTTAATGACAGACCATCCATTCTTGAACTGTAGACATTTCCTAGCTTATGGTGCTGTTTCTTCTAGATATGGTATTAGTTTTGAAGACACCTTAAAGATGATGACGATTAACCCAGCTGAAGCGCTTGAAATTGAAGATAGAGTAGGTTCACTAGAAGTAGGAAAAGATGCAGATTTTCTAATTTTTGATGGGCATCCATTTGATTATAAGACTAAGTTAGAATACACATACATAGAGGGACAAAAGGTTTGGGAAAGACCTGTATATTAAATAAATAACAGGAAGAGGCCTAAAAAGCCTCTTCCTATCTTTAAAAGAAGTAGGTACGAACGAGTGGAAAAGAACAATTGAATTTGATAAGGAATTTAATAAAGCTTATCAACCTAATAGAAGCCCTGTTCCAAATGGAGTAGAGCTACTATTAAATCAATTAAAACGATAATAAAGGAGTCAAGCCTTCATTTTTAGAGGGCTTAACTTTTTACAAAGGAGGACTATTTTGAAATTATATGATTACTTTCAAGAAGTAGATATTAGTAAATATGACTTGAATTGAGCAGAACAAATAGTTTGCGGAGCAAACAATGCATATAAGCTTGGTATAAGTAGAGATGATTTGAAAATGGCAGCAAGCTTAGGCGGTGGAATGGCTGTTAGAGGAGCTTGCGGGGCAATGGTAGGTGCAGTATTGATTATTGGTAGAGAAGAAGCTGTTAGCGGGGGACATTTTTGTCCTTCACTAAAAGAAATAGTAAAAGAGTATATTCATAAGTTCGAAGATGAGCTGGGAACACAAAATTGTGATAGATTAATAGAAATTCATGATAAAGATTGTAGAATGATAATAGATGTTGCAGCTAGACTTCTGGATGAAACTTTAGGAAAATAAGGCATATCTCTAAAGCTTTTTATAATAAGCTTTAGAGATTTTCTTTTGTTAAGCAGGAATAAGATTTTATTTATTGAATAGATTAATATAAAGAGTAAAGAGGATGATAAGCGTTGGATAAGAAACTTCAGTATTATGATGTATTTCCAAAAGTAGTGCCTGCAAATAAAAAGGTAACTATAAGTGTCAGGCCACTATTTGAACATGTAAAGTTTAATGAAGGGGAAGAGTATGAAGTATTGTATTACCCTTTAGAGAGAGAGTCAGTTCATGGCGAGTTTGAATATCAGTTGCCTAAATTAGTAAAGGTTAATAAAGGCACACTAATGATTGAACAATTTTTTGCTGGGGAACAAGAGCATATGATTGTAATAAATGATCTAAATGAAGAAATGGAACCTTTAAGGGTAAGGATTTTTTCACTGAGAGAAGATCTTTTCGATAAAAGACCTTATTTTGGAGATTTACATACACATTCATATTATTCAGATGGAGAAGAATCACCTGCATTTGTTGCTGCAAGTGCAAGAAATCAAGGGTTTGACTTTGTAGCTATAACAGACCATCTTCAGTACGCTCCTTCTTTAGAAGCAATAGAAAAATTCAAAGATGTAGAAATTGATATGTTGATTGTGCCAGGGGAAGAAGTTCATTTACCAGAAAATCCTGTTCATTTTTTAAATTTTGGTGGAGAGAGTAGCTTAAATAAGTTTGTTCATGAACACGAAGAAGATTATTATTTGCAAGTGAAAGCTATTGCAAAGAAATTAGAAGAAATACAAGACGATAAAACTAGATTTACAATTGCTTCAAGTATTTGGGCGTTTGAGAGAATTCGTAAACTAAATGGGTTGGGAGTATTTTGTCATCCTTTTTGGGAAGTTTGGACTGGTTACTATGTTTCAAAGACTGTTATAGACTATTTTATAAAGCATAAAACATTTGATGCATTTGAACTTTTAAGCGGATATTACTCACATGAGGAATATGCAAATACCTTGCAAATAGCTAGGTATTATGAATCGTACAAGGAAAATATTGATATTCCAGTTGTAGGGGTTAGTGATGCTCATAGTTGTAACAATGATTTACTAGGCAATTATTTTACCGTAGTATTTGCACAAGAGCTGAATAAAGATAGTATAATTAGAAGTATAAAAGATTTATATAGTGTAGCAGTTTTAAGTATAAAAGGAGAAACACAGCGATCATTTGGCCCTTTTAGGTTAGTTAAGTTTACAGAGTTTCTTTTAAGAGAAGTCTTGCCTTTACATAAAAGCTTATGTGAACTAGAAGGTGCTCAAATGTATGCCCATTTAGCTAATGATAAGAGAGCTAAAAAACAGTTGAGTATAATGAAAGGACAAACCCAAAGTCTATTTACTAAGTTATGGGCAAAGCCATCAAATATAAGCTAGGAGGTTTATAAATGGCTAAAGATTTATCAAAAAAAGTTGCAGGAAAGAAGTTAGGACTTGCTTTAGGGGGAGGTGCTGCTAGAGGAGCAGCACATCTTGGAGCATTAAAAGCTTTCAAAGAGTACAATATAAGCTTTGATTTTATTGCAGGGACGAGTGTTGGTAGTATTATTGGAGCATGTTTAGCTGCTGGATTGGACTGGGAAGAAATGAAAAGAGCAGTTGATAAGCTAGAATTGCCTGATTTATTAAAGTGGAAAAAGTGGGAGATAGGTTATGATTCCTCTGCTATAGCTGATTTTTTAGAGACACTGATAGGAAAAAAAGATTTTGAAAAACTTAAGGTTCCTTTTGCAGCAGTTGCTACTGATGTGAAATACGCAAAAGAGAGGATCTTTAAACAAGGAAGTGTTTCGAAAGCTGTACAAGCCAGTTGCACTGTTCCCGGGATTTTTGTTCCTGTAAAAGAAGATGGAACAGTTTTAGTAGATGGTGGTGTTGTTAACAATGTGCCTGCTAATGTAGTAAGAGATATGGGAGCTGAGATAGTTTTTGCAATTGATTTAAATGGAGAGTTGCCAGAAGTTGAACTGGAAGGCAAATTAATAGAAACACTTTATGCTGTGTTTAATATTATGGTTAGAAATAATTCTCAACTTGGATATCACAATTCTGACCATGTAATTATACCAAAATTAGAAGAGTATCCTTTTCATAAGCTAGATGAAGCAGATGAAATGTTTGAACTAGGATATAAAGCAACTAAAGAGAAATTAGAAGAATTTAATTAATTATAAAAGATAAAAGGAATCATCCTAGGATGATTCCTTTTATCTGAAAAATAACTCCCATAATGCCGTAAAGCTTTGATCTCAAATCCCTATCTTCTAGGTGGGCATCACAAACGAAGCCTCTGACGTCCACTCTCTTGGAGGCATGCCATCTTCTTCGTTTTTAGATTCCCAATGTGTGTGTGTTGGTTTGAGATATTACGCTTCACGAACATCACAGGAAATCTTCTTTAATTAATTATAACTTGATTAAAGACTTTTGTAAAATGATTTGAAGCTCTTCAAGCTAGCTAATTATATGTTATCATCGTTGCCTATTTCAATAATCGTTATAAAATAGGAGATAAATGAGTGTGTGAATAATTGATTTAAAAGATAAAAATTTTAATAAGGTGTATAATAAGTAGTGTTTACTGTTTATAAAGGAAGGATAATATTGTGAAAGCTGAGATTATATGTGTAGGAACAGAATTATTATTAGGAGATATTGTTAACACAAATGCAACGTGGTTAGCAAAGCAACTAGCAGAAGTAGGAGTTAGCGTCTATAAGCATCTTGTAGTTGGAGATAATCATAAGCGATTAACACAAGCTATAAAAAATGCAATAGAAGAAAATGATGTAGTAATTTGC
Organism: Clostridia bacterium; assembly: GCA_046542315.1. Lineage (GTDB taxonomy): Bacteria > Bacillota > UBA994 > PWPR01 > PWPR01 > PWPR01. The sequence continues at coordinate 23,196 of JBKHBO010000019.1, forward strand.
ACTGGTGGTTTAGGACCAACACAAGATGATATGACTAAAGAAGCCTTAGCACAGGCTTGTAATGTTGAAATGGTTCAAAATGAAAAAGCTCTAAAGTGGTTAGAAGGAAGATATGATAAAAGCTGGGGTAAGATGGCACCAAACAACTATCGCCAAACATATTTTCCCAAAGGATCAATACCATTAAATAATCCCAATGGGAGTGCTCCAGGATGTAGATTTGACTATAATGGTAAACACATCTTTTTATTACCAGGGCCTCCCAGAGAAATGAATCCAATGTATTTCACTTATATTAAACCATTTTTAGAAGAAGAAAATCATGTTGTTTTACGCTCTCTAAACATGAAAATAATTGGTATAGGAGAATCAAGTGCTGAGGAGATAATAAAAGATATTGTAAGCACTCAAACTAACCCTACTATAGCCACTTATGCGCATTTTGGTGAATTAACTATTAGGCTTACTGCAATGGCTGAAACAGAACAAGAGGCTAAAGAGTTGATTGTACCTGTAGCATCAGAATTAAAAAGACGTTTTGGAAATAACATCTATGGATACGATGAAGATACTATCGAGTCAGTTGTAATAGATTTATTAAAAGAAAGAGACTTAACTATAGCTGTAGCAGAATCATGTACAGGTGGGTTAATTTCATCTACTTTAATTAGTGTTCCTGGAGTTTCTGAGGTATTTAAAGAAGCGATGGTTACATATACTAATGAAGCTAAAATAAAACATCTAAAGGTAGATAAAGAAGCAATAATTGAACATGGTGCTGTTAGTGAAGAAGTTGCTAAACAAATGGCTATTGGAATAGCTAAATTGTCTGGAGCTGATATTGGGATCTCTACAACTGGTATAGCTGGACCAGGTGGAGGTACAAAAGAAAAACCTGTGGGACTAGTATATGTAGGATTGTATTATAATGATAAAGTCAAAGCAGACAAATACAACATAAACTCTTCTAGAGATGGTGTTAGAAGAAGAACAACTTTAAAATTAATAGACTGGGTAAGAAGAACTATCCAAAATGATAAAAGCTAGTTGAGCTCAACTAGCTTTCTTGTATTGATTTAATCAATCGAATTAGATCACTAAAAATTCCAAATCCTGTTTGGTTAATTTCTGGATCATTTTCAATAATAGTTATATCCTTCATTAGATCTGTTTTAAGAGTTAAAGCTGAAGATGTTCCTTTGATTGTTGCAAGAGGATGATTATTAGGCAACTCTTGAAGTTTAACCTCTGCTTTGAACTCATTATTAGTAATGTTTGCCTTACATAAAAGCTTTAATTTATTATTAGCTTTGCTAACTTTTTGAACATCTTCTAATGATATATTTTCTATTCCTTCAGTTAAAACATCTTTAGGTTTAATAGTTTGGTTCATTAACACATTTGCTAAAACGGCTACTTTAGCAGCAGCATCATGTCCTTCTAAATCATTTCTTGGATTTGCTTCAACAAACCCAAGAGATCTTCCATTTTCTAAAGCTTTTTCTTTAGATAACCCTTTTTCCATCTCAGTTAAAATATAATTAGTTGTAGTATTTAATATTCCTTCAAATCCAAGAACTTTACAATAAGGTAGTGTATCTTCAACTAGATTAAAAATGGGAGTACCATCCATTACAGTCGTTTCATAGAGGAAATGTACGTTCATATCTTCGCTTAATTGCTTAAGGTTCTTATATGCGTGTGCTAAAGGACCTTTATTAGCTGTGATTACATGTTTATGTCTCTTCATTGCTTTAGTTATGTAACTTATGGCTGGCTGGCCACTTTCAATGTTTAATGGGGTCAATTCAATCATAACATCATAATTAGTTTTCTCTATTATTTCGTTTGTAGATAAATTGCTATAGTTAGGATGATTAAAGAAATTGTTCATATTTACAATTTGCTCTAAATTCAAGCCACTTTCTAAAACAAGGTTTCCTCTAGTATTAGTAGCAACTGCAGTAATGATCGGTGCTAGCTGATAGTTTTGTCTAATATCCTTATCTTTATTGATTAAAATTTTGCAAAAGGCTCTGGCAGCGTTGCCAAAGCCAATTATTGCAATTTTTAAGTTATTCATAATCAACCTCCATAATTTCCATTATAAATATACCATCACCAAGAGGTTTCCAAGAAGCATATCTTTCTCCATATTCTTGATATGTAGTTAATCCGCCTTCTCCCTCTAGTAAGTAGTGCTCCATTCTATCTAATAAGTATTCTTTTGAATTACCAAATAAGTGTTCAAGGATAGCCTCTAAATATTCATAATGATTATTTAATAAATCACTTTCAAACCCATTACCCCAAGAGATTAATTGGTATGGATTATACTTGCTATACGTTTTGTTCAATCTCGTTGTTTTACTATAGTTATCAATGTTAGATGGGTTTATTGTAAAAGTCATATAAAGAGTTTGCGCTAATCTTGAAACATAAGTGCGCTCATCAGGAGAATTTTGTAGTGATAAAAAGTCTTCTCTATCATTATAAAATTCAAGTGTTAAAACCATGTTTTCTGGATTATATAAAAATTGCAAATATCCATCACTTAATTCCAAATTATCCTGCAAAGTTTTGACTAAGTTAAGTGCATCTAGATTCATTTTACCGTTAACTAATGGAGGATAATATTTCATGGGTTTTTTATATCCATAAACATTGTATAAATAAACAAAAGGTGTGTTTTCTGGTTCGTAAGAGGTAAGTCTGCTAAGATCATGAAACTTAATTAACATTGCCACAGATTCTGCTCGAGTCAAATTTTTATCTGGTCTTAATGTATTATCATCATAACCGCTTAAAAGACCTATTGCATATGCATCAAGTGCTGATATTGAATAAGGGTGTGAATCATTTATATCAGTAATTTCCTCTAAGATATAGTTATGAAGCATTCGGTCTGCTTCAATTCCTATAAGCTCTGCTGCTTTATTCATTATATAAGCTGCCTCACCTCTTGAAATATCAGCTCTAAAACTATAATAACTAACAAAGGGATATATATTATATTCATAAGGAAGTAATCGCAAATTAACAGCCTCTAAGACAACTTTTTTACCCCAATAATTAGGTAGCTGTAAAATATCATAAACTTTATCATACTCTTTTTCCCAAGGTAATAGTTGAGATTTGTTTAATGACTGATCAATGAGTTGATCTAATTGTTCATCACCAAGTTCATTACGAATTAATCTCATTACTAAAACAATAAATTCATCCCTTTTAATATTTTGGCTAGGTCTGAAAGTGTTGTTTTCATAGCCACTGACAAGTCCGTCATTAGCTAATGATAAAATATCATTTCTAGCCCAATGATTTGTTATATCATTAAAAGTATTAGCGAATCCTATATTAATAAGTAAAAATAGACAAATTATAAGTGCTATAATTTTTTTTAGCATAATTACACTCCTGCATTTCAAATACTCTTTGTTTATTATACCATAATAAAAATGGTGATAAAGTAATCACCTAATCAATTAAACTATATTTAAAGCAGGAATTATCTACGCAATATTTAATTAATATAATAGCAAGAAAATAAGGAGGATATTATGGTATACAAGCCAGAGTTCAATCGGTTTTTTAATTATCAACAAATCAGTGAGCTGGTTAATAAGTGGGCAGAAGAGACACCTGATAAGTGCAAACTTCATGTAATAGGGAAGTCGCATCAAAATAGAGACGTTTATGCACTAGAAATCACAAATTTTAAAGTAGGCAATCCAAAGAAAAAGCCAGGATTTTATATTGAAGCATGCATACATGCTGAAGAAGTGATGGGATCTAATGTAGCTTTATACATTGCTTGGCAATTACTGAATTCTAAAGACACCTATATTAATTCTTTGCTTAATAAACAGGTATTTTATATCTTACCAAGAGTCAATCCAGATGGGGCTGAGTTTGTCTTATCAAAAGGACAACCATGGTGTGGAAATGGTAGATTCTTACCAGGAGAAGAACAGGTTAAAGATGGTTTCTACTGGCATGATATAGACAATAATGGTGTTATAGCACAAATGAGAGTTAGAGATGATGCTGGAGAATGGAAGATTAGCGAAAAAGACTCAAGATTTATGGTCTTAAGAGAGCCTTGGGAAAAAGAAGGGGAGTTTTACAGACTATTTCCTGAAGGCTTATTCAGAAACTTTAAGGGAGAGTTTGAATTCCCTAAGCCAAATGATGGTAACTTGAATAGACAATTCCCTTCTAGTTATTATCCTGAAGGTAGACAATACGGAGCGGGCAATTATGCTTTGGAAGAACCAGAAGCTAAAGCAGTAGCTGAGTTTATTCTAGCTAGACCTAACATAGGTGGAGCAATGTCATATCATACTTGTGCGGGGGCAATATTAAGACCTTTTGGGGACAAAAGTGATGATCATTTCCTAGGAAATGATCTTAAAATGTATGAGACATTAGGTAAAATGGGTACTGAAATAACTGGATATCCCTTAATCTCGGTTTATCATGGGTTCACACCAGATAAAAATTCAGTTAGGGGAGGATGTTTGGATGACTGGACCTTTGAATTTCTAGGAATGCCTAGTTTCGTTACCGAGTTGTGGAATCTTAATAAAGCTGCAGGTATAGAACAAGAAGGTTTTTACTTGTCCGAAGTAAGAAGTAGCGATGAAGAAGTTAAAGTCATGGAATATTTAAGTCAATATATGGACAAACCCTTTTTAGACTGGACAGAGTTTGACCACCCACAACTAGGTAAAGTTGAAATCGGTGGATGGGATAGAATCTGGACATTTAGAAATTGTCCTCCTCAATTGCTTGAAAGTATTGCAAAGAAACATTCAGAATATAGTATCAAGTTAGCTGCAACTTTGCCTTCTTTAGAAATCAGAAATGTTGAGGTTAAAGAAGCAAAGAAAGGCTTAGTCTTAATTACTGCAGAAGTAATTAACACAGGTTACTTACCTACTTATTTAACACACCAAGCTAAATTTATGAAAAAGGATAAAAGTGTAGTTGTAAAAATCTTGTCTGATAGTGACTTTGAGTTAGTTAGTACTGATCAAAAACAAGATGTTGGAGACCTTGCTGGTAGAAGCGAAAGAGTAGCTCCGTGGAGTCAGTGGGGCTCTAAGTGGAACAAATCTATAAAAAGAGTATCATGGCTGGTTGATGCTAAAAAAGGCACTCAATTTGTTATTCATGCTGAGAATGAAAAAGCAGGGGTAGCGACTAAAGATATAACTATTTAAAATACATAAAGAGGTTTGAGTTTTCACTCAGACCTCTTTAATTCTATAGTGTGCAATTTAGTGATAGGATAAAACTCATATATTGCGATGTTTTTTAAATAACCATTAAAAGCACTAAAATTATCCAACATTACATCTAAAGAATCAAGTATTTTAATTCGATTACCAATCGCTAGAGAAACATGAGGGACCCATGCATCTGACTCTAACGAATAAAAGTACCCATTTCTTGAGTATAGATCATCATATTTTTGGTGTAGGTCACTGTGAAAATCAAGCAGTTGTTTAGTAACTTTTGGCTCAGCAAATAATACATTATCTTCAAATATACCTAAGTGACTAAATCTTATTGGAATTGGATCATATTTTTTTGCAAATGACTCAATATATCGCAACAACTCAGATTCTTCAATATTTTCATAAGTGCCTAATGTAATATGAGGTGGTAGATCAATAACTTTTATGCCTTCATTTTCCATGAATAAGTCTAGTTCATTAAAAACTTGATTTGATTTTTCATCTAATAATCCCATCACACAGAAATATTTATCGATTGACTTCCACCTTCTTTCTAATTATCTAGCTAATGATATCATTACGTTTAAAGCTTTTATTACATTTAATAAGTCTTCATCAGTATAAGATACGGTATCTCCATTTACTCGTTCACTACCAAGCAGCCTACTAGCAGCATCAGCTTTACCACTATTTAAAAACTGTATTTTACCAGTAAAAGGACCATTTACTTCTAGTGGCTTTATTGTTTTAGCATTTTTAATAGCACTTTTAGCAGTTTCTTGAATTTTTTCACAAGCAACTTCAGGGTGTATGCATTGAGCACTATACCTAGTTATAGCTTTTTTAACTTGTACAAACTTCACCTTCTCACCTAAAACATCTTTTACTTCTTCTTTTAAAATTTGGTCTCCTGTAACCATTACTATAGGAACGCCAAAATAACTAGCAGTATGAGCATTAAAGCCAGTCTCTCCAACTATCTTGTCATTGATCCAAATATTATCAACTGTTCCACCACTAATTGTATGGCTTAAAATTCCGGGAGTATTGTTTCTAGCATGATATCCAACAAACATTACAGCATCATATGAATCATCTAGATTTTGCATCATACTTAAAGGTTTTGTGGTACCTGTAATAAGTTCAGCTCTTTTATCTAAAAGTTCAGGCATAATGTTAACCATTGGACCATGGCTATCGTTGACTATAACTTCTGTAGCGCCTGCTTCAAAAGCACCAACAATAGCTGCATTAGCTTCTTTTGTCATTTGTTTTCTGGCACTATCATAAAGATAACCTTTATTATTAGTATGTTCTGAATTAACTACATCACAAATTCCTTCAATATCAACAGAGATAAATACTTTCATTTTAATTTTTGTATGATTAAGATTAATCATACTTCTCCTTAATTCTTATATTTAGGTTATTTTAGGAAACCTATAAACCTTAAATACTACATCTA
>JBKHBO010000020.1:0-29818 GCA_046542315.1 Clostridia bacterium
AAGTCTCTACCGAATCACCTTAAATGATTTGACTACACCGAGAGCATTTTATTTTGTATGCACTCATAGAGCTTCTAGCCAAAAATGGTTAGAAGCTTTTTATGTTTTTTTACAAAAACTGTGTTAAAAAATGGAGGAGAAAGATGAAAAAGTTTAAATTAGCTTTAGTTAATTGTATTAGCTCTTACCCTACTACTCACAGCATGCTCAGATGCTACTGTCGATGAACCAGAGGACAATGGAGAAGACACAACAGATGTAAAAGTTGGATTTCTTTATGTAGCACCGATAGGTAATGAATGTTTTTCTTACGCTCACGACCAAGGTCGTCTATACATTGAAGAAGAACTCGGTGTAGAAACTATGTATCAAGAATCTGTTCCAGAGACTGCAGAAGTAGAAAATGTAATTGCTAATATGGTAGACCAAGGCGCAAACGTAATTTTTGGTACTAGCTTTGGCTTTGGAGAGTTTATGCACAATGTTGCAGAAGACTATCCAGAAGTAGCATTTTTACATTGTTCAGGATATTTAGATGCAGAAAACATGAACACTTACTTTGGAAGAATGTATGAACCAAGATTTTTATCTGGCTTAGTAGCAGGAATGAAAACAGAAACAAACAAAATAGGCTATGTTGCAGCATATGAAATACCAGAAGTAATTAGAGGAATTAATGCATTTACTCGAGGTGTTAAAGAAGTAAATCCAGAAGCAGAAGTTCATGTAGTATGGACTCATACTTGGTATGACCCTGCAAATGAAAAAGCTGCTGCTACATCTTTAGTTGACACTGATTGTGATGTAATTGCCCAACATCAAGATACTGCTGCTCCACAGCAAGGTGCAGAAGAGAAAGGTGCTTTTGCAATTGGTTACCACTCTATTACAGAAGAAGTCGCTCCAGATGCATATATGACAGCTCCTATTTGGGACTTCAAACCTTACTACAAAGAACAAGTGCAAGCAGTTATTGATGGAAACTGGGAGCCTGAAAATGTTTGGTTAGGTGTGGAAGATGGAATGGTTCTATTAGCTCCTCTAACAGACTTAGCTCCAGAAGGTGCTCAAATAATTGTGGATGAATATACAGAGAAAATTATTAATGGAGAATTCCATGTATTCCAAGGTCCTTTAAATGACCAAGACGGTAATGAGATTATTGGAGAAGGCGAAGTGTTAACTGATGAAGAAATGCTATCAATGGATTACTTCATTGAAGGTGTTATCGGCTCATTAGAAACCGAGTAGAATTAACTATGGAAAAAGTCATTGAGCTAAAATCTATAGTAAAAAGGTTTGGAAGTGTTTTAGCCAATGATCATATTGATTTTGAACTCTATCTTGGAGAAACGCATGCTTTGCTTGGAGAAAATGGTGCAGGAAAATCTTCTCTAATGAACGTATTAGCAGGTGTTTATCAACCAGATAGCGGTCAAATATATTTTAACGGAGAGAGGGTAGATATACCCTCTCCTCGTCATTCTATTGATATGGGAATTGGCATGATCCATCAACACTTCAAATTAATTGAAGCTCATACTGTGCTTGAGAATATGATGGCTGGTATGAGTAAAGGCTTTTTACTTAATAAAAAGAAACATTACAAACAAGTTGTTAACCTTTCAAGAAGATATGGATTAGATATTGATCCAAATTCAATAATTGAAGACCTTTCAGTTGCACAAAAGCAAAGAGTAGAAATACTGAAAGTTCTTTTTAGAGGGGCAAACATACTAATTTTAGATGAGCCCACTGCTGTGTTAACACCGCAAGAAGCAAAGAAGCTTTTTAGTATTATAGATAATTTAAAGAAAAACAATCATGCTATAGTTTTTATATCGCACAAGCTTGATGAAGTATTAGCCGTAAGTGATAGAATAACCGTTTTAAGAAATGGTAAGAATATAGCAACTTTAAAAAATGAAGACCTAGATGCAAATACATTGATTAGCAATATGGTTGGTCAATCATTAAAGCTAGAAATTGAGCGACCTAAAGTCATGCAAGAAGATATAATATTAGAAGTTAAAGATTTGTCAGTATTAAGACCTGATGGAGCTTTTGGACTTAAGAATGTAGGATTTGATTTACATAAGGGCGAAATACTAGGAGTTGCAGGATTAGCAGGATCTGGGCAAAAAGAATTGTGTGAATCAATTGTAGGCTTGATTGACAAACAGTCTGGAAGTGTTATTTTCAAAGGTAATGATATTTCAAAAAATACCCCTAGAGACATAATTAAAAAGGGTATTAGTATGAGTTTTGTGCCAGAAGATAGATTAGGAATGGGTTTAGTTGCATCTATGGATTTAACTGACAATGTATTGCTGAAATCTTACCTTAAACAACCTGGTTTATTTGTTGATAGAGATCAAGCTAAGGAAAATGCTAAATCTTTAGTTAAAAAACTTAATATTGACACACCTTCTGTAGACATAACTGTTTCTAAGCTTTCAGGAGGGAATATACAGAAGGTTTTATTAGGCAGAGAACTTGAGCTGCAGCCAGAACTAATAATAACAGCTTATCCAGCAAGGGGACTTGATATTGGTTCAGCATATAAAATATATGACTTATTAAATGAGCAAAAAGTAAACGGCCATGGAGTAATTTTTATTGGTGAAGACTTAGATGTTTTACTAGAAATTTCTGATAGATTAATGGTTTTATGTAATGGCGAAGTTACTGGTATTGTTAACCCTGAAGAAGTAACTAAAGAAGATGTTGGATACATGATGGTTGGAAGAAAGCCTGAAGGGATGAGTGTCAATGTTTAGAATATCAAAAAGAGCAGATCTTCCTCAGGCACAAAGATGGCTGATAAGAGTTAGTGCTATTCTTCTAGCTTTGTTTATAATGTCTTTTTTCTTTTTGTTTTTAGGACACAATCCTCTAGAGGTATATAAATCAATAATTGACGGCAGTCTTGGTACACAAAATAGATTTAATAAAACAATTGAGTTAATGATACCCCTCTCACTATCTGCATTGGGTATAATGATAGCTTTTAAAATGAAGTTTTGGAATATAGGTGCTGAAGGACAAATTGCTGTTGGAGCTATCACTGCTTCATATTTTGCACTTAATTATCCAGAGTTAAATAGAGTTGTCTTATTATCTGTTATGTTTTTAACTTCTGCTATTGCAGGCGGAGTCTTAGCTTTTATACCTGCTTTTTTTAAGGTTAAATTCAAAACAAATGAAACGCTTTTTACACTAATGCTAAATTATGTAGCTCTAAAAATGATAACATATTTACAATATGGCCCGTGGAAAGATCCAAATGCAAGAGGATTTGCTAAAATGGCTAATTTTTCAGAAAATGGTAGATTGCCTAACATTTTTGGAATACATTCTGGGTGGATAATACTCATTTTTATAATTATTTTAGTTTACTTACTGATGAATAAAAGTAAGTTGGGTTATGAAATTGCAGTTATTGGTGAAAGTAAAAAAACTGCTAATTATGCTGGAATGAATGTAGGCAAGGTAATTATGGCTTCACTTTTTATAAGTGGTGCTCTATCTGGAATAGTTGGAATGATGCAAACTGCAGGAGTTAACTACACTCTTAGTGATCAGGTTACAGGGGGAATGGGTTTTACAGCTATAATAATAGCTTGGTTATCCCAAATTAAAGTTGTGTTAATTCCAGTTGTTGGCTTCTTATTTGCAATTTTAGTCCAAGGTGCATCTTTTATTCAATCTGGATTCCAAATACCACAAAGTGTAGCTGGAATTTTACAAGCAATTATCTTGTTCTTCGCTTTAGGGAGCGAGTTCTTTATAAATTATAAGTTGCATTTTGAAAGAAAACTTAAAGGAGGGGCTAGTTAATGGACATTTCTCTATTTTTAAGAGCTGCTTTGCAAGCTGGTACTCCTCTTCTATTTGCTACTTTGGGCGAAATATTAACTGAGAAATCAGGTAATTTGAACTTAGGTGTTGAAGGATTAATGCTCCTTGGAGCTGTTGGAGGGTTTGCTGCTGGATTGTCTACTGGGAGTGCATTTGTAGCAATTATTGTAGCTATGTTAGCCGGTGCTTTAGGAGGTTTATTATATGCCTTTTTAACTGTCACTCTTCAAACTAACCAAGTTGTTACTGGTTTAGCTTTAACAATATTTGGTACAGGGATATCTGGATATGCTGGTAGATTTTTAATGGGAGACATTATTCCCAGGTCAATAAGAACTACTTTTAAATCCAAAGCTATCCCCTTATTAAGTGATATACCTTTTGTGGGTGACTTGTTGTTTAACCAAAACATATTTGTTTATGCTGGAGTTTTACTGGCAATTTTTATGGCTTTATATCTAACTAAGACAAAGCAAGGCCTTAATCTAAGATCTGTAGGCGAAAATCCAAGTGCAGCAGATGCTTCAGGAATACCTGTTACAAGTTATAAATATATTCATATAATCATTGGTAGTGCAATATCTGCTTTAGGCGGAGCTTACCTATCTTTAGTGCATGTTCCCGCTTGGCAGGAAAATATTACTGCAGGAAGAGGTTGGATTGCAGTAGCTTTAGTAATATTTAGTATGTGGAGCCCTTATAAAGCTATTTTTGGCGCTTATTTGTTTGGGGGTTTAGATATTATTGGATTCAGACTCCAACAAACAGATATAGCTATCTCACAATATTTAATAGGCATGTTCCCTTACTTAATTACTATTGTTGTTTTAATAATAAGCTCCATTTTTAAAAATAGACAGCAAGCACCTAATTCATTAGGGGTATCATATTTTAGAGAAGACAGATAGATTTAAGAGCTAAATTTTTTATAAATTTAGCTTTTTTGCTTTTAAAAACAAAACAAACTAGATGTTTTTGTTTTGTAAATTGAATTATTAAGAGATTTCTTTTCATTAATAATGTTTTAAACTAAAGACAACGATATAATGTAGAGTAACTAATGATTAAAAGGGTGATAGATTTGGATTTATCTACTACTATAACTTATAAAATAAGAGCTTGTGAGACTGACCATTTAGGGCACTTAAAACTTTCAGCAATTTTTCAACTCATGCAAGAAACTGCTGAGGATAATGCTAAGACACTAAAACTTAATTATGAAGAAATTAATCAAAACAAAGAAATATGGGTATTATCAAGGATCCATGCTAAGTTTTTCAACATACCAAAATGGGAAAACAAGGTGAAAATTAAGACCTGGCCAGTTGGAGTTAAAGGAATATTTGCAGTGAGAGATTATCTTATTAAAACTGTAGATATGAAATCTGTTGGCAAAATCACATCCTCTTGGTTGATTGTTGATGCGGTTAACCGAAGAGTAAAAAGAATGAGAAATTTTCCAGAAAGTTCACTGACCCCCCTATTTGCTGAAATTGCTCAAAAAGTCAAAGCACCTAGTGAAGGATATTTAGTTACTTCTAGAAAGGTACAAAAAAGTGAGTTAGATGTAAATAAGCATGTTAATAATGCAGTGTATTACAACTGGATTACTGACTCTTTAGATTTAGATCAATATAATAAAAATATGATAAGTGAATTATCTGTTAACTATTCTGCTGAAGCTAGATTAGGAGACGCAATTGATATTTATCACTATCACAAAGGAAACTATTTATATATAACTGCAAAAAATATAACTACTAAGCGTAATGCTTTAGTTGCAAAAGCACTTTTAAGTGATCGAAAGGCAATCTAGGAGGAGAAGAAGTGAAAAAATTAGCTGTATTTGATTTTGACGGAACTCTTTTTGAAAATCAAACCATTCCATATTTCATAGAACAATGGGAAAAGCTCAATTACCCAAAGGCTAACTTACGAAGAGCCAAAGCAAAAATTATAAAGATATATTTTATGAATAAATTTAAGATTTTGGGAAAAGATGAGTTTAGAGCGCGTGCTATTAGTGATTTTTTATCTGCCTTTACAAATATGTATCAAGAAGATATAGATGAGTTTTTCTATAAGGCTAGTAAAGATGCTCCTTTATATTTTAATAAGAAAGTTTTGAAAGAAATCACAATTGCCAAAGAGAATAACTATTACACCATACTTCTGTCAGGTTGTTATGAAAACTTTCTAAAATACATAGCAAATTATTTAAAGATTAACTCCTTTATAGGCTCTAAAATTAACTATAACGAATATGATAAAATTGATTTTGATAATCCTGTGGACATATTAAATGGGAATAATAAGTTAGATAAACTTTTAGAGAATTTCCCTGACATAGATTTTAAAAGCAGTATTGCTTATGCAGACAGTCATACAGACATTGAACTTTTAAGTAGCTTTGGCAAAGCTTATGCAGTTAAACCTGACCAGACGCTAAAAGAAAAGGCTCTAGAAAACAACTGGATAATTATTGAGTAAGGTGAATTTGAAAATGAAAAATCAATCAAGTGATATTTTTGTGAAAAACTTAGACTTTTTTGACCTTTTCAGTGACTCTGAAAAAACTCTTTTTTATGATAACACTTATATAGTTAACTATAAAAAAGGGAAAGAAATAATCGAAAGCAGTACAATCTGCCAAAGTGTCTACTTTGTATTAAGTGGAATAATAAGAGTATATAAAATGACAGAAGAGGGCAAAGAAATTACTCTTTATAGAGTCGAACCAGGTAGTGCATGCTTATTCACTCTAGGATGTATAATAAATCAACCAAAAATTGAATATGAAGCTTTGACTGAGGTAGAACAAGATGCAAAGATAATAGCAGTTCCTGGTAATATTTTTAAAAGCTTAATAACTAGCAACGAAAAATTTTTAGATTATATCTTTGCAAAAATGTTAAATACAATTACTGAATTAATGGTATTAACAGAAGAGGTTACTTTTCATCACACCAACCAGCGACTTGCAAGTTATTTACTTACTTATCTTGATAAAAGTGAAGTCATTCATACCACTCATGAAAATATAGCAAGAGATTTAGGAACAGCAAGAGAAGTTATCAGTAGGATGTTAGAAGAATTTCAAAAAAAGGGGATTGTATACCTTTCAAGAGGCAAAATAAAGATCATCGACATTCAAAAGCTTTATAAAGTAGCTTCAATGTGACTATATCACAGAAGCTACTTTATTTTTTTTATATTAATTTTTAGGCAAAAAATATATAAAGAGGTGATTTACTTTATTAGATAAATAAACATACTAGATTACCTATGTTTGAGGGGTTAAAATCATTCAAAAAAGGCTTAGAAAAATTTCTAAGCCTTCTCGCATTTTAAATTATCTAATTAGTTACTAACTTCATATTGCTTCCATCCTGCTAAATCTATATCACTCTTTTCAATTAAAACAATATCTTTATTTTTAACCTCATATATTTTATCAGTCAAATCCAATGAAGTTACCCTATGTGTAACAATTATCAATGTTTTGTCTTTCCATGTGTCTTTTATATAATTGTAAATCTTCTTTTCGATCTGGCTATCCAGATTTGAAGCTGCCTCATCTAGGATTAGGATATCTGGATTTCTCATCATTGCTCTAGCTATCGCAACAGCTTGTTTTTGACCACCAGACAATGATTTACCTTCTTCTCCAACCATTGTTTCCAAACCTTTTTCAAATTTAGCAAAGAAATTCTCCATGTCTAGATCTTTAACTAATTTTTCAACATCCTCAAATCCTTTATCTTTCAAACCATAAGTAATATTCTCCCAAATAGTCATCGGAAACAAATATGTATCTTGAGGCAATATTTGTATTAATTTCTTAAACTCACTTTTTATATAGTTTTGATATGGAACATCTCCAATTAATATTTCACCTTCGTCTGGGTCATATTGCCTTCCTAGAACCTTTATAAGTGTGCTCTTGCCAGCGCCAGACTTTCCAATAATTCCAATATGATCTCCTTCATTAATTGAAAGACTTACATTTTCAAAAATCAGTGTGTCTTTATCATAGCCAAAAGTAAGATCTTTTATTTCTACATTATACTTACCTTTTGAGGTTTCACCTTCTTTTTCTTTAGGGAAAGTAACCTCTTGTTCATGCTCTAAAAATGTACTTATTCTATCAAGTGATGCTCCAGCAGTTTGGTAAGTAGTATAGATTTGTGACAAATCCATAAGTGGACCGAAAATCCTTCTTACATAACTAACTGCAGCCATTAAAACTCCCAAAGTAATAATATTTTGTGACAGTAAAAGTCCACCTTGCCATATAATTAAAGCCAATCCAATTGCAGCTGCTAGATCCATAATTGGAAAATGAAGAGCTGAAATAGCAACCGCTTTAATATAAGCATTTCTTGTTTGCTCGCTCAATTCACTTACTTTTGATGACTGATTTATTTCTCCTGAGAAAGCCTTAACCGTTCTTATACCTGAAATATTTTGCTCAATACCCGAAGTTAGTCGTGCAATGTTCTTTCTTACTTCTCTTTGTGCTTTTCTTAACAACTCACCAATTAACTTTGTACTAAAAAGTATTATTGGTGCTGTAATTAGAAGTGTTATTGCAAGTCTTAGGTTTAAGAAAAACATAGCAACAGCAATAGCAACCAAAGTAATAAAGTCACTTATAAAGTAGATAAATCCTTGTGATATGAGATTGTAAATAGTCTCCACATCATTCATAATTACAGATGTAATATCTCCTACTTGGTGCTTATTATGAAAGTCTATATCTAATTTAATAAGGTGATTATATACTTTTTCTCTAATTGAATATAAGACTGTGTAACCAATTTTTCTTGCTAAAAACATCTGCTTATATGATGCGTACCATTGAACTAATGCAAGAACAATATATCCTATGACTACAAATATTAAACCATTAAAATCTTTGGCAGCGATATAATCATCGACTGCAACTTTAGTTAAAATAGGTAATGCTACATGGGTCGCAGATATTAAAAATGTTAGCAAGATCGCTATAACTAGCTCTCTTTTCTCGCTTTTAACATTGTTTTTTAATATCTTTAAGGCTTTTTTATTTAGATCTCTAAGCTTAAATTGATCATCGACTTCGCTTCGAAGTCTTCCTCCCATTCCTCCTCTCATTAACGTTCACCCCTAACTGTGAATAGTTGGCTTTCAACGAACTCTTTGTATAAATTTAAGTTGTTAAATAAATACTCGTGATCCCCTAATCCTTCTATTTTTCCATCACTTATAAAAGCAATAATATCCGAATTTTCAATTGTCCATAGTCTATGTGCAATAGTTATTACAGTTCTGCCTTCCATTACATTGTCTAAAGATTTTTGCAAGTCATCCTCAGTCTTCTTATCTAAATTCGATGTTGGCTCGTCTAAAATTAATATTTTAGGGTCTGTAATCAATACCCTAGCAATAGCTAGCCTTTGCTTTTGACCTCCTGAAAGCCTGACACCTTTTTCACCAATCTCTGTATTAATACCATCAGGCAAATCATTAATGAAATCAGTTAATATTGCTAGCTCTAGTGCTTCGTTTACCTTACCTAGACTAGCTTGAGGATTTCCAAAAGTAATATTTTCTAGTATTGTACCTTCAAAAATAAATGGATTTTGTGACAAATAACCTGTTGAAGTTCTTAATTTATGTAAATTAATTTTTTCAATATCTACTCCATCAACTTTAATATTTCCTTTTTGAGGTTTATAAAATCCCAATATAAGATTTATTAAAGTAGATTTTCCCGCTCCACTAGGACCAACTAAGGCAACATTCTTCCCAGCAGGGATATGAAGTGACAGATTTTTAATGACATCTTTTGTGTTTCCTTTGTAAGCAAAAGTAACATTCTCTAATTCAATATCACCTTTAAAGTCTTCCATCCAACTACCACTATCTAAGTCTTCTTGTTTTTGTACTAGGACTTCTTGTACTCTACCACCAGCTGCAACTGCATTAAGTGCAGATCCAATTAACATACCTGTTTGTCTAATAGGTCTAGTCAACATGCCCATATAAGTAATAAAACCCATTAACATACCTGCTGTAATTAGGTCATTAATGACTAAATAACCACCCCAAAAAAGAGTAAATGCTGTTCCTAAAGCGATTAAAAAGTGTACATAAGGTAACCATAAAGAAGCAACCTTTGATGCAGATACATTACGCTCTAAAAGTTTATTTGACGACTTATCAAATTTTTTAGCCTCATAACCTTCTGTCCCAAGAAGTTTTACAGTTTCTATACCATTAAATGTTTGTTGTACAGATGTAGTTAATATTCCAAAGCTCTTTCTAATTTTAGCCATTAAAGGTCTCACAGTGACAGAATACTTATACATTGCATGACCCATAAAAGGCAGTAATGCTATAAATGCCAATGCTAGAGCAGGCCTCCAAATTAATAAAACGACTAATATTCCAATTAAAATTAAGAAATTGTTAATTATATTAACCATTGTAAATCCATAAAAATGAGATAATAGATCAGTATCAGAAGTTACTCGAGATATTAAATCACCAACATGTTGATTATCAAAAAATGTAAAACTTAGTCTGTTAATATGTCTTATTGTTTCTGTCCTTAAGTTATGTACAATTGTTTGACCCACTCTTTCTAATATTATTCTTTGTCCATAGTAAAGTATTCCCTTAACAATGCTTGCCCCTATTATCAACAAGAATATAATAAATAAATAAGAGCTATCAGCTATAGCAATTTTATCTATTGCATCTTTGATTAAGATTGGGGGTACTAATGTAAAAAAGGTGGATAAAACTAAGAGTACTCCGCCCAAAATAGTCATTTTTAAATGCCCTTTATATCTAGACAATAAAAAGCTAAGAGTACTTTGATTATCTTTCTCCAAATTTCCCAACTCCTCTCTATATGCTCTGTGCATGTAATCAATTGTAATATAGTCAGGAGCATATGTCAATTATATAACTAAAAAAAATACCTAATTGAAATTATGCCTATAAAAAAGCAAATTTCAATTAGGTTTTAGTTGAAATCAGTGTCAAACCTGTCATTGACCACTCGTTTATCAATATTATCAAAATACTCATCAATCAGCTCTGCTGCTGGCAATATAGCTCTAACATATAAATCTTTTAATATTGTGGTGCTGTCTTGATATTTTCTGATTGGTTTTGGGCGCATTATCATACCCTTTACAAATTTTAATAACCCTTTCCTTCTTTTGCTATGACTATCTTTAACTATCTTTATTTGTGACATCTCTTCTAATAAAATAGAATATCTTTTCATATCATTGACTGACTTTATAATTTTTTTAGAGGTTATTCTTCTTTCGGGGAAAAATTTTGCGATTTGACTACCACTTTTGTAATCAATTGTTAAGTGTTCTGCAACTCGATAATTTATTGGGTCATGCCCATCTTCTATTAAAAGTCGTCTATCAAATTCTGTTTCTATTTCACTGTGAGAAAGTGTTTCAAAATTATCAGTCAAATAATGTATATATGGATGACACTCACTATCAAGATAAAAGTGACAAATAAAACCCGCTATATATGCTTTTGCTAAGTCTTTATCTTCACTTATTTTAATAACACTTTTAGCTCTTGTAAAAAAAGGGGCTGCACTTTTGTTATGCATACGATATCCAACTTGATTAACCCAATTCATAACTAGTGGTTTATAGTAAAAAAGTATATCAGGGCCCTGTAATCCTACATTAAATATATCAATATTTTCTAAAACAATTTCTTGGTAAGGTTTATCTAAATTAGATAAAACCTTTTGCCCAAATGTATAATGAGTATAGGTGTCTGGCATTATATCACCCCTTAGAAACTATTTGAATACCTACTTAGTCTAATTTTAATCAAATTTAGTTTTAAGTGACTTAGTTACAGAACATACTTAAATAATGAGATATATATATCTAAGCTAAAAATAGCCCTTGACTAGAGCTACCTTATGCTACCCTGGTAAATTCTAAGTAAAGGGCTTTTATTTTTTTAAATCAACTTTCTCTATTTTTGACAAATTCTTTTGCTGTTTTTGTTACAGCTAATCCTCCTTCTGATGTTTCACGTAATGAGGATGGAATTGAACGTCCTACTTTACCCATAGCAACTACTACTTCATCAAATGGA
This sequence comes from Clostridia bacterium, assembly GCA_046542315.1. Taxonomy (GTDB): domain Bacteria; phylum Bacillota; class UBA994; order PWPR01; family PWPR01; genus PWPR01. Next base: position 11,998 of record JBKHBO010000020.1, read on the forward strand.
ATAAAGCTGGGTACGCCTGCTAAGGCCATCTCAGCTGCAACCACTGCATTCCCTACACCACCAGCATTTCTTTTTGAACAAGGAACTTCTACCAACCCTGCAACAGGATCACAAACAAGTCCTAAAAGATTTTTTATCGCCATGGCTGCTGCATTTATGCTTTGGTCTGGAATTCCTCCCATAACTTCTACTATAGCAGCCGCTGCCATTGCTGATGCACTACCTACCTCTGCTTGGCAACCTCCTTCTGCTCCACTAACTGAAGCAAAAGTTGCAATTACTAACCCTATAGCTGACCCTGTAAAAAGTGCGTTTATAATTTGTTCTTCTTTAATATTTTTCTCTTCTTGTAATGCTACTAGTATTGCAGGCATTACTCCACTTGCCCCAGCAGTAGGACAGGCCACAATCTTTCCCATTCTAGCATTTTCTTCTGTAATGGCTAGAGAATATGCTATTGCTTTAGATAAAAAGCTTGATGTTATAGAACTGCCCCCTTGGCTATATTGATACATTTTTTTACCACTATGTCCAATTAGCTTCCCCATTGAGTCTTTAGAGGTGTTCACCCCAGCTTCTGCAGATGCCTTCATAACCTCATAAGTTAGTTCCATTTGGTTATAAACATCCTCTTTGCTAGTTTGACTAATTTGAACTTCTCTATTAAGTGCAAGCTCTCCAATAGACATGTTATATTTTTGACAAAGGTCTAATATATCTTCTCCTGTTTTAAATCTATAGTTATTCATTTTTTGACCATCCTAATAAAGTTTTTCTATAATGATAGCGTATTCCATTTTATTAACAGCTAATACTGCCTCTAAGCACTCTGGATTAATTTTATTATCTACATCAATTATCATATAAGCTTGATCATTAACATCTTCCCTATAAAGAGACATCTGTGCAATGTTAATATTATTTTTATATAGAATTCCAGTGACTTCTTGCACAATTCCAACTCTATCCCAATGCCTAGTTACCAAGGTGTGATATTTACCATCAATCTGTAAACTAGTTTGGTCAATCTGAGTTATTAAAATATTCCCTCCACCAACAGACCTCCCCTTTACTACCTTTTTACTTCCTGAGAGGCCAGCTAATTCAATCTTTACTGTGTTTGGGTGGTCTGCTTGGTCATCCTCTTTAATGAATTTATATTCTAAATTTTTCATCTTTGCAATTTTAAAACTATTTCTAATTTCTTCATCGTCTGGCATAAACCCTAAAACTCCACCTAATAAGGCTCTATCTGTACCATGACCTTCTAAGGTAGCTTTAAAAGAGCCATATAAATGGAAAGTAACCGATATGGGATCTTCTCCTAAAATTTTTCTAGCAGAGTATCCTAATCGACACGCACCAGCTGTATGTGAACTTGAGGGCCCTATCATAATAGGTCCAGTGATATCAAAAACTGATAGATTTTTGCTCATATAATCACCACTTCCCATAACTTGTTTATATAATTATATCTTATCAATCTAAAATACGCTATTTATTAGCTTATTAGAACGTAAAATATAACCTAAGACTATAAATTTTTCATAATGAAGCGCTAATTAGCTTTAATATATTTAGTTGCTCAAAAAAATTAGGAGTTGATAATGACTTATATATTGAGAGTTTATAGAAAATTATTTAATTAAGCATTGACTTCATTGGTTAAGTAATATATTATCTAATTTAGCGTTTACTTAAGCAAAGGTGGTTTTATGAAAAAAATCGTGTCTTTACTAAAAGCTTTGTCCGATAATACTAGATATAAGATCATTTCAATGCTTTTATATAAGAATTATTGTGTGAGAAGTTTATCTAAAAAACTGAATATATCTGAATCTGCGGTTTCTCAACAACTAAAGATATTAAAAAGAGTTAACTTGGTAGAATGCGAAAAACGGGGATATTTTACCCATTATAGAGTAAATCGTCATATCCTAGTAGAGTTGTCTAATGAGCTTATAAATCTATCTGAGAAGAAATTTAACTCAGAAGAAGATAATGAATGTTGTGTAAAGGAGGGGAAATAAATGACTAAGAAAACAAACTGTGAACATCCAGAACGCAAACCTGAAAAAGGAGACTGCAGTAAAGAATTAAAAGAGAAGTGTCATGGTAAAGACACAGACTGTGAGTATCCTGAGCGTAAACCTGAAAAGGGAGATTGTAGTAAAGAATTGAAAGAGAAATGTCATGGTAAAGACACAGACTGTGAGTATCCTGAGCGTAAACCTGAAAAGGGAGATTGTAGTAAAGAATTGAAAGAGAAATGCCACGGTAAAAGTTAAGAATAAGTTTTGGCATCTAATTTCAACAAGTGAAATTAAAATACCCCAAGGATTTCCTTGATCACTTGGGGTATTTTAATGCATTATATAATTAGTTTATTGAAATCTTGTGATAATTATAGAGAAAATTGAAGGGTAAATTCTATTTATTGATATTAAAAAGAGGAACACACAAAGTTTGATAAATACTGATTTTTTACAATTGTATATGATTTGTAAAAAATTGTGGACTTAGCTGCTTTTTCATCTAAAATAGTATATATTAAGCTACTGTAAAGGTGGAAGGGTATATGAGTGCAAAACTAAAAATATTAATAAGCATGATAATTTGGGGTAGTTTAGGGATTTTTATAAGATTTATATCTCTTCCATCACTAGAAATTGCTTTTTTGCGTGCTATAATTGCTAGTGTGTCAATTTTTTTAATTAAAACTGTTTTTATTAAGGAAAAAATAAATTTAGTGGATAATAGAAATATCTTATTTATTTCAGGTATCTTTTTGGCATTTAATTGGATTTTCTTATTTGAAGCATATAAAAAAACTACTATAGCTAATGCAACCCTTAGTTACTACATGGCTCCTGTTCTAGCAGTTGTTTTTGCTTCTTTTCTAATCAAAGAAGAAAAATTATCTTTTAGAGGGATGATCTCATTACTAGTTTCATTTAGTGGATTAATTATTATTTATCAAATGAATTCAACAGCCAGTTTTAGTAAAGATCAAACTTCAGGAATTTTCTTTGGATTATTAGCAGCATTTATGTATGCTTTTGTAGTAATTTGCAATAAGAAAATGAAAAATATTAGCCCTTTCGATAGAGTTTTAGTTCAAATGGCTATCAGCTCTTTGATAATGATGCCGATAGTTATATATAGGCGACAACTAGCAATAAATTCTACAAATGAACTCTTTATCCTTTTGATCGTGGGGTTAGTTCACACGACTTTTGCATATTTACTGTATTTCCCTAGCATCGAGCATGTCAAAGTTCAGACAGCTTCAATATTAAGCTATATTGACCCTGTATCAGCTCTAATATTTGGAAGTTTGTTTTTATCTGAACCGTTAAGTATCGCCCATATTATTGGAGGGTTTTTAGTTCTTTTAGGATCATATATAAGCTCTAGAAATAAGATTTAAAATATTAAAGAAGGTGTAACTATGGATTATTTATTACTATTAACAATCGGATTGATTATTTTATCTTTCATTATTGATAAAGACAAAACCATTAAAGGAGTAAAAATTGGGCTTAAAAAACTGAAGAAAATTTTACCACAGTTTTTACTAATGCTTATTTTGATTTCTATTGTATTGTATCTTTTGCCGGGTGAAGTTATTAGCAAATATTTAGGTGGAAACCATTTAATTATTAATACCGTTGTTGCTGCTTTTCTAGGCTCAATTACTATGATGCCTGGGTTCATTGCTTTTCCTCTTTGTGGAATACTTTTAACTCAAGGAGTTAGCTATATGGTTTTAGCTGCATTTTCAACAACTTTGATGGTTGTTGGTTTTGTGACATTCCCAATAGAGAAACAATACTATGGAATTAGCTTATCCATTAAAAGAAATTTGTTTTGCTTTATGATAGGTATAATTGTAGCGATTGCTGTAGGATTAGTATTTGGGGAGATTATAATATGAAGAAAAAACTTAACTTAACTAATGTTGTGATAATAGTTTATGCAATTTTTATAGCATATTCACTAATAACTAAATTAGAAACCGGTATTAATATTTTTAATAATTTCAAATCATTTACCATTGAAATGATTAAAATATTACCTTGTGCTTTCATTTTAATAGGACTAATAGAAGTTTGGATAAAGCATGAAACTGTAGAAAAATACTTTGGACAATCTAGCGGATTACTAGGTCATTTCTGGGCAATAATATTATCATCAACAACTGTTGGTGGAGCATATGTTGCTTTTCCTCTTGGACATACACTTTTCACTAAAGGTGCACGACTTAGTATCGTTTTAACGTATATAGGATCAGCTGGTTTAACAAGAGTACCTATGACAATTTTTGAAGCTTCGTTTTTAGGAGTTAAGTTCACTTTAACTAGACTTTTAGTATCTGTTCCCTTAGTGATCATTTCTTCAATAATTTTAGAAAAAATCTCAGATACTGAAAAAATACCAAAAGAGATTAAAAATTAGGAGGTATAAGTTTTGTTTCAAGAAGTGTGTTTTTCTCAAAGCAAAAAGAGTGATCTTTTAGATAAGAGTAATCATGGGTTGATTATCGGTGGAGTAAAAAGTGGTAAAAGTACTGCTTTACAAAGATTAGCAGAAAGTTATAGTAAAATTGGTGTTCCAGTAATCACTTGTGATACTACCTCTAGATTATCTGGTCTTGCATCAAAAATAGTTAATAATCAAGAAATATATAGTAAAAATTCAGTGAGATTTTTTGATCCCTTAAAAAATAAAGGGATCCCACTGAACACTTCTATTAGTGAAATAGGGCCACTTTTACTTGCAAGAATGCTTGATTTGACACCTACTCAAAGTGGTGTTTTAAATATTTGTTTTGCCATAGCAGATGATAATCATTTAATTATTAGTAATTTTGATGATCTAAGAACTATGCTCAAACATTTAAAAGATAATGCAAAATCATATGAACTAGATTATGGCTATGCATCCACTAGATCTATAGGTTCCATTCAAAGAAAGCTTTTAACCTATCAAAGAGAGGGTTTAGATAAGTTTTTTACACTACCTTCAATTGATATTTTTGATTTTTTAAAAACGCAAGATAAAGTAGGCTTGATAAACATATTAAGTTTAGACAAAGTTAGAAATCACTCGTTAGTTTATTCCACTCTTATCTTGTTTATATTATCAAGCTTATATAGCAAATTACCTTTATCAAAAAAACTCAAGCTTGTGGTTTTAATTGATGAAGCTGATCATCTTTTTAACAATATTGATAAAACTCTATCAGATAAACTAAGGGAAGTTATAAGTTCTTTATCTAAAAGAGGCGTTTCTGTTTATTTTAGCATCAAAGATACTACAAAAATAAATCGATATATAAATGATTTGCTAGTAAATAAAATTATTTTACCAATATCTAATCATTTAGAATATAATGAGTCTGAGATAAAAAGAATATGTAGGCAAATCTCTCATGATAACTATGATAAGGTTTTTAATCAGCTTCAAAGATTAGAGTTAGGGCAAGCATTAGTATCCTTTGTCAATAAGTCAGATGATTTTAATCCGCCAGAAGTAATCAACATAGCAAAGCCAGAAAGTAAAATTGGATGTGCTGAATTATCTATTATTAATTCGCTAACAAAAAATTCAAGTCTTTATGAAAAATATGGTACTAGTGACCCATATGAATTAAAACTTCCAAAACAGGTAACCTCTTCTACGAAAGATGATACTAATTTTAATAAGAAACTATTAAGAGATACTATTCAAACTGCTGCTAGAACTTTTGGTAGATATTTAGGGAATTCTCTAGCAAGAAACGTATTGGAAATGCTAGAAGATAAAGTAGAAAGTTTAGATGAATAATGAAATTAATTTTTAACGAAAAAAATACTCATAATGATAAAAATATCCACTTTGTTATCATTGCAGCTAATTATAGAAATAGTGAGAAATGGGTTTTTGTCAGAAAAAAAGATAGTCAAACCTGGGAATTACCAGCGGGTCATAAAGAGAAAGGCGAAAGCGTTTTAGAAACAGCCAAAAGAGAACTCTTTGAAGAAACCGGAGCAAAGGAGTATAATATTGAGGTATTGTCAGACTATACTTTAATTAGCGAAGGGAAAAGAGGTGTTGGGAGAATTTTTCTAGCCATAATTAACAAGCTTGGTCCTTTGCCTAATTCTGAAATTGAGGAAATAGATATTAAAAAGAACCTACCAAAACCTCATACTTATGAAAATTTACAACAGCAAATATTAGATTATGCAAAATCTTATTTGAGAAGGGTTAATTAATGAAAATTGAAAAGAAATATCTCCTAAAAGGGGCCAAAGAAGCTACTGGATTAACTGTTATAATTGATGTTTTTAGAGCTTTTTCTACAGCTTGCTATTTATATGATTGTGGTGTGAAAACAATTATCCCCACAGATAGCATTAATTTTGCCTATAAGTACCGAGATGAAAATGAAAATGTTATTCTAGTAGGTGAAAGAAAAGGAGAAATGATTAATAAATTTGACTATGGCAACTCTCCCTGTAGATTAAAAAACTTAAACTTAGAAGGAAAAATAGCAGTTTTATCGACAAGCTCTGGCACTAAGGGGTTAGTTAATGCTAATAACGCAGACCAAATCATTTCAGGTAGTTTTGTTAATGCTAAGGCTATTGCCCGATATATAAAAGATGAGTCCCCTGAAGTTGTATCTTTAGTGGCCATGGGTACTGGCGGGGGAATTGAAAGAGCTGAAGAAGATGATTTATTGGCTGATTATATAGAATGCCTCTTACTAGGAAGAGATTTTGACCTTGACTTAGTCAAACACACTTTACGATTTGGTAGTGGTAAGAGATTTTTTGACCCCTCACAAACGCATTCTCCCATAGGTGACTTTAATTCTTGTTTAGAATTTAACAAATACGATTTTATACTTAAATATGAAGGAATCTATTTGAACAAATACGAAATTTAATTTTTAGGAGACCTTGTTATGATTTATGTGATCCTCTCAGTTTTAGCTTCAGCAGCAATGGCTGCTATTTTTAAATTTACCGAAGGAAGAAATTTAAATAGAAATTTCATTACAACAATAAATTATGCTACAGCTGTAGTTGTTAGTCTATTCTCTATAAATCAAGCAAAAATCCATATTGAGCTATACCCAAGCAATTTTTTAACATTTTTTGAGGAATTAAAATCTGTTTTAGCAGGTGGGCAGTTTAGCATCCAAACAGTGAGTGTCTTTGCTATTGTGCTTGGTGGTTTCACAGGCATCTTATATTTTGTTGGGATTATTGCTATGCAAATAAGTGTAAGAAATTATGGAGCAGGGCTTGCAGGGATGTTTTCTAGAGCAGGCATGATTATCCCTATTTTACTTTCGATTATCCTTTGGAAAGAGTTTCCGTCACCCTTTCAGTGGATAGGAATTGTTCTTGCTTTAGCTGGTGTAGTTTTAGCAAACATGCAACCTGATCAAGCCGCTAAAAGGTTTACTATTAGACTAACTTTATTATTGCAGTTTATAACTAGTGGATTAAGTGGTTTGATGAGCAAAACCTTTCAAACTTATGGAATTATCGATTATAGGAATGTGTTTTTATTAGCTGTTTTTTCTAGCGCGTTTATTATATCTTTAATATATACATATAAGACCCCAAAATCATGGGGTCAATCAGAACTTTTTGCAGGTTTTTTAGTGGGCATATTTAATCAGCTATCAGCCACATTTTTGCTACTAGCTTTAAACTCTTTACCAGCACCAATTGTTTATCCCTTAATTTCAGCTGGAGCAATTGTAGTTATAAATATTATGGGAATGGCCTTCTTTAATGAAAGATTAAAAAGACATGAATTAATTGCAGTTGGATTAACAGTAATAGCTGTTTTGATCTTATCGTAACTTTATTACTTTAACTTTTTTATATATCTCATTATGATTATTAATATCAAACTGTCCAGTAGCAGCACTCATTGCTGCTGCTGTCCCCAAAGACCCTCCTAGTTTCAAAGTTTCTTTTACACTATAGTTATTAGCCAGCCCATAAGCTAAGCCTCCCAAAACAGCATCTCCGCTACCGACTGTTGAAACTACTTTTACACTCGGCACATTTACTTCGTAAAAATCCCCTTGCCAGTTTACAAGCAACCCATCTTCACCCATTGTAACTATCACAACTTCCACTCCACTTTTATAAATCTTTTGTAATTCTTCTATATAATCTTTCTTAATATCCAATTGTTTACCAACCAGTTCAACTAACTCTTCTTGATTAACTTTTATCATGAAAGGTTTTGCTTTAATAACTTTAGCTAATGCCTCTGATTTTGCATCAACTAACACTCTTATTTTTTTACTCTCTACAATTCGAACCAAGTCATAATATGCACTAGTAGTCATCTTTTGTGGCAAAGAACCTGAGATTGTTATGATTTCAAACTGTTTATAAATTTCTTTAAACTTGTCTAAAAATATTTTATACTCGTTTTGAGAAACCTTAGGACCAGCTTCTCTAAGTTCTGTTATTCCTTCTTTAGTCAAAATAGCTAAGCACCTTCTATTATCTCCTTTGATTTCACTATATATACAAGGAATATCTATTTTACTAAATTCGTTTAGAATAAATTGGCCTTCATATCCGCCAATCATATTTAACACACTTACTTCTCCGCCTAAATTTTTAATAATTCTAGCTGTGTTATTACCTTTTCCTCCAGCTACCTTCTTAATATTGTCTGTTCTATTTATTTCCATTAATTTGAATTCATCCATGCTTGTCACAGTATCAATTGATGGATTAATGCATATTGATAAGATCATGACTATCCCTTTCTAAAAATAATTTTCATAATTATTTGATTGCTATATGTTTACAGTATATCATCAAAAAGGTATTATTATAGAAGAACTTTTAAGAAATGAGGAAGATTAATGAGTATAGAACTTGTACATGCAACACGAGGGAACCTTGTAGAAAGCATTTACAGAGGGGATATCGCTGTAGTAAATGCAGAAGGCGATATATTATATCAAGCAGGCACCCCAAAAGAAAAGGTGACTTTTATCCGCTCATCTGCTAAGCCTATACAAGCTTTACCAGTAATTGCATCTGGTGCTGTAGATCATTTTGGTATTACAGAAGATGAATATGCAATTTTTTGTGCTTCTCATAGTGGGGAGTTAATTCATACAAAGACAGTAAGGTCAATATTAGATAAAGCTGGGCTTGATGAGTCATATTTACAATGTGGTTCTCATCCCCCTGTATATAGAAAAGCTGCAGATGAACTGGTTAAGCAAGGAATAACTCCTAGCGAAGTTCATAACAACTGTTCTGGTAAGCACTCAGGCATGTTAACTTTAGCTAAGTATAAAGGATGGGATTTAAATACTTACACTGAACTAGATCATCCTGTGCAGCAAGCTATGTTAGAAGCTATGGCAAAATGCGCTGGAGTGGAAAAAGAAGATATAGAAATTGGCGTTGATGGCTGTGGTGTGCCAGTTCATGGTCTATCTGTATATCATATGGCTAAAGCATGGGCTAACATATCTACACCAATTTACTTAGAAAAATCTTTTGCTGTAGCTGCAAAAAGAATAGCTAAAGCAATGTATAAGAATCCACAAAAAATAGCTGGTACAGGTAGATTTTGTACAGCACTAATTGAAAGTGGACAAGGAAAATGGATTAACAAAAGTGGTGCTCAAGGAGTTTATTGTTTTGGATTACTTGACCAAAACATTGGAATTGCTCTAAAAATTGAAGATGGGAATGGCAAAGCAGCTAGTAGTGCTATGGTTGAAGTTCTAAACCAATTAGGTATTCTCAATGAAAAGCATAAGAAAGATTTATTGAAATTTCACAATCCTAAGATTACTAACCATAAAAAAGAAGAAATTGGTGAATTAAAACCTATATTTAGCTTAAAAAAGATTCTTTAAATGGAACAAAATCCAATTAGATAGGGTCTGATCATTATTATGAAGAAATTAGCCTTAATTGTTTTAATAATCTTAATAGTTTTAGCCATAAAAGAAAATGTGGATGAAGTAAACCCTAATGAGCAAGCAGAGGTTAGCAGCATGACAGGTAAAATTATTCATGTTGAGGATGAGAGCTTTTATGTAGAGGTATTAACTGGGTTACATTTTGATAAAGCTACTGTGAAACTATCAAGTGATTTTAAGTTAGACGAACAAGAGCTTAGCGAGTATAAACCACAAGACATATTAGTTTTTGAAATATCTTATATAGATAGTTCAACTAGCCAAGCTATTGTAATAACAAACAATATAGTGAAAATAAATGACAAAAAGACGTAATGAGCATTTCAACTCATTACGTCTTTTTAATATTTTAAAATTAAATATTTTATACTTGTTCTTCAATTATTTCCCGGGTAATATCCGCACCTATACCCCTTAATTTTTCTACTGCCTTCTCATAACCTCTATCTAAGTGGTGAACATGTTCCATAATGGTTTCACCTTTAGCACATAAACCAGCTATGACAAGTGCTGCAGAGCATCTTAAATCTGTAGCTCTTACAGTTGCAGCAGTAAGTTCTTGAGGTCCATTTACTACAGCTATATTATTATCCACTTTAATATTAACTCCCATTTTATTAAGCTCATTAACTACTCTAAAACGGTTATTATAAATATTTTCAATAACCGTTGAAACCCCCTCTGCTTTTATTAACGGGATAAGCATTTGGGATTGCATATCTGTAGCAAGACCAGGGTATGGAAAAGTTTTTAAATCTACTGCTTTTAAATTTCCATTAGAAACTATTCTAATGTAATCTTCACCCTCTTCAACTGTTGCTCCCATTTCTTTGAGTTTAGCAACAACTGCCTCTAAGTGTACAGGAATAATATTATCTACTGTCACGTCACTGTTTGTTGCTGCTGCCATTGCTAACCAAGTTCCAGCTTCAATTCTATCTGGAATTACAGGATGTGTAACCCCAATTCTATGAGGAGTTCCTGTTACTCTAATTGTAGCTGTTCCTGCACCTCTGACTCTAGCTCCTATTCCTGTTAGGAAGTTTGCAACATCAACAATTTCAGGTTCTCTAGCAGCATTTTCAATAATCGTTGTGCCCTCTGCTCCAGCTGCTGCTAACATTATATTAATAGTTGCTCCTACACTAACAATATCAAGATAGATAGTATTTCCTACTAATCCGTTTTCTGCTTCTACTGTAATAATACCATGGTTTATGTCTACCTTTGCACCTAATGCCTCAAAACCTTTTATATGTTGGTCTATAGGCCTAACACCTATATTACACCCACCAGGAAGTAAGGCTCTAGCTCTGCCAAACCTTGCTAGAAGTGCTCCTAAAACATAATATGAAGCTCTAAACTCTCCCATTATTGGATCTCTTGAGTCCCAGGTGTTTATTGTTTTTGGATCTACTCGTAAAGTATTCTCTTTTATAAACTCTGCACTAGCTCCCAAAGATTTTAGGATTTTTTGAAAATTTAAGACATCTAATAATTGTGGTACATTTTCTAAAGTGCAGGTATCTCCTGCTAGAATTGTTGCTGGTATAATTGCAACAACTGCATTTTTTGCACCACTAACCTTTATATTTCCTTTTAGTTCTTTTCCGCCATTAATTCTTAATCTTGTAGTCAATATATTATCCTCCAATCCAACACTTTTAGCTGGATAATCATTTCCCTTTACAACATATTATATTTTAACATACTTTGCATGATTTTTTATAGTATAAATACATTAATAAGTAGTTTTACTATCTTTCTATATCACCTGTATAGGCATTAAGGTAATAATTAACAATTTCTCCTTGAGGTGTCATTACTTTGAGTCTCCAGACAGGAATAAGTTCCCAAATATCTGGAAGAGCATCTTCTGTTATCAGTTGGTCCTCAGATAATCCTAAATATGCAAGCCTTATATCCTTTATAGAAGTTTCTGGTTCTAAATCCTTATTAACAACTAACGACAGTATTGCCTCTGTTGCTGATATAATCTTAACTTTTGGTGAAAAGTCAAAAAGTTCTTTCAGTCTATCCACAAAATCTTGTTCAGTTTCTTTAACTTCCAACTGTGATCTTTTAATCCCTATTATATTTCCTTCTTTATTCATTCTAATTTTAGTATAACTTCCTGCATCATAAACTGGCAGTTCCATATCTTGAATAAATAGAATATCATAATAAGAAGACTCATCTTCAATCGTCTCATTTATACTTTCGAGTAACCACCCATCAAAGTCAAGCGCAGTAACTTCTTCAAAGTTAACTCTTAAAATAGGAGCTACAATATCTAAATTTGTTGGATCTTCAATTGCTAAAGAAAGATGGTGCCTAATGTTATCCTCATCATTGATTTCTCTTTTTGAACCAGATTCATTAAGATAATAAAACATCTGATTATCTACAAAAAGAAACTCATCTTTATATTGATAAATACCTTGATCAACCCATGTTCCTGGATTAGATGGCCATAAAGCGTTGATCAAGCTTTCTCTTTCAACAGTTAAAAAGCCTACATTAGTTTTTTCTACAGGACTAATTCCTAAAGGAAGTTCTGCCGGAGGATTAACTTTATATCTTTCAATAATAAGGTTTGTCACCTTTTCATTTAAAGCCGTATATTCACTAACCGGTACTCTGGCTTCTTGTAAGTTAAGAACCTGAGTAACTAAATAAACATTGAGAACTAAGAATGCGATTATTAAAATGGTTTTTGCTTTTGACCAATTCATATATTCTTCCCCCTCATCTATCTAAACTCTAAGCCGTTTTGTCGAGGCAAGTATCTAGTCATCGCATTAATAAAAAATCTTACTTTATTTTCTCTTCCATTTGCTAAAACAACTGTCCAATATGGAGAAATAAATGCTCCACTGAATAAATTATCTGGCACATAATATGCTAAATGCACATCAGAAATATAATACCCTCTGTTAATATAATCTTGGAAAGAGGAAATGACTTCCTCAGCATAGGGATTCCACCAGACTTCAATTTTATGTTCATCTTTGGAAAGCCTTTCAATAGCATCTGCACCATCAATTTCAATTTTGGGTACATAATTAAATCTGCTATACTGCCAAATGTGACGAGTCATATTTGTCACTATACCACCATTATTAGTAACCTTAAAAGCAGGATCGCTACTTAATATTGGGATTCCTACATCTAAAGCATCTGCGTAGTTGCGATAATCAAAGCTATATTTTGTACTATTGTCAACACTCGCACTTGTTATTCTAATAGCTCTCTTAAAATCAATCCAGTTACTAATTTCATGGTCTGCTAGAAACATACTTGAAATATCAACAGCTTCAAAGTAGTTTATATCTTCATTAAGTGGCTCATCATCTAAAATTGAGTATGAGTAATCCAAGTGAGGAAATCCTGCATAATCTAAAGTCACACTAGTTGTTCCTATTGAAAACTGAGACTTGTCTTCACCCAAACTAATCTCTCTTGCCAAACTTGGATTAGAGAAGAATTTTGGCAACCACCTAGATGTGCTGTATCTTTCAGGCGCTACCCAAATCTCTGGGAAAAGGTTATTATATCTTCCTAAAAAGTTTTCAGCTAAATAAACACCTGCAGTTATATCTTCATTATTTACACCGACATCAAACACTTCATAATACTCACCCTTATTACCACTATTAAGGAGTGAAAATACACTTCCAGTTAAGGATGAATCTGATAAGTTTAACTTATAATAGTCATCCCCAGAAACCATTCGTGCAAAGATCCTTGGAGTTTGCTCGTTAGTAACTAATAATCTTTCAATCTTTGTACTATATGAGTCTGTGCCGTCATGCCAAAATGGGAACAAAACCTCTATTGGGTATGCTCCTGGTAGGATAAACTCCCAACTACCATTATTGACCGCACTGTTCCATTGACTTGAACTAACACTTTCAACTTCAACAAGCATACTAGAGTTAATTTTTTTATCTACCTCTTGCCATACATTAAATGCATAGTCATTAGTAGTTAAATAATACATTCTTTTATAATCACTTGTATGTTCAACTAATCTTTCAGGTGCTACAATCTCAGGCAATACAATTTCTGTTGGTTCTATAACTTCACCTGGTTCTTCATCTTCTGGATCTGTTTGGGGCACTTCTGTTAGCCACATCGGCAAGGCATCATATTGGCCTACTCCACTTAATAAAGCATATGAGAGTAAAAGACTAGAAAGTATTAAAATAATTAAAGTAAGCGTTTTAAATCTTTCCATCATTTTCATGCTTCCTGTTCTTTAAGTGGGACTGTAAATACTACTTCTGTTCCTTGGCCTGCTTCACTAAAGATTTCAATCTTTCCACCATGAGCCTCAATTATCTCTTTAGCAATTGCTAAACCCAAACCAGTTCCACCCATTTGCCTTGATCTTGCTTTATCTACTCTATAGAAACGCTCAAAAATTCTTGGTAAATCTTGAGCTGGTATTCCAATACCGTTATCCACTACTGATACTTCGACAACTTTTTCTTTTTTACGTAATGCTACAGAAATATCTTTGCTCTTTTGTGAGTATTTTATTGCATTTGATAAAAGATTTACTAATACTTGTTCCATAGAATCTTTATCTGCTTTAACATAAGCTTTTCCATCTGCTTTATAGTTTACATTCATATCTTTTTCTTTAGCAACAGAAGCCATTCTATTGGATACGTCTTTAACTAAATCATTGAATGTAAATTCAACCATGTTTAACCCATTTTGTTCTGAATCCAGTTGAGATAGTTGTAATAAATCTCTAACAAGCTTATTCATCCGCTTAGTTTCATTTTCAATAACAGGTAACATTGTCTCTTGAAGTTTAGTTATTTGCCAAATATATAGATTTTTTAGTTCTTCATAAGTTAAGTCGTACTCAGACTTTGCATCATTAGGTAAAGTTTCAATTATTTTATCTTCTGAGTAGTTAAGTATCTTCCAACCTGCATGAATTTCATTAATAAGTTGGTTTGGAGTTAAATCCTTATGTTTCAAATATTCTTGTAGTGTTTGAATTCTAATTTGAATGTTTGTCAAAGGTGTTTTTAGCTCATGTGAAACATTAGCTATAAATTCTCTTCTCATCCTATCCAGTTTTTGCTGTTCAGTTATATCTTCAAGTACCATAATGACACCATTCAGTTGTTCTTCGCGCTTGAAAGGAGCTTGTTGTACTCTAACAATTCTGCCACTATCATAGGGCAGCCTTACTTCTTTTATTATAAGTCTATTACTATTAACTGTTTTACTTATGTCTTCTATTTCTAGTTTTTCAACAATTTCATCAACAATATTCTCATCGTCTTCTGGCAAGACCAATAATTCTCTTGCTCTTGGATTTATATGAAGCAACTCTCCTGTTATATCAAAAGCTATAACTCCATTACTCATGTATGTGAAAATTGCGTCCATTTTGGATTTTTCATTAGATATTTCACCTAATGTTTGATTTAGCTGATCAGCCATAGAATTAAACATCTCTCCAAGTTGACCAATTTCATCATTAGAATGAACTTCTATTTGTTGCGAAAAGTTTCCCCTCGCCATTTCTGCTGCACTATGAGTTAGCTCTTTAATGGGTTTAGTTATTGTTTGGGCAAGAGCAAGTGATAGTACAAGTGAAATTATTAAGGTAATGCCAGTTCCAACAAATAGAATGTCTCTAATATCTTTTACCTTGTCATATACTTGATCTTCCATTGCTGCAATAATATATACATATCCTTCAGTTACGCCCTCTTCATTGGTTACCTCTTGAGCGACATTTAAATATCTAACTTCACTAACTGGATCTTGCCTAATAGTTGAGTCATAATTTTGCTCACTATCAGCTAAATTAAGCATTAAATCATCTACCCAATATGACTCTTGTGGACCGAAAAGCATTTTAAACTCCTCGTCAAATAGCAAAATATTATATTCACTACTATCACTAGCAAGATCTGGATTAGGCCTTTGATATCTTAGTTCATCTATTAATACAGGTTCGTAGTACTCGGGGTTATCTAGTTGATTTGACAATTTTTGGACTAAGAGTTTAGAGGTATTGTTTAAAGTATTTTCAAAACTATTTGCTAACATACTTTCAATATCATCTATTAAATAAAAACTAACAGCTTGCATAACTATTACTATCACTAGTACATAGATTACTACAAGCCGCCACTGTATAGATTGTTTGCGTGTTTTCATATACCTCAACCCTCTTAACTTATCTATTCGTCTTTGAAGTAATACCCAGCGCCTCTTTTAGTTATAACTCTTTGAGGTTGGCTTGGCGTATCTTCTATTTTTTCTCTAAGCCTTCTTACTGTTACATCAACCGTTCTATCGTCACCAAAAAATTCATTATATCCCCACACCTCTTTTAGTAATTCTTCTCTTGAGAATACTTCGTCAGGTTTTGAGGCTAAAAAGTGTAGTAGTTCAAATTCTCTTATTGTTAATGAAATTGCACTACCCTGTTTAGTAACTTCATACTTTTTACAATCAATTACCAAATCATCAAAAATCAACTTATCTTGACTTTCATTTTGATGGTTATTAAATATATTAGCTCTTCTTAGTTGAGCCTCGACTCTAGCGATTAACTCTTGAGGACTAAATGGTTTGGTGATATAGTCATCTGCACCAAGCTTTAAGCCTTGGACTTTATCACTTTCTGTTTCTTTTGCTGTTAGCATAAGTATTGGCATTGTGTGAGTCTTTCTAATTTGCCTACATACTTCAAACCCATTCATCCCTGGCAACATAATATCTAGAAGAATTAAGTCAGGGACTTCCTTTTCAACTGAGTGTATTGCTGACACACCATCATACGTAACTTCTACTTTATAACCTGATTTCTCTAGGTTATATTGAATCATCTCAGCAATTAATTCTTCGTCTTCTACTACTAAAATATTAGCTGCCATTTTAAACACTCCTATCACCTATTTTTTCTAGACACCTCTGTGCCAATGACCTCTAGTTAACTGATTTCCTACAACTGCTTGTATTCTCACTTTATATTCACTAACATTTATTTTACCTAATCTTTTGGTTTCTACCAATGCTTTAGAATAAATATTTGTTAATTCTTTCACAATTACTTCCCCTCGACCACTTATATCAAGGGTAATTGTATCAACATTCATACTGACAATATCTGATAGATGATCAATTAAAGCTAAATCTTGACTATTATATAAGTATGAGCGACACTTATCATCAAACCCTAAATCAAATATATAATCAAGTCTATCTTTGAGATAATAATCCGCCATCTTACATGAATCTCCCGCACATTTATTAACTCCTGCCAATATACATGATTGATGAATCATTAGCAGTGTCTTTTCTCCAACGACCATATTAACTGAACCATTATAGTTTTTCAATAAATCCCTAATTTGGCCTTCGTTAAGTTCAACTGATAAAGTTATTTCATCTACACCAATTCTTTGTAATTCTAAAGCTGATAAACTATTCATTACAAAAAGTCCGCTTCCTGAAATTGTTTTAGAAGATTTGTCTTTTAGTTTATATATTTGACCCAAATTGTCTGCATATACAGTTTCAGGTTTTATCTTTTTATACATACTTAAATATGCTTCTAAGCTATTGTCCTCTGTTATTCTAGGAAGCCTCCAAACAAACTTTTCACCTAAGAGCTTTTTTGCCTCTAAAATATCATCACTGAAATAACTGATTTCTTTTTCACTGCCAAAATATATATAGTCAGCACCAGCCTCAAGTGCTGCTTTTGCTTCTTCTATTGTCTCCGCACTTACAGCTAGCTTTGTTGCCCTGTTTGTCCGCTCTTTTAAGCTGTCTACTGAGGTAATTTTTGGAGGATTGACA
>JBKHBO010000073.1:0-6314 GCA_046542315.1 Clostridia bacterium
CCGGCCTGTCACGCCGGAGGTCGCGGGTTCGAGTCCCGTCGACTCCGCCATAAATTAAACAACCCATATGGGTTGTTTTTTTTGTTTAATGAGCTAAAATCTTATATAATGAAGCTTAGTAATGAATAAAAGGTGATTTGAATGATGAGTAATTGGAGAGATTTAACAGAAGAACAAAGAAGACAAAAGTTTATAGATATATACTCAGATAAAAGTTATCCTGCAGGCAAATCTCACGAAGCTGTCAGACTTGCAAGGGATCTTTCAAAAAATACTAATAAGTCAGATTTTGACCACTTTAAAGTTTTGATTGAGGGTTTGCCAATTATTGAAATGGCTGCTAAATATAATATAGATTTAGAATATTTATTTATCTGCCCTGAAGTAATATATTCAGAAGAGATTTTGAGTTTATTACCAAAGCTTATTTCTATGTCTGAGAATACTCTAGATGTATCACCAAAAGTATTTGACTTAATTACAAAGAAGGGGAATTCTAACGGACTAGCTGCTATTGGACGAGTAAGCAAGAAAGATTTATCAGATTTAACTCTATCAGAAGATTTAATAATTATTTTAGATGGGTTAGAAACTCCTGGAAATATAGGCAGCATAATTAGATCAGCTGACGCAGTTAATGCAAGGGGTATTGTTTTTACAAACCGGCAAGCTCATTTATATCATCCTTTGATGATAAGAAGTAGTAGAGGTGCTTGCTTTAAATTACCTCTTATTGAAAGTAGTATCGAAGAAGCACAGAAGTTTTTTTTGGATAATAATTACGAGATAGTTTTAGCTAATCCAGCAGCAAATAAACATTATTATCAGTATAAATACAATCAACCAACAGCTTTAGTTATGGGAAGTGAGAGGTTTGGTATTAGTGATAAATGGTTTAATAATAAATATACAGCTGTCTCTATTCCTATGTTAGGGGACTGTGATTCTTTAAATGTAAGCATAGCTACAACGGTACTGCTATATGAAATTAGGCTACAGAAAGATAAGGAAATACAAAGGTAGGTTAGGAGTGGTGTCATAATTATGTTAAAAATTGTGATTTGTGAAGATGATATTCAACAAAGAGATCGTTTAAAAAGCATAATTGATGATTATATTATCGAGCTTGATATGTTAGCTGAGATAGATCTAGTAACTTCTGAAGCAACCCAACTTCAAGATTATGTAGACAATTCTTTATCTGATGTTAATAAAAATATCCGGGTATACTTTTTAGATATTGATCTAAAGCAAGAGTTAACTGGTTTAGATTTAGCCCATTATATACGGACTAAAGATGTTAATGCCTATATTATATTTATTACCTTTATGCAAAGACATATTAAAAACGTTTTTAGATATAAAACGTTTGATTTTATATCTAAAACGTATTATGACCAACTTTCAGAAAATATTAAAGACGTTATGGCAAGACTTAAAGAAGATTATAATCAGTTTTATGGTTCACTAGATAAAAAAATAACCCTTAAGTTTGAAAATGATGAAATTGTTAGATCAATCCCAATTGATGATTTTATTGGGATTAAAAGAGAAAACAATATTTATGTAGCTTATACAACTCAAGGAGTTTTTAGATATTTTAGTACACTACAAAGCATATTAGATTCTACTGAAAAGAATGATAGTCTCATTAGAACACATCAGTCAGTTATTGTTAATGTTAAACATATTAAATCAATTGATAGGAATAAAAGAAAAGTTGTAGCTACTAATGGTATTGAGTTTGATATATCTAGAAGGAAAATGAAAGAGGTTTTGAATAAATGGTATATAAACTAATAGATTTACTCTTTTGTTTAGTCGGAGCCTATCTTTATACGGAAGCTATTGAAACTATAGAGAGAGATAGTTTGAAAAAAGAGAGAAGAGTAATACTTATACTTATATTTGGCTCTCTTAACTTTTTGCTAAGACAGTTTTTATTAGATAGCAATCAATTTTTAAGAATAATAATAACTTATTTTATATTTGTAGCTATAAGCGTAATTGCTTATAAAAAACTTGACTTCAGGGTAATCTTTCCGGTAGTCACTGTCTATGGCTTTATAGTATTGATATCAAAACTTATAATGATATATATTTATAAATTTGTTGGTCTAACATCAAGTGAAATGATAGGAACAACAGATTACTTAATGCTTTATAATGGTAATATAATTTTATTAATGATATTTTTTATAGGAGTTTTAAAAAGTTTTTATAGAAAAAGATATTCAGTTATTATTGAACCAATATCCAGCTGGACTAAATACATATTAATTGGTACCATAGCTATTATTGTAAATATCCAAATTATAATAACATATTATCAAACAAAACAAAGAGTAGATAAAGTGCTATGGATCGTGCCGCTGAGTTTAATTGCATTTTTATTACTAGCAATTTATTCGCAACTTCTTTTAAGAGCTCAAAAAGAGCATAATGAACAAGTAGATTTTTACATAAGAAATATAACTGAAATGGCTGATGAGATACAAAGTTTTAAACATGATATAAATAATGTTTTAGTAAGTTTGTACGGATTAGCTGAAAATGATCAGCTTCATAAATTAAAAAAAAGAGTTCTAGAACTACAAGACCTTAGTCTAGATGAATATGTGTCAAATACTGAGGCATTCTTAAATATAAAAGACAATGGTTTGACGAATCTACTTGCAGAAAAAATGTATAAAGCACATAAGAAAAATATAAACTTTTCAATAGATGCGCCATATAAAATAGAGAAGCTTCCTATAAATGGAGTAGACTTTTTAAGAATTTTAGGTGTGTTAATTGATAATGCAATTGAAGCTGCAGAGTATAGTGATAAAAAAAGTGTTAAGTGTGTCTTAATTAGTAGTAAATTGTTTTTTGATGTTTCTATTATTAATAGCATAAAAGACAAACCTGACCTAATAAAAATACAACAAAGAGGATATACAACAAAAGAAAACAATAAAGGACTGGGTTTGACTAATGTTGAGAGAATGCTTGGTAAATATTCAAAAGTGGAATGGAACACAGTTATTGAGAATAAGTGGTTTATGCAAAACTTAACTTTTACTGAAGATTAAAATTAAAGTATTCATTATTAAATAATTTCAATTTGATGATGAAATGCTTTTGTATATAGTATACAATATTAAATGTGCAAGCAAGATTAACGTTATTAGGAGGATTCTGTTATGGATCAAGATCGAACAAGTGATAAAGATATAAATTCAAGTCGTACGCTGCTAAATCTATTCATAGCTTTTTTAAGAGTAGGTTTTTTTGGATTTGGCGGAGGACCCGCTTCAATTCCATTAGTTTACAAAGAGGCTGTAGATAAATATAAATGGTCAACAGCAGATGAGTTTGGCGACATATTAGCGATTGGAAATACACTACCAGGACCTATAGCGATAAAAATGGCAGGATACATTGGATATAGTCAACTTGGCGTTTTAGGTGCAACCGCTGCAATTATTGCGACAACCATCCCTGTAATTGTAATAATGATTGCTGTTTTAACTTCTTTAAGAGAGATGAAAGATCAACCTTGGGTTCAGGGTGTAACTGCTGCAGTAATACCCGTAGTGGCTGTGATGATGGCCCAGTTAACTTGGGAGTTTACATCTAAAGCAAAACAAGGCTTAGGTTGGACATTAACAATTATTTTAATTGCAGTATCAGTATTGCTTCTTGAAGTAATCGGCATCCACCCAGCAATTGTAATAGCTTCTTTGATTGCATTTGCTTTGCTAAAACCGATAAAGGAAGGTGAAAGCAAATGATTTATTGGGAACTATTCTTAGCCTTTTTTGTGTCAAATATTTTAGGTTATGGTGGAGGACCTTCAACAATTCCGTTGATTGAATATGAAGTTGTTACAAGATATGCTTGGATGACTACTAATGAGTTTGCAGAAATCTTAGCTCTTGGGAATGCTTTGCCTAGCCCAATAGCAACTAAAATGGCAGGATATATTGGCTATCAGCAAGGTGGCGTTTTAGGAAGCATTGTTACGCTAACAGCCACGATGTTGCCAGCAACAGTATTAATGATTGCCCTGACTGGTCTTTTATATAAGTTTAAGGATTCACCTAAAGTTAAATTTATGACTTCATTAATTAGGCCTACTATAGCAGTTTTGTTAGGAGTTTTAACTCTAAAGTTTGTAACAAACTCATATCAACAAGCAGGAATATTTCACACATTATTTTTGATGATAGTGAGCTTTATTTTAATAGAAAAAGCAAAGATACACCCTGCATTTGTAATAGCCGGAGCAATACTTTACGGAGCATTTATTATTGCATAAAAAAAAGATGTGCTCCGGCAAAAGAGGTTTGATAAAATTCAGAAGAGATCTATTGCCAGAGCAACTCTTGTATCAATATTAATACATATAGTTATTGATTTGGGTATATTTTTAAACTCGGGTTATATGAATTATAAGCGGTAAAATAATGATAAATTTTGCCAATTAATAAGAATTTTATCAAAAGAAATTATATGAATAATTAAGATTAAGTAGTGTTATTAAAAATCTAAAATAGCTTTATCTGGGTTGACATCATTTAATATTCATGCTATATTATACTTTGTCAAATTGGAGAGGTGTCCGAGTGGTTTAAGGAGCCAGTCTTGAAAATTGGTGACTCCGTAAGGAGCCGTGGGTTCGAATCCCACCCTCTCCGCCACATATTTTGGAGAGATGGCCGAGTAGGTCGAAGGCGGTCGCCTGCTAAGCGATTATACCGGCTAAAACCGGTATCGCGGGTTCGAATCCCGCTCTCTCCGCCAAAATAAGCGCCCGTAGCTCAGCCCGGATAGAGTAACTGACTACGAATCAGGTGGTCGCAGGTTCGAATCCTGCCGGGCGCACCACCAAAAAACGTTGTAAGTACAAGACTTATTGATTGTACTTGTAACGTTATTCTTATTTTAAAAGAAAAACTTATTGTAATGGTACTGCAACGCAGAGAAAAAGGTTAAGAAATGACGTTTTCCAGCTTTTTTATGGCTTCCTTTTTAGACTTCTCTGTAGTGTGTGTATATATTTGCAAAGTAGTTCTAATACAGAATGTCCCAATAAATCTCTAGCCACAGTGACTGGTTTCCTGGCTTCTTATAGCTGTATAGTAGTAAAGTGTGCCTTAATGTTATTAAAGTGTAAATGGTAAATCATTATTTTTGATTATTCATCGTTAATGCTACTGTAATGAAGTTCTCCTCCACCCCACGTTGAGAATACTGAATTAACATCATTTCTGTTTACTCCAGGAGCTAACTTTAGATCTCGCTCAGCTGATTCCTTTCTATGTTTGACTAATCTCTTAAACAAAACATTACTCATTGGTATTTTTCTATAACCTGCCTCAGTTTTTGGAGTTGTATGATATAGAACATTCTGTGAAGAAACAACATTATTGCGAATATAGATTTCCTTCTCCTAAATTTAATATCTTTCCACCTTAGCCCTAGAAGTTCTCCCTTACGCAAACCAGTATGAATTGCAGTTATAAAAAAGGTTTCAAAATTTTCACCTTTTAGAGCACCCACAAAGACACTCTGATGTCTTTAGGTTAATACATTAAACAGATTTGTCTTTCTTCTTAGGTTTTATTTTAGGAAGAGTTATACCTTTTATAGGATTATAATTTATCATGTGATCCAATTTGGCTTATTTTAGAGCACTATGAAGTATGCTCTTACAATAAGAAATTGTTCTAGTTAAACTTTCTTAACTTAAGTCATTAAAGAATCCTTGAAGCATGTGTCTCTCTAGTTCTCTAGTTTTATTCAATTTATTTTAGGAGTAATGCATTTTTCAGATAAGTAGAGATAATCTTCATAGGTCTTTCTTTTAATAGAGCTTTTTTTATACTTAATAAGCCACGTTTCTAAACACTCAGCTATGGTCATATTCTGGTCTGTCTTAATTACTCCACGATTATACTCATATATTAGCTCAGTCATTTTGGCTTGAGTTTTTTTACCATAAATAGTTTTTTAATCAGCTTGCTTATTCAAGGATCTGTTCCATCTACTACTTGGCCACATCACAAACCATTTTTCTTTTATATAGTACCCTTTCCCTTTCCTTTTGCTTTTACCATTTTTACCAGCATTCTTAGTGTTCAATATGCAAAATGCAAACATTGTGTTTGAAAAGTTATTATAAAATGTTGTGTTATTAGCCATTTGCATATTATTTTTGTGTCTACTATTAAATGATATAATTAAATCTAGTGAATTATAGATTAAAATAGATAGGAGATTAAAAGATGGCAAAAGTATTGGTGACAGGAGCAACAGGCAATGTGGGA
>JBKHBO010000021.1:0-28874 GCA_046542315.1 Clostridia bacterium
AAGGCCCACCTATATCAATATTTTCAAGTGCGATATCTAAAGTGGTGCCATCCTTTTTAATAACAGACTCAAATGGATAAAGGTTACAAACAACAAGGTCAATTGGAGAAATCTTCTCTTCTTTTAAAGTTTCCATGTGCTTTTTATTGTCTCTTAGAGCTAAAATCCCACCATGAATTTTTGGGTGTAAAGTTTTTACTCTACCGTCAAGAATTTCTCTGGATTGTGTTACTTGTGATACTTGTTTAACTTCTATATCATTTTCTCTTAATAATTTAAAAGTTCCGCCAGAAGAAATTATCTCAATACCTATTTCTTCTAAAGATTTTGCAAATTCAATAATTCCCTCTTTATCGTAAACACTTATTAAAGCTCTTTTAATCATTTGAATCTCCTTTACTCTCTTACTCGGACTATTCTGCCATCTATAATAAGCTTATCTTCAACAAAAAGTTTTATTGCTTTAGGATAAAGCTTGTGCTCAACTTTTAGTACTCTTTTTTGTAATGAGTCTATCGTATCAGTATCATAAACTTTGACTGATTCTTGCAAAATAATTGGACCTGCATCTATCTCTTCTGTGACAAACATTATTGTAGCACCACTCACTTTTACACCATAGTTTAAAACTGCCTTATGAACATGGTGACCATAAAATCCTTTCCCCCCAAAAGAAGGTAACAAAGAAGGATGAGTATTCATAATTTTATTCTCATATTTTTCAATAAATCCATCACTTAATACTGTCATAAACCCTGCTAAGACTATTAAGTCTGGATTATATTTATCTAATAAATCGATTAATTTTCTACTGTATTCTTCTGGATTTGAATAGTTTTTAGGAGAGAAGACTACATTGTCAATATTGTGCTTTGTTGCTCTTTCTAAAGCATAAGCATCTTTCCTTGAGCTAACAACTAAAGAAATATTTGCAGGTATGTAACCTGACTCTACATTATCAATAATCGCTTGGAGATTAGTTCCTCCTCCAGAAACTAATATAACAATATTCTTTGGCTTACTACTCATCAAATATAACACCTTTCCCGCTTACTAAACTTCCTATTTCATAAGCAAGAACATCATTCTGATTTATTATATCAAGCACATTTTGTTTAATCTTATTATCTACTACTAAAATCATTCCTATGCCCATA
Organism: Clostridia bacterium; assembly: GCA_046542315.1. Taxonomy (GTDB): domain Bacteria; phylum Bacillota; class UBA994; order PWPR01; family PWPR01; genus PWPR01. Next base: position 1,158 of record JBKHBO010000021.1, read on the forward strand.
TTAAAAGTAGAAAACATTTCTTTCTCTTCTACATTTCCTTGTTCACTAAGCCATGTAAAGACTTTAGGAATTGGCCAACTTCCTTTTTTAATATTTGCTGCTAAACCTTTATCTAATATCCGAGGTACATTTTCATAAAAGCCTCCACCAGTTACATGGACAATTCCTTTAACTAAATCTTTCTTAACTAAAGGTAAGACTTCTTTTACATATATTTTTGTAGGTTCTAATAATACATCTTCTAGTTTTGAATCAAGAGCATCTACATAGTTATTCAGTGATAAATTTAAAACATCAAAAACTATTTTTCTCACTAAAGAAAATCCATTGCTATGGATTCCACTACTTTTAATACCAATTAATGAATCTCCCTTTTGCATATTTGCTTTTGGAAGCAACTTATCATTATCTACGATACCAACAGAAAATCCTGCTAAGTCATATTCTTTCTCCTGATAAAATCCTGGGAGTTCTGCTGTTTCTCCGCCTAAAATTGCACAATTAGATTGTTTACAACCTTCAGCAATCCCAAGAACAATATCCTTAATTTTTGAAGGTTCTATATTGCTCGATGCTATATAATCTAGGAAAAAAAGTGGTTCTGCTCCTTGAGCAAGAATATCATTAACGCACATAGCTACTAAGTCAATTCCAACGCTTTGATGGTAATCTGATAAGAAAGCTAATTTTAGCTTAGTTCCGACACCGTCTGTACCAGCTACTAATACAGGTTCTTTATATTCTCCAAGTGGAATTTTAAATAAGCCCCCAAACCCACCAAGGCCAGATATAACCTCTGGCCTGTGAGTTGACTTAACAATATCTTTTATTTCATTAACTGCTTGATTACCGGCGTTAATATCAACTCCAGCATCTTTATAAGTCAATTTTTTCTTCATCATTAGTTCTCCCTGCAAAATAATTTTCTGTAAAACATGCACTGCAGTAATCTGTCATCTGCCCACCTACCGATTCTATGAGTCCAGATAAACTCAAATAATGCAAGCTATCAGCATCAATAATTTCCCTAATTTCTTCCGGGGAATATTTCGCTGCTGCTAAGTTATCAGGATCTGGCGTATCAATTCCATAATAGCAAGGGCTTATATATGGAGGTGAAGAAATTCTCACATGAACTTCTTTTGCTCCTGCATGTTTTATTATATTAATTAAGGATTTAATAGTTGTTCCCCTAACAATTGAGTCATCTACTAACACAACTCTTTTACCTTGAAATACTTCTGGAATAGGACTTAACTTCAGTCTAACTTTTGTTTCTCTTTCTGATTGAGTTGGTGCAATGAATGTCCTTGCAACATATCTATTTTTAATCAAACCCTCAGTAAAAGGGATCCCTGAAGCGAGTGAATATCCAACAGCTGCTGACCTTCCTGAGTCTGGCACTGGCGTGACTATATCTGCTTCTACTGGACTTTCTTCTGCTAACTTTTCTCCCATTTTATGTCTCATTAAATAGACTGACTTTTTGTTTATTGTTGTATCTGGTCTTGCAAAGTATATGTATTCAAAAATACATAAACCACCTTTATTATCTTTAGAAGCTATCTGATAAGACTTCAGTCCATCTTCATCAATAACGACTAACTCTCCTGGTTCTACATCCCTTACTAGGTTTGCACCTATTGTTGTTAAAGCACAGGATTCTGATGAGATAAACCAAGTATTGTTTTTCTTTCCTATGCATAAAGGCCTTATTCCTGCTGGATCACGTAATCCTATAAGTTTACCATCATAAATCATGGCTAAACTGTACGCACCCCTAGCTTTAGCAATCACTTCTTTTAATGCCCCAATATGCCCTTTATTCCTATTCTTAGCTAGGATATTAAGAATACATTCTGTGTCACTATTAGTTTGAAAAAGGTATCCTTCTTCTTCTAATTCTCTTCTTAAACTTTTAGCATTTACTAAATTACCATTATGAGCAAGAGCTATACCGCCATTTAAATATTGTGCTACAATTGGTTGAGCATTAATTACACCTTTTGTTCCTGCAGTTGAGTATCTTGTGTGAGCAACTGCAATATAGTCTTTTTCTCTTGTCAGTTCAGATAGAATATTTTCTGTAAACACATCTGAAATTAAACCTTGTCCTTTGTGAGAGGCAACTGTTTTACCATCACTAACAGCTATCCCAGCACTTTCCTGGCCTCTATGTTGTAATGAGAAAACGCCATAATACACTAACTCTGCTAGTGATTCTTCATCACCATAAGCGCCAAAAACACCACATTCTTCATTTAATTTATTTTCTGTTGTGCCATTTTGCATGCTAATGCCTCCCGCCAGAGCTTGTCTACTTCTTCAACTTTCATACTGATAGATTTATTATTTATTTTTATGTTAAAATCATCTTTTTTAACTTTACCTAATTTATATACTGGCAATGTAAACTTAGCAGCCAATTCTAAAAGCCTATCAACTTTAGACTCATCCAAAGAAACAATTACTCTTGACTGACTTTCATTGAATAAAACAAAGTCTTCTCTATGATTTGGCATGTTAATATTAATATTACACCCTAGCTTTCCACTGATGCTCTTTTCTACTAAAGCAGAAACTAGTCCTCCCTCAGAAATATCATGAGCAGAATTTAGAAGGTGTTTCTTTGCAGCAATTTGTAGAAATTCAATTAGATTTCTTTCAGTTTTTAAATTAACATCTGGAACTTCGCCAGTTATTAAATCATGAACACTTTGTAAGTATTGAGATCCGCCAATTTCATAACCAAATTCTCCAATTAAATATATATCATCATTTTCATTTTTAAAAGATACTGTTAATACATCTTCTACATTTTCAATCAACCCCACCATACCTATTGTAGGTGTTGGATAGACTGCTTTCCCGTTTGTCTCATTATAAAAGCTAACATTACCTCCTGTTACAGGAGTATTCAACATATCACAAGCTTCTCCCATTCCCTCAAGTGCTGTCTTAAAGGTATAGAATATTTCTGGCTTTTCAGGGTTTCCAAAGTTTAAGCAATTAGTTATACCAAGAGGTTTTGCGCCGCTACATGCAATGTTTCTTGCAGCTTCTGAAACAGCTATTTTTCCACCTCTTTGTGGATCCAGGTAAACAAATCTTGGGTTACAATCAGATGTTAGTGCTACACCTTTGTTAGTACCTTTAATTCTAATAACCGCTGCATCAGAACCAGGTAAGACAACTGTATTTGTTCTAACCATGTGATCATATTGTTTATATACCCACTCTTTACTAGCAACATTCAAACTTGAAATGACCTTTTTAAAAGCAGCTTCTAAATCTTCTGGATTTTCTAAACTTTCCAAATCGAAGTTTTTAGCTTCATCTATATAATTTGGCTTAATATATTCTGCGTGAGCAATTGGTGCTTCTTCTGCTAACATTTTTGCAGAAATATTAGCTACTATCTTGTCTTGATACTTAACTGTCAAAAATTCATCATCAGTTACTTGACCAATGACTGTAGCATCCAAGCCCCATTTTGTTAAAATATCTTCTACTTCTTCAATTCTTTTAGGTTCAACGATCAAAAGCATTCTTTCTTGAGACTCGCTAAGCATGATTTCATAAGGAGTCATACCTGTTTCTCTCAAAGGCACCTTAGATACATCTAACTCAATACCATTCCCTTCTCTACTCGCCATTTCTGCCGCTGAAGATGTCAACCCTGCTGCTCCTAAGTCTTGCATTCCGATAACAATGCCCTTATCAAAGAGTTCTAAGCATGCTTCAATCAAAAGCTTCTCCATGAAAGGATCTCCAACTTGAACTGCTGGCCTGCGATCTTCTGACTCATCACTTAATTCCTCAGAAGCAAAAGTAGCGCCGTGAATTCCATCTCGCCCTGTTTTTGCACCTATTAACATAACTGCATTTCCAACTCCAGCTGCAGAGCCAAGTCTAATTTTATCATGATCTACTAACCCAACACACATTGCATTTACCAATGGGTTACCTTTATATGAATCAGAGAAAAACACCTCTCCTGCAACTGTAGGTATTCCTAAGCAATTTCCATATCCTGCTATTCCAGCTACAACTCCATCAAACAGATATCTAACATGAGCATCATTCAAGTCACCAAATCTTAAGCTATTAAGTAAAGCTATCGGTCTGGCTCCCATTGTAAACACATCTCTTACAATGCCGCCCACACCAGTTGCTGCTCCCTGATAAGGTTCTATAGCAGATGGATGATTATGACTTTCCATCTTAAAGACAATAGCTTGATTGTCTCCAATGTCAAGAATCCCTGCATTTTCACCAGGTCCTTGAATAACCTGTTTACCTTCTGTAGGTAATTTTTTAAGTTCTGGCTTAGAATGTTTATAGCTGCAATGTTCTGACCACATAACACTGAAAATGCCTATTTCTTCATAAGTAGGTGCTCTATCTAATAGATTAGAAATCTTTTTATAATCATCATCACTGAGGCCCATTTCACGCCAAACTTTTTTTTCTAATATTTCTTCTTGTCTCATTATTTGTCACCCCAATGACTTAGTATAGACTCAAAAATTAGTTTACCATCAGCTGATCCTAACATATCTTCTGCTGCTCTCTCAGGATGCGGCATCATTCCACAAATGTTACCTTCTTTATTAACTATTCCAGCAATATTTTGAATAGCTCCATTTGGATTAGCTTCTTCTGTTAATACACCTTCATTATTTACATATCTTAAGATAATTTGGTTATTATCATTTAATTCTTTTATAGTTTCATCGTCAGCATAATAATTACCATCCATATGAGCTATTGGCACTCTTATTATCTGTCCTGTTGCTAATTTATTAGTAAATGGAGTATTGTTATTTTCAACTCTTAAATTAACATACTTGCATCTAAATTTTAGGTGATTATTACGCAACATTGCTCCTGGCAAAAGATTAGCTTCAAGTAGAATTTGAAAACCATTGCAAATACCTAACAAATATCCACCTCGTTTTGCATGTTTTATTACTTCATCCATGATATTAGCAAATCTCGCTATAGATCCTGAACGTAAATAATCACCATATGAAAATCCTCCAGGAATAATAATTAAATCATATTCTTTTGAGAATTTTTTATCCGCATGCCAAATGTAGTCTGTTTCAAACCCCATTACTTCTTTTGAAACATGCATTGCATCTGCATCGCAATTTGACCCTGGATATACAATAATTCCTACTTTCATTATGCTACCTCTTCTATTTCAAAACTAAATTCTTCAATGACCGGATTTGCTAATAATTTTTGACACATTTCATTAACTCTTTTGCTTGCATGTGTTTCACTACTTGCCTCCAAAGTCACAGTTGTGAATTTGCCAACTCTAACTTCTTTAACTTCATCATACCCAAGAGAATGCAATGAGCCAGCTACGGCAACTCCTTGAGGATCTAGAACTCCTTCTTTTAAAGTCACATGAATTTTTGCAATATATTTCATATTATTTTTCTCCTGTTATTCTAGAAAATGCTTCTTTATATGCTTCTTCAACTCCGCCCAAGTCTCTTCTAAATCTATCTTTGTCTAGCTTTTCCATAGTGTTTGCATCCCAAAATCTACAAGTATCAGGAGATATTTCGTCAGCTAAGATAATCTCATCATGATATCTGCCAAATTCGATCTTGAAATCCACAAGAGTGATGTCTTTTTTTGCTAAATCTTCTTTTAATATATTGTTAACTTTATGAGCATATTTTTTCATAGTTTCAATTTCTTCATTTGTTGCTAATCCCATAGCTAATATATGATCTTCATTTATTACAGGGTCGCCTAATTCGTCACTTTTCAAGCAAAACTCTAATATTGGGAAAGGAAGCTTTGTCCCTTCTTTAATACCTAATCTTCTTGAAATGCTACCAGCTGCAATATTTCTGATTATAACTTCAGTCATTACAATTTCCACTGCTTTAACGAGCATTTCGTTGTCATTAACTAGTTCAATAAAGTGGTTTGGAACGCCTTCTTCTTTAAGTAATAAAAACCAGTAAGCAGACATCTTATTGTTTATTGTTCCTTTACCAACAATTGTCCCTTTTTTTTGAGCATTAAAAGCTGTTGCATCATCTTTATATTCTATCCAGTAAACATCATCATCATTTGTTTGATATACCTTTTTTGCTTTTCCTTCATATAATTGCTTTAGTTTTTTCATTTAAAATTCCTCCTTAAAGAATTCCAACTCTTTTAAAAATGACATCTACATTCTTTAGATGATAGCTATCATCAAATAATCCTTCAATTTCATCTTTTGTTAAGTGTTCCATAATACTATCATCGGCTAACAATAGTTTCATAAAGTTAATTTTTTCTTCCCATGCTTGCATTGCATTTTTTTGTACTAAGTCATAAGCTTCTTCTCTTGATAACCCTTTATCAATTAAACTTAACAGAACTCTCTGTGATGAGGTTAAACCTTGACTTATCTCTATATTTTTTCTCATGTTTTCAGGATAAACATTAATGTCTTTAACTATTTTTATAAACAGATTTAACATATAGTCAATCAAAGCTGTTGCATCCGGAATAATAATTCTTTCAACAGATGAATGTGAGATATCTCTTTCATGCCATAAAGCTATATCTTCAATACTCGCGTTTGCGTATCCTCTAATTACTCTAGCCATACCGGTAATACGCTCACATCTTATCGGATTACGCTTATGTGGCATAGCTGAAGAACCCTTTTGATTTTTCCTAAATGGCTCCTCCAATTCTCTTGTTTCTGTTTTTTGTAAGCCTCTAATTTCTGTTGCAAACTTCTCTAGAGAGCCTCCTAAAATTGCAAGTGCAGTCATTAGTTGAGCATGACGATCTCTTTGCAGTGTTTGAGTAGCAATTGGCGCTGGTTTAAGACCCATCTTTTTGCAAACATATTCTTCTACGAAAGGTGGAATATTTGCAAAGGTTCCAACTGCTCCGCTCATTTTTCCATAAGCTATTTCTTCTCTTGCTGTTTTAATTCTTTTTATGTTTCTTTCGATTTCAGCGTACCAAAGAGCAAACTTCAATCCCAAAGTAGTCAACTCTGCATGAACACCATGAGTTCTGCCCATCATTACAGTATCTTTATATTCCAAAGCTTTTTCTTTAATTTCTTCTTTTAATACATCTAAGTCATCTAAAATAATGTCTGTAGCTTGAGCAATTATTGCAGAAAGAGCCATATCAACAACATCAGTTGAAGTCAATCCATAATGAACCCATTTCTTCTCTTCTCCTAAATATTCGCTTACACACCTAGTAAAAGCTACGACATCATGATGTGTTTCACTTTCAATCTCTAAGATTCTTTCTACTGTAAAGTCAGCTTTCTCTCTAATTAAATCCACGTCTTCTTTAGGGATGTGACCCAGTTCACTCCAAGCTTCGCAAGCATAAATTTCAATATCTAACCATTTTTTAAATTTATTCTCAAGTGTCCACAAGTTACCTATTTCAGGCCTTGTATATCTTTCTATCATTGATTTTTCTCCTTAAGGTAAAGGTCAATCCCCACCTTTTGTAATCGCTCATTCTTCTCTAGGGCACTAGCTGCCATTTGAGCCTTATGCATTTTTACTTTTTTAGCAACCTCTGGATATTTTACTCCTAAAATTTGCATTGCTAAATATGCCGCATTTCTTGAACCATTAATTGCGACTGTAGCTACTGGTACTCCAGGTGGCATTTGTACTATTGAATACAATGCATCTACACCATCTAATGCTTTAGATGTAAGAGGAACTCCTATAACTGGTAAATGTGTATGTGCTGCTACAACACCCGGCAATGCAGCTGCCATTCCTGCTGCTGCAATTATTACTTCAATTCCTCTCTCTTGTGCAGTCTCCGCCCACTTTGCAGTATTAGCAGGCACCCTATGCGCAGAAGATACAACCAACTCATAGTCCATATCAAACTTGTCTAAAATATCACAACATTTTTTCATTTCTGGTAAATCTGAATCGCTTCCTAAAATAATTCCAATTCTCATAATTTTTACCCCCTAAATTTTTTGAAAATAAAAAAGGATTGAAAGCAACAAAATTTTATTAATTTACTAATAAAGTGTTACATTAATCCTTAACAAACCATTTCTTTAACACAAACAATATAACAAACTAGCACAATCTTAGTCAATAAAAATCGAACATTTTAATAAGTTATTTATCTATCATTCGCATTATAGGAACATTACTGTATTATTCTCTTGTTTTCTACTTACATCTTTCGACATGCTATAAGCTTCTTTATACTTAAACCTTGTTCGATAAACTTTTGCTCATACTCAGTTTTAACATCAACAGTTTTCTCACTATGCAAATCATAAGTTTTGTGTTTAATCTCAAAGTCACACTTTTTAAAACTTTCCACTGAATACTCAAATAGTGGCAAATTGTCAGTTTTAAAGTGGACTTCTCCAGAATCAACAAGAATTTCTTTATAAATCTCTAAAAAATCAGGATGTGTTAACCTTCTTTTTTCGTGCCTTCTTTTTGGCCAAGGATCAGAAAAATTCAAAAATATTCTGCTTACTTCATCCTCTCCAAAAACCTCATCAAGTTCATTTGCATCAAATCTTAGAAGTCTGACGTTATCATTTTCTTCATAATCAAACCTTTTTATCGCTCTTACTAGCACTTTAGAATACTTTTCAACTCCTACAAAATTTATATCTTGCTTTTTCAGTGAATAATCAGATAAAAATCCTCCTAATCCCATCCCTATTTCTATCCATATTGGATTTTCATTACCGAATTCTTCACTCCACTTGCCTTTTAATTCTTCCGGATTAACTACAGTCAACTCATTCTTTTTAATCTTCTTATTTTGATCTTTTACTTTTCTTAATCTCATCTACTCATAATCACCTATCATTTATTAAAGTCTCAATTACATTATATCATATCAAAAAAACAAACACTTAATTCATTCCTTTGTAAAATGTTTATTAAAAAGAAAATAAGTGTTTGTTTATATTTTTTTATGACATTGCTTGCAGTAATTCACTACAATCTCCGTCATTGAGATTTATACATTTAGCGTCAAAAAATCTAGCAACTTCTACGCTGTGAGTAATAATCAATGAAGTTTTGTCTTTAATGTTATCTGCTACGTATCGCATTGTCTTTATTTTAGTTTCATGATCGAGTCCTTTAAAGGGTTCATCTAAGCAATAAAAGTCTGCTTCTGTCATTATAGCTCTTACTACTGCAACTCTTCTTCTTTGACCACCAGAAAGGCTACTAACTGGCTTATTCAATATATTATAATCCATATCTACTTCTTGAAATTGCTTTACAATTTCATTATCTTTAATATCTTTCTTCAAAGCTAGTTTTACATTAGAAATGGCTGAAAGTTGTTCACTTAATCTATCCTCTTGAAAAACTGCTGAAATTTCTAGATTTTCCAAACCCTCTATTTCACCTGAATCAACTTCTCTAAGTCCTAACAGTATATTAGCAAGAGTAGTTTTGCCACTTCCACTAATACCCATTATAACTGTAGTTTTATTTTTCTCTATCTCTAAATTCAAGCCAGAAATAATCTCTTTGTTATCGTATGTCTTATATATGTTTTTTAATCTTATCAATTTATTTATCTCCTATAGATAATACGCGCTTTTCAATTCTACTAACAACTTCTAAAAAGAACTTTTCAAACACAACACTTATTAATACAATTACAAGAGTCCAAGTTAAAACGTCTCCAGTTGATAAAAATATTTTACCTGCATATAACTTCTCTCCAATTGTTCCATTTGGTAATCCTATGACTTCTGCAGCCACTCCACTTTTCCAACAAAGCCCTAAGGATATCTTACTAGCAGCAATAAAATATGGCATTACATTTGGTAAATATATTCCAAGAGCTTTTTTCTTAAATGGTATATTAAACACATCTGCCATCTCTAGCAACTTTTTATCAACATTCAAAATGCCTTCTAATATATTAGTATATATAATCGGCAAAACTATTAAAAAACTTATCACTGTAGATAAATATTCTGTGCCAACCCATATTAAAACTAATATTATAAAACTCACTACTGGAACGCTTTTGATTATGCTCATGGCTGGTTCTAACATTATCCTCATCAGATCAAAAATTGAGCTAAGGACTGCTAGAAAAACTCCAACACCGATTGCGACTATAAGCCCAGCTGAAATTTTTAAAAATGAATTACTAACAACTAACCAAAACTCATAGCCTTGCATCAGTGAAAAAAGATTATAAATAACAGTGGTGGGTGACACTATTATTAAGCTTTGATCTATTATCCTAGCTAGCAACTCCCATAATATCACCCATAATATTATTGCTGTAATCCTTTGGAGTCGTTTATTCTTTTTGATAATAGAAATCATCCCCCGGCAGCTCACCCCCTACAGACTGAGGATTTGCTTCATATAGCACATCAAGATAACCAGTAATTTTTGTCTTCATCTCTTCTCCATCTATGTAAGTGAGATTGCTTTTTGGTATAGATTTTCTTGCAATAGCTTCATTTTCAACTATACCAAATTCCGTGATAAGTTTAGCAGCTTCATCATGATTGTTATTTACATAATCTGTTGAACTTGCATACTCATCTAAAAAAGTATTAAACACTTGGGTGTTGTCTTCAATAAATTGCTCCCTTGCTATTAACACTCCAGTAACCATACTACTATCATTATCAATATTATTCCACTCTTGCGTTAAATCCAGTGCAATTCTAACATTCTCATTTTGCATTTGCACTACTGTTACGTAAGGTTGTGGAAGTAAGGCAATTCTGCTTTGGTCTTCATTTAATAAAATTGCTAATTCCGTTGCCTCACTTTTATATTCTACCGTTAAATCATTATCTTTATCAATACCATTTTGCTCAAGAAGATAATTTAAAGCATATTCAGGAGTAGTATTTTTACCTACACTATATATTTTTTTGTCTCTTAAGTCATCCATTGAGTTTACTGTTTCTCCGTTTTCAACTATATACAGTACTCCTAAAGTGTTTATCGCTCCAACTTTAATTTTACCCTCTGTCCTATTATATAAAACACTTGCAAGATTACATGGGACTAAAGCAATATCAACTTCGTCATTAACTATTTGTGAAACAATCTCATCAGCTGTTCCGTAAATATTGAAGTTATATAACTCATTATCTTGCTTATCCTCAATTAGTTTTGCCATGCCCATTGTAGTAGGGCCTTTTAGTGAAGCTACTCTTATTTCTGTAGTTTCTGGTTCATTATCATTATTATTATCAGCTTCTTGATTACAAGCAGCTAGTGTAATGATAAGTAATATAATAAGTATAGTAGTTAAAATCTTCTTCATATTAATTCTCCTCATAATATTAAAACAGTTAATTAGTTAATTAAATACCTATCTAACTAAGTATTTTTACAAAAGAACGTAGAATTTGTTGCTAAACTCTACGTTCTTATTTATTTACAATTTCTCAATTAAGTTATTTTTTTCTAGGGATATAGAATGTGTGTAATAATTTATGAGCAACATGGCTATTCGGTTCACCTAGAAACTCCTCATATAACTCTTTAACAGCTGGATTTTCATGCGATTTACGCAATTCCATACTCTTATCTGCATTATATACACCTTGCATACGTTTTTCAATTATATCTGGATCTTTAGATCTAGGCTGTCCTCCGCCACCTATACATCCACCAGGGCATGCCATCACTTCAATGAAGTGAATGTCCTCGAGTTCCTTATTTCGCAACTTATCCATAATTTCTTTTGCTTTAAGTAATGAGTGAGCAACAGCTACATTAACATCCATCTCACCGATCTTAACACTAGCATATTTTACTCCTTCAATTCCACGCAACTCTTCAAATTCTAACTTTTCAAGGGTTTCCTCTGTCAGTATCTCGTAAGCTGTACGTAAAGCTGCTTCCATAACTCCACCTGTGGCTCCAAAAATTACCCCTGCTCCAGTAGATAGTCCTAAAGGCGCATCATATTCTTGATCAGGTAATGTTTTTAAATCTATACCTGCTGATTTTATCAGATTAGCTAATTCTCTAGTAGTTAAAACAGCATCTACATCTTGGTATCCACTACTATCCATTCCAGGCCTTGTTATTTCAAACTTTTTCGCTGTACATGGCATAATTGACACTGAATAAATCTTTGCTGGATCTATATCATACTTTTGCGCATAAAAAGTCTTTGCTAATACCCCAAACATCTGTTGAGGTGATTTACAAGTAGATAAGTGTGGGAATAAGTCTGGATAATTATGCTCAACATATTTAATCCAACCAGGACTACATGAAGTAATTAGAGGTAATACTCCCCCACCTTTAATTCTATTAATTAACTCCGTTCCTTCTTCCATAATTGTCAAATCAGCCGTAAAGTCTGTATCAAAAACTTTATCAAACCCTAATTGCCTTAATGCGGTAACCATTTTTCCTTGAACATTGGTTCCTACTTCTATACCAAAACTTTCGCCTAAAGCAACTCTTACTGCTGGGGCTGTTTGTACTACTACGTGCATATTTTCATCACTTAGTGCTTCTACTACTCTATTTATATGGCTAACCTCACTTAATGCTCCTGTTGGGCAAACATTAATACACTGACCACAAGTTACACAGTTAACGTCAGCAATTAAGTTGTTTTGAGCAGGCACGACAACTGTCTCAAATCCCCTCTCAGCAGCACCTAAAGCACTTACGCCTTGAATCTTTTCACAAATGGCTATACATTTGCGACAGTTAATACATTTTGTAGAATCTCTATAAATAGAAGGACTTGATTCATCGATCTTACTTGAACTCTTTTCTCCTTCAAAACGATACTCTCTAATATCTAGTAAACTTGCTATAGATTGCAATTCACAATTGTTATTTCTATCACATACTAAACAGTCATGAGCATGATCAGAAAGAAGCAACTCTGTATTGATCTTTCTTGCATTTCTAGCTCTAGCAGAATTAGTTTTAACAACCATACCTTCTCTTACTTTATAAATACAAGATGGTTCAAGATTGTAACTACCTTCAACTTCAACTACACATACTCTGCAAGCTCCGATTTCATTTATTTCATCTAAGTGACATAAAGTAGGAATCTCTATTCCTAGTTTCTTAGCAGCATTAAGTATTGTTGTACCTTTTGGAACAGTGACTTCTCTATTATCTATTACTAAAGACACATTCTCCATATTATCTGACACCTCCATTTTTAAAACGCTTATACTTTCTTAATAGCATCGAATGGACAACTTTCTATGCATAAACCACATCGACTACAAACTTCTTGATCTATTGCATATAATATATTTCTATCTCCGCTTATAGCATTTACAGGACAAGTACGTTTGCAAATGCCACAGCTACGACATATCTCATTATCAATTTTTATATTCAATAAATTTTTACATATACCAGCAGGACACTTTTTGTCATATATATGTGCTTCATACTCATCTCTGTAAAACATCAAAGTACTTAAAACAGGATTAGGTGCAGCTTTTCCTAGTCCGCAGAATGATGAATCTTTTATAGTCATAGCTAGTTCTTCTAGCTTCTCTATATCTCCAGGCTCTCCATTCCCCGCTGTGATTCTATTTAATATTTCAAGCATCCTTTTTGTGCCAATTCTACAAGGAGTACATTTTCCGCAGCTTTCTTCTTGAGTGAAATCTAAAAAGAACCTTGCTAAATCTACCATACAAGTATCTTCATCCATTACAATTAGTCCACCCGAACCCATCATAGCTCCTAAATTAGTTAAGCTATCATAAGTTATTGGAGTGTCCAAATGCTCAATAGGTATACAACCTCCTGAAGGTCCACCTATTTGTACTGCTTTTAGTTTCTTATCGTTAGGTATTCCACCACAAACATCATAAACTAGAGTACGTAATGTAGTACCTAGCTCAACCTCTACTAAACCTGTATTAACAATATTACCCGCAACTGCAAATACTTTTGTTCCTTTATTTCGATCAGTTCCAAACCTGTTAAACCACTCTGAGCCATTTAATATAATTTGAGCAATATTTGCAATTGACTCTACATTATTTATTACTGAAGGTTTTCCAAAAACACCTGCATCAGTTGGGTATGGTGGCTTAGGTGTTGGCTCTCCTCTTTTTCCCTCTATAGAGTGCATTAGTGCTGTTTCTTCACCACATACAAATGCTCCAGCACCAACTCTAAGTTCTAAATCAAAATCAAACCCAGAACTGAAAATATTTTTTCCAATTAAACCGTAACTTTTAGCTTGATCTATTGCATGAATTAGTCTTTCAACTGCTAACGGATATTCCGCCCTGACATATATATATCCTTGAGTTGCTCCAATAGCATAACCAGCTAAAATCATGCCTTCAATTATTGCATGAGGGTCTCCCTCTAACAAAGATCTGTCCATAAAAGCGCCTGGGTCTCCTTCATCAGCATTACATATAATATATTTTTGATCTGAGTTAGCTTTTAATCCTAACTCAAGCTTTATTCCGGTTGGGAACCCTCCGCCACCACGACCTCTTAACCCTGATTTTTTTATCTCTTCTACTACTTTTAATGGAGTCATTTCTACTAAAGCTTTAGCAGCAGCTTGATAACCATCTCTAGCAATATATTCGTCAATTTCAGTTGGGTCGATTATTCCTGTATTTCTTAATACGATTCGTGTTTGCTTATTAAAGAAGTTAATATCATAATATTTTTCAATAAATTCTGATATCTCAGATGTTTTGTCTTGATACATTAATCTCTCTACTGGACGTCCTTTTAACAAGTGCTCTGAAACGATTTCTGAAACATCTTCTGTTTCGACTTTTTGATAAAATATTGCTTCTGGATAAACCATGATAATTGGTCCTAAGTCACAAGTTCCAACACATCCAGTGACAATAAGTTTTATTTCTTCACTTAAACCAGTCTTTTTTAATTGCAGTTCTAGTTCTTCTTTTACTTCATTACAACCAGAAGTAACACAACCAGTACCTCCACAAACAAGTACATGAGCTCTTTTTAATTGCATTATACTATCCCCCAGTTTTTACTTAGACTATTCACGGTTGATAACCCATTCATCTAAAATCTCATTTCGTAAAATATGCTTTTGTACTAAGCGACGAGCTTTTTCACTATTAATATCTCCATACAAAATAGATCCATTTTCTTTTGTTTCAATCTCTACTAAAGGCTCATACTCACAAAGACCGATACATCCTTTCTGAGTGACCTCCACGTTTGTTATATCTAAATTGCTCAATTCATCCATAATTGCAGAAATAGTTTCTCTTGCACCAGCAGCTATTCCACAAGTGCCCATATATACTCTCACTTGGGTTCTATCAGCTTGTTGACGCATCTCTAATTTCTTCTGAGCTTCTTTTCTAATTTTATTTAAATCTGATAAAGATTTCATGCCAAAGCCCCTTTCTTTTTTAGATAGTTTTCGTTTTCTTTTATATATCCTCTAACCCACTTTATTACCATGGGACTATTTATTGAATCATCTTCAATTCTTTTTTTAATTTCTCTTGTATCAAGTTCATATTTATGATGATCATGCTGGTGGGTATACTTTATGTCGCATCCATTGCTAGAAATAATCAAAGATAATATAGTATCTTCAATTTGACCTAAAGGAGGTAAATCAATGTGATTCCGTTTCATTCTTGCAACCACTGTTGTTCCTTTACTAGGTTTAGAATAAATGCATAATCTTCCTGAACACATTTTCGCTGTTTGAGCAAATAAAGGTAATCCTAAGCCTACTTTTCTTGTATTTCTTTCCGTCACAAATGGGCTTATTATTGATTGTGCATATTCTTTTTTCATTCCAGATCCATCATCTCTAATTACGATTTTATAGGAATTCTTTTCAGAATTTTCCTTAATAACTATCTCAATCAAACCAGCATTAGAACGTAGCGAGTTTTCCGCTATGTCTAAAATATGAAGTGATAACTCTCTCATCTGTAATACTTAGCTAAAATCTTTTGTACATCTTCTTGTTTAACTCTTCCGTATACATCATTTCCGATTGTCATAAATGGAGCTAAACTACATGCACCTACACAACGACTAAATCTAAGCGTAAACTTTCCATCATTTGTAGTTTCATTAATAGAAATTTTTAATTGACTTTCTATTTCATGTTGCACATCTACTGCTCCTTTTACATAACAAGCTGTTCCCATACAAAGTTCTATGATGTATTCTCCAGCAGGCTCTGTATTAAATAGTGAATAGAATGTTACAACACCGTAGACTTCTGAGACTGGGATATCTAATCCGTGTGCCACTATTTTTTGTGCTTCTTTTGGTAAATATCCAAATATTTTTTGCACTTCATGTAGCGTAGGTATTAAACACCCTGGATTTTCTTTGTTACTTTCAATAATCTCATTAATCTTTGTTACCTGTTCGGCTGTTAGTTTGTCTGACATATTTGACCTCCTCACAATTGTTTTATTTTAAAAAATTTTAATTTTGTTTGCATTTTTATTACTCAATAAATCTAAAATCGCTCTGATGTTAAAACTCCCACTTAACTCCAAAGCAGCTGTAGGACTTCGATACAAATCAAGTAACCTGTGCCCATCTGAATTCACAATCAAGTTATATTTCAAGTGACTTTTTTTATATTGTTCATAATTAATTTTAGAAACTTCTAAAGTAGTAAAATCTATATCATCTGGTAAAAACCCTAATGTTGAAATTAATCCATTGTATCTCCTGTGAATATGTGCAGGTATATACACTCCATCCAAACTTCTTATCATTTTACAAATATCAAAAAGACTAATATTAGTAGATTGTGCAAGTAAATTTGGATATTCTTTAATCCCATCATCACTAAATACTAGTTGATTGCCAAAAAACTTAATATCATTTTTCACTTTAGGCATATTAGCAATAATATAATCCTGCATTTTTTCACAGTCGTATAAATTATCAAAAAGAGATAATACGTGAACTCCTTCTTTGCTTTCTACTTCTATTCCTGGAATCACAATTAAGTCTTTTTTTTCTGCTTGATTCATTACTGCTTTAACATTCATACAACTATTATGATCAGTTATAGCTATTGCTTTTAAGCCCATATCTAATGCACTAAAGACAATTTCTCTTGGAGTCATCTTATTTTCTGCACATGAAGATAAGGCTGTATGAATATGTAAATCTACTGGATAATATCTATCAGGACTCATTTTTGTTTAAAAGCTGATATAGTTTGCCACTTATTTCAAAACTCTTTAAATCTGTTTTAAAAACTGCTATCTGTTCAATCTTTGCTTTCTCTATCATAGTGGGATCTGGTTTATAACCTCCAGTAATGATTATTCCCGCTAAATCTTTCAAAAGTGCAACTGCTACTAAGTTTTGATGCCCATGAAGTGTTATCCATAGTTGACTCTCTTTAGCGTTAGCAATTACATCGCTTAGTAAATCTGAGGTGTAAGCCCCCTCAACATCCACATCTATATAATCAGTTAATTCTTTTATTGATAGTTGCTCTAATATTTTTGATAGCTTCATTATTCCACTTCCTCATTATCTTTAATTGTTGGAGGTAAATGTTTTGCCAATTTTAATAAGTCTTCAGCTATATGTTGAACATTGCTTCTAAGCTCAATTGTACAATCAGTCCTTGTAGCTTTTCCTTGAACAATATCCTCTGCTAAGGCTCTACAAGTTGGAGCTCCACATGCACCACAATCAAGCCCTGGTAGTTCATCATTAATTTTTTCTACTTTACTTAATTTTTTTAAAGCTACTTTTATATCATCATCAAGCTTCATTATCTCTCTTGATTTGATTTTTTCCTCAAAGAACAGCTCTCCTGCATTTACAAGTTCTACATAAGTCTTTTCATCTATCTCATTACTGTGAGTTCTTTTATTAGCTCTTTTGTTCAAAAACACTCTAGCCACAAATGGATTCTCAACAGCTAAAGGTCCTCCCAAACAACCCCCTGTACAAGCTTGTATTTCTAAAAAATCTACTTCTTTTAATTTTCCCATTTCAATTTGCTCTAAGACCTCACTTATGTGGGAAATTCCTTGCACTTGAACATGAGTAATACTATCAGCAAATCCAATAGACTCTCCTCCTGGCCTAGCCCATCTTAAACCATAAGATGATCCTCTTGGGTGGGTTTTGTCAATAATTTCTGGATGGTCTTTTAGTTTATGAATATTTCTCATAACCACTCCATACATATCCGACATAGAAATTACTCCATCAACATTAGCTGACCCGGCTACTGGTTGCTTTGTTGCCGTGACTTTTGCAGGACATGGACTAATAAAGAAAACTCCTATATCGTCAAATTCAATATTATATTTTTTTGATAATTCGCTCTTTGCAATATGAGCTGTTATAGACATAGGGGATTCAATAGGTATGATATGAGGGATTAAAGAAGGAAATTTTACTTGTATTAACCTTACAACAGCTGGACAGGCAGAACTTATAGAAGGCTTTATTATATTATCTTTCTCAAAATACTTACGATAAGCCATAGACACAAAATCTGCCCCTAGAGCTACCTCAATAACATCATCAAATCCTATTAATTTTAAAGTTGAAATGATTTCTAAATCACTAAATTTATTGTTAAACTGTCCAAAAAATGAGGGCGCTGGAATAGCTACGGATATTTTAAAATCTTTAATTATTCCAAAAGGGTCAGTAATAGCATATTTTGCATGTTCCGGACAATTCCTTATACATTCACCACAGTCTATACATCTTTCCTCTAAAATATGAGCTTTCCCATTACGAACTCTAATAGCTTCTGTAGGACAACCCTTTATGCAATTAGTACATCCTTTACATTTGGTTTGATCTAATCTAACTGAGTGGAAATATTCAATCATAACTATTCACCTTCAATTACTTTTAGTTTATAAATAAAATACCATTTTTAACCTAGTCCCTATCCCTATCTTAGAGATTATTTCAAATTCATCAGTCGATCGTTTAATATTAGGTAGTCCCATACCTGCTCCAAATCCTTGCTTTCTTGCTTCTTCAGTAGCAGTGGTGTAGCCTTCTTGCATAGCTAAGTTTATATCTTTAATTCCCGGGCCTTCATCATTTACAAAAATAACTATCTTATCATCAAAAACTTCTAACTTAATTTCACCATTATCTGCATGTATGACTACATTCATTTCTGCCTCGTAGACAGAAATTGCAATTCTTTTTATTATAGTTAGATCTATCCCTATTTGTCTTAATAGCTGTTTTATTTTTGTTGAAGCTTCTCCTGCAGATATAAAATCATTACCAGAAACTACGAAGTTTTTTATCATTTTTACTACCTTTAACTTCCCTTAAGACCTGCTGTGTATAATTTACCACATGTCTCGAACATGTTAAGGCTTGTTGTAATCAAAGGAACATCTGCTTCTTTTGCAAGATTTATTACATTTTCAACTGGCTTTTTTCCTCTAACAAACAATATTGCTGCTAACTCTACTATATCGGCTGTTCTCATAACTTGTATATTTGCTAAAGAAGTTATTAAAAGTGTGTGAGGATTAATATTACATGCTAAAACATCACTCATTAAATCAGCTCCACAACCATTATCTATTTTTTTATCAAGCAAGTTGTCTCCTACAATGACTTCTCCATCGACAGTTTTTAATATTTCATAAAGGTTCATTAAATTCACCTCTTAAATTATAAGTAATTACATATTGTATACACGATACATATGATAACATAACTCATCATATAATTCCACTTTAAAATTAAATAATGCAATCTAATAATTTATATAATTAATATTAGGTTATCGAAATATTAATTATATTATATTTAAATTAATTAAGGTTAGTTAAGGTTAGTTAAATTTTAACTAAAAAACATTTGACTACAGTAAAAAATCATTTAATTTTAAATAGAAAAAATCCCACTAACTGGAATTTTGCCAGTAGTGGGACTATCTATTACTCCCATTCAATTGTAGCAGGTGGCTTACTTGTAATATCATAAACTACTCTATTAACACCTTCTACCTCATTTACTATTCTATTAGAAACTTTAGCTAATACCTCATAAGGTATTCTCGACCAATCTGCTGTCATTGCATCTGTAGAAGACACTGCTCTAAGTGCAATCAAATTTGAATATGTTCTTTCATCACCCATAACTCCAACACTTCTAACTCCGGGCAAAACAGCAAAGGCTTGCCAGATTTCATCATATAAGCCAGCATCTCTTATTTCTTGCCTAAAAATAGCATCAGCCTCTTGTAATAGAGCAACTTTTTCAAATGTTATGTCCCCCATTATTCTTATAGCTAATCCAGGTCCTGGGAAAGGCTGTCTCTTTACAATATCATCAGGAAGACCAAGTTCTGACCCGACTTTTCTAACCTCGTCTTTAAAAAGTTCTCTTAAAGGCTCAATTAGGTCAAAATCAATATCTTCAGGTAGTCCCCCAACATTATGGTGACTTTTGATTAAAGCAGCTGTATTAGTTCCACTTTCAATAACATCTGGATATATAGTGCCTTGTACTAAGAATTTTGCATCACCAATCTCTTTTGCTTTCTCTTCAAAAACTCTTATAAACTCTTCTCCAATAATCTTTCTTTTACTTTCAGGATCACTTATTCCCTTTAACTTACTTATAAAGCGATAGCTCTCATCTGCATATATGAGTTTCATTCCCATCTTTTTCCCAAAAGTATCTATAACTTGAGCTGCTTCATCTTTTCTTAAAAGCCCATGATTAACAAATATACAAGTTAGTTGATCCCCTATTGCTTTATGAACAATTGTAGCAGCTACTGAAGAATCAACTCCTCCACTTAAACCACATACTACCTTTTTATTGCCTACCATTTCCTTAATCTTTTCAACTTGTTCTTCAATAAAAGAATCTAATTTCCAATCAGCTTTCAATTTTGCTACATTAAATAAGAAGTTAGATATAATTTCTCTACCAAGCTCTGTATGTTCTACTTCTGGATGAAATTGCACTCCGTAAAATTGCTTCTCCTCATTCACAAAAGCTGCAACTGGCGTATTTTCTGTTTTTGCAATTATTTTAAAGTTATCTGGTATATTCACAATGCTGTCACCATGGCTCATCCAAATATTTGATAAAGGATCAATGTTTAATAGTAGAGGGGACTCGAAAATACTAATAAGCTTTGCTAACCCATACTCTCTTTTTTCAGATCTTTCAACTTTTCCTCCAAAATCAAGAGTAAGTAGCTGCATTCCATAACATATACCTAAAATTGGAACGTCCAAACTGTAAATTCTTCTATCAATCTTTGGAGCATTTTCATCATATATGCTTTTTGGCCCACCAGAGAATATTAAAGCTGACGGCGCCATTTTTTTTATTTCTTCAAAACTTTTATCGTATGGTACTATTTCACAATAAACATGCTGTTCTCTAACTCTTCTAGCAATTAGTTTAGCAGTCTGTCCACCAAAGTCAAATATTAAAACCAACTGTCTATCCATACTCATCCTCCTAACAATTTCTAAAGATTATAGCAAAAACACGGCCTTTTGCCAACATAAAACGAACTAAATTAAACTAATTTAGCTTATTGTTCACTTTTTAAAAACGGAATATCTATAATCATCGACATAAACTAAGGTCATTCCAATCTTTTCTGCTATTACTTCCAAAGTTTTTGGAGTATAAAAGGATATATGACTCATATCTCCTAAATAATGCCACTTAAGAAATTTTTCTTTATCATTATCATGAAAAAGAGTCATAATTGCCAAATGACCTCCCTCTTTTATATGCTTTTTAAAAAGAAGAAAATACTCTAAAGGATTTTTTAAGTGTTCCACAACTTCTGTAGAAGTAATTAAGTCATATTCTTTACCTTTATAAACCTTCTTAGGTGCAAAGAAAAGATCATATACATCCACTTCCATATCATATTCTTTTTCTAATAAATAAGCTAGAACTGGCTCTGGTCCACTTCCAAAGTCTAATACCTTATTACCAATTAAATCTTGCTTAAACACTGCTTGATCTAGAAATTTTCTAAAAAATTCTAAATACCTCTCATCTTCAATTGAGTTTTCATGCAAAAGATATCTCTCTAACTCTCCACTCTCATCCAATAAATCTTCTTCAGCTTTAAATATGAATTCACAATTATTGCAGTGAAGATATGTGACTGAGTGTTTTTCACTAAAAAATTCTTCTACTTCTGATCCGCAAATTTTACACGTCTTAATTTTAATCATCCTGTTCTAATTAATAGCTCTTTATATTAGTTCTCGATATAATTTCATTTTGCAATGCTTCTCCCAAATCTACAAAGTAATCACTATAACCAGCAACTCTCACTAAAAGATCTGTATACTTCTCGGGGTGTTTCTGAGCTTTATGTAAAATCTCTTTATCTACAACATTAAACTGAACATGGTGAGCTCCTAGTCTAAAGTGTGTTCTTATTAATTTAACTAAATTATCAATACCTCTATCGTCTGCTACTAGTGAAGGCATCAAACTCATGTTTAATAGAGTGCCCCCTGTTCTGACATGGTCCATTTTTCCAACAGATTTTATTACTGCAGTTGGTCCATTATTATCTGCTCCTTGTACTGGAGATATACCTTCTGATAGCGGCATAGTAGCCAATCTCCCATCCGGCATAGCTCCCATAACTGAGCCAAAATATATATGGCAAGTAGTTGGTAACATATCAATGTGATACTTTCCTCCCTTAGTATTAGGTCTCACTTCGACTTCACTGTAAAAAGCATCAAATACTTGCCTCATTATCTCATCTGCTTCATCCAAGTCATTCCCATATCTTGGAGTTTTATTCAACAATGTCAATCTTAAAACTTCTTCTTTTTCAAAGTTATTATGTAAAGCATTAACTAGCTCTCTAAATGAAACTGTTTCTTTCTCATACACATGAGTTTTAATTGCAGAAAGACTATCTGTAATAGAGCCAATACCAACACCTTGAATATATGTAGTATTATATCTAGCTCCACCTTCGTTATAATCCATAGCCTTATCAATACAATCATCCATAATAACTGACATAAATGGAGCTGGACATTCTTTAGCATATAATCTCTCTATATATTGATTCCCTTTAACTTTTATATCTACGAAGTGTTTGAGTTGTTTTTTGAATGCCTCAAAAAGATCCTGATAAGAATCAAATGATTCTACTTCACCTGTGTTTAGGCCAACTTTCTTTTTGCTAACTGGATCTACTCCGTTATTTAAAGTCACTTCTAAAATTTTAGGTAAGTTTAGATATCCTGTTAAAACATACGCCTCTTTTCCAAAGCAACCTGTTTCTATGCAGCCACTAACCCCACCAGTTCTAGCATCTTCTATAGATTTTCCTGCTCTTAACATTTCTTCAATAATAATATCATTGTTAAATATTGAAGGATATCCAAATCCTTTTTTAATAACCTTTACTGCTTCTTTAATAAATTGATCACTATTTTTTACACTAACTTGAATATTAGACCCTGGTTGAAGCAAATGAATCTCATCTACTACTTCAAGGAGTAAGTATGACACTTCGTTAACACCATCATTTCCATCCTTATCAATGCCACCAATATTAATATTTGTAAAATCATTATATGTTCCACTCTCTTCTGCTGTAACTCCAACCTTTGGTGGTGCAGGATGATTATTAAATTTAATCCAGAAGCATTCTAACAATTCTTTTGCTTGCTTTTTGGATAGTGAATTTTCATCTATCTCTCTTTTATAAAATGGATATAGGTGTTGATCTAATCTTCCTGGATTAAAAGCATCCCAGATATTTAGCTCTGTAATAGTGGCAAGGTGAATAAACCAATACATCTGTAGGGCTTGATAAAAATTCTTAGGTGCACTTTCTGGGACAGTTTGACAGTTTTCGTATATAGTCAAAAGCTCTTCTTTTCTTCTAGAATCCTCGCATTCTCTAGCTAAATCGTACGCGTAATTTGCATATCTATTTGCTAAAGATATTACTGCCTCAATACTAATTTCCATTGCCTCTAGTTGAATACTTTTATCTAAAGCTCTTGGATCATTTAAAAAGTCTATTTCTTCTATACGGTCTTTAATTTCATTTTTAAAATCTTTTAACCCTTTATGATATATTTTTCCATCCATAGCTGTATGACCAGGTGCTCTTTGTTCCATAAACTCAGTAAACATGCCTAAATTATAACTGTCCAGCCATTCTTGACTCATACTAGAAAAAATTTTATCTCTAATAGATCTTCCATCCCAAAAAGGTATGATCTTTTCTTTATAGATGCTCATAACACTTTCACTAACTAGATATGGAGTTTTATCTCTATTATTTAGCACTTCTAAATCATTAACAGTATGACAAGTTAGCTCTGGGTAAGTAGAGACAGCCTTAGGTGCTTCACCTCTCTCACCTACAATTAATTCTCCTTCCCCAATATATAAGGATTTATTTAAACAAATGTACTTAAAAGCTTTGGCACGCATTATTGGAGCAGGATATTTTCCTAAATTTTCTTTATAAAAATCTGTTATTAACTCTGCTCTTTCTGAAGAAACATAGGGCTTTGTTTGAAAGCTCTTTTCTCTTAACATTTCTACTCTTTTATTCATGTTTATCCTCCTACTTGCACTTTTAAACCATATTGTATTAGAATTTCTCTCGCATTTTCTAACTGGTCGATTGTTGGCTCTGCTAGACCTTTCAGCTTGTATTCAAACTCAAATCTATTATGCTTATCTTCTGCTAAATTATGGTATGGCAAAATAAAAAGCTTGTTTGTCTTAAGTTCTCTAACAAATTCGCCCATTTCTCTTAGATTCGCTTCATCCGAATTAAACCCAGGGATAAATGGAAATCTAATCCAAATATTTGCATTATAGTTATCTAAATAAATTAAATTTTCTAATATTTTCTCATTCCCTACCCCTGTTAATTCATTGTGAATAATTGAGTTCATATGCTTTAAGTCGTATAACCATAAATCTGTATAGTCCATAACCATATCTATTTTATCCTTTGAGCAATAACCAGAAGTATCTATAGCTACATGTAAGTTATCCAATTTTATTTCTTTTAGTAGTTTAGATAAAATTTTTGCTTGAATCAAAGGTTCTCCCCCTGAGAAAGTTACTCCTCCATTTGACTCTTCATAAAATATTTTATCTTTATTAATAATTTCAATTAAATCTCTTATAGAATATTCTTCCCCTATCCAAACTCTAGCATTAGATGGGCAAACATCTATACACTTGCCACATAAAATACAATTACTTGGACTAGGGCAATTTTTAACACAAAGATTGCAATTAATACACTTACTTTGGTTAATTGATATTGACTTAGTATAAATTTGGCTCTCAGGATTGTGACACCAAAGGCATTGAAGAGGGCATCCTTTCAAAAAAACTGTCATTCTAATTCCAGGACCATCATGTACAGAAAATTTTTGAATATTATATACTAGCAAACTATCTTGATTAGTCATTAAGTTCATCCTTTAAAAAAATATGACCAAATTTAATTGGTCTTTTAATGCATATATTTACAACCTATGAGAATTTTATAAGTTCTATTACTTAAATAATATCATTTGTCTAAGATATAATCCAATTTTAAATTCATTAATTTAAAAGATATTCTTACTCCATAATAAATGTTATTATATAGAAGAGTTTATGTATTGGGGGTGAAAGAATGAGAGCTTTAATAAATATAACAGATTTTCAAGAAGCATATGACATATTAGCTGGAAGTAAATATTATTATGAGATAATGAATAATATTAACAGATATATTAGAAACATTAAAACTGTAAATGATCTAGAGAATCTACTTAGCAAAAACCCATACATTCTTTCACATGGAAAAAAAGTTGAAAAACTATCCTTTGATATATCTGAATCTTTAGGGCTTGACTCTAAACAAAAAGATATAATAAGAATTTCTGCAAGATATCATGATTCAGCTTTTATATTTTTTCCGCAAGAGTTCCAAAGTACTCTTAACTTACATAATGAATCACAATTACAAGCTCTTTTAGCACACCCATATATTTCAGCTGAACTTGTTGGAGCATTGTTTAGTTCTAAAGAAATTTTCAGTACTATTCTTTCTCACCATGAATTTAACTCAGGTTGTGGCTACCCATATAAATTAAAAAGCGAGAATATTTCTATTGAATCTAGCATTATAGGTATTGTGGATTTTTACCTAACTCTTACTGAAGAGCATCAATTTTTTAATTCATTACCTATTGAAGAAGTTATTATGTATTTGGATGAAAAAGTTAATATATTGTTTTCTGAAGAGATTTTTTATGCTTTTTTAGCAACTATTAGAAAAGAATTAAAGCATGAGGAAATTCATTTTGTTGAAATTGATAGAAAAATCACAAAATGGAGAGAAAAATTCAATAATAAATCTAAAAGAAATACTAAAAATATAAAGAAAAATAATTTACCAACTTCCTTTGAAAATACTCTAAAAAATATTTCAAAAGAAGACAAATTCATTCAAAGGTCAATAATATAGAAAAGGAAGGATTTATCCTTCCTCATTTTATATATCAAATAATCCTTCTACACTTAAGTATCGATCTCCATTGTCAGGCAAAACAGTTACAATTACACTTCCTTTAAGTAATTTTTTTGCAGCTTTAATAGACGCTGCTACATTAGTACCTGAAGAAATCCCTACAAATAGGCCTTCCTCGCTGGCTAATTTTCGTGCAACTTCATAAGCTTCCTCATCTGTTACTGTCAAAACTTCATCATAAATATCTTGATCTAAAATATCTGGGATAAAACCGTCACCAATGCCTTGCTGTTTATGGCTACTAACCATTTTCCCGGATAGTATAGCTGCACATGAAGGTTCTAAAGCGAATATCTTAATATTTGGAAATTTTTCCTTTAGATATCTTCCTGTACCTGTGATTGTTCCCCCAGTTCCAATAGATGCTACAAATGCATCCGGTGTGATTTCACCCAACTGCTGAGCTATCTCTACACCGGTAGTATTATAATGAGCTTCACTATTAGCATGATTAGCAAACTGTCCTGCTAAAAAGTATTTGTCATTAGAAGCTGCTAATTCTTCTGCTTTTGATTTAGCTATAAAAAAAGTATCTGTTATATTATCAGTTGAAGGCGTTAAAAGAATTTCAGATCCATAAGCTTTCATAGTGTTAATGCGTTCTTTACTCATACAATCTGGCATTACTATGATACATTTATATCCTTTTACAGCTGCAACTAAACTTAGCCCAATGCCTTGATTACCACTTGTGAATTCTACAATAGTGTATCCTTCTTTAAGTAACCCTTTTTCTTCTGCATCTAAAATCATATTTAATGCTGGTCTAATCTTTATACTACCACTAGGATTAAGTCCTTCTACTTTAACTAGTATTTCTCTATCTAACCCTTGTGTTATACGATTTAACCTTACTAGCGGAGTATCCCCCACAGCTTGTAATATATTATCTTTAATCAACTTCAATCCGCCTCCTATATTCATTTATGCGTATATGTTGATTCTATCATACTGGCGCGAGATATTAAATTTAAAACGAAAAAAAACAGCAAAGATAAAACTTTGCTGTTTGATATGGCTCCACAGGTAGGACTCGAACCTACAGCCCTCCGGTTAACAGCCGGATGCTCTACCATTGAGCTACTGTGGATTAAATATAATATGGCAGCGACCTACTCTCCCGGGGCGTTACCGCCCGAGTACCAT
>JBKHBO010000074.1:0-6049 GCA_046542315.1 Clostridia bacterium
AAACTATTTAATTAAAAATAATGATATTATGTGAGGGGCTTTTGCCTCTCACTATATTTTTTTAGGAAAAATAGCTAAAAATAAAAGTGAGGTTTTATATAGGGCGAGTGTATTAGGATGGCTGATTAAAGGAATTTTATATATTTACTAAATAACGAAAAGAGGGATAATATGTTTTACATGGCTTACGCAATAGGCACAACTAGTGCTGATAATGAGGATATCACTAGTGACTTAAAAGCTGCTACTGTCTTGGCAGATGTTGACAATGATCAACATCCATTTGCCATTATGAGTTTGCAATTAGAAACAACACAAAAAACTGGTGTGTCTATTAACGGAGGAGACTATATAGAGCTTAAAGAAGTTGCTATAGATACAGAAACAACTGTTTATCGCTATGAAATACCAAAAAGTGCATTAATGAGAATAAAGACTGTTGAGATAGAAGATACTGGTACTTCATGGAGTGTAGTTTTTCAGTATCAATAATACATATATTATAATAAAGAAAAGGAGAATATGAGATGACACTATATGTACCAAATTTTAGAAAGTTGCTTACTAATAATGAAAATAATAAACCACTAAGAATGAAAACAAGTGCAATAACTGGGGAGGATAGCTCTCCTCTTTATATTAAGAAATATTTACCACTAGAAGACAAAATGAGATTAGTAAGTTCTATTTGTAATGGTTCTGACCATAAAAAAGGAACAGTTTTTGAAATGTTGAGAATTTACTATATTGCTAAAAATTATTTGGATGATGTTAATTTCCCTCAAAAAGAAGTTACGGATACAGTTGTTGATGGTAACGGTAAAGAAAAGGAAATTACTAAGAGAATAGATGATATTCACCAGATAGTTGATATTGTTATGGGTTCAGAAGTGTGGGAAAATATTATTGCTCATGCGGGCAAAGACATAGCTATCGTCGACAAGTGGATTGACGGAGAAATTGAAGAATATAAGAGTGCAACAACAATTACAAGACAATTAGAAACACTTATTGGTCACGTTGATGACTTGGTGACTGATGCTATTGAAAATGGTTTTACCGAAAAAATGTTGCAAGAGGCACAAAAATTAAGTAACGCATTGACCGATCCTCAGAAAAATAAAAATGCCAAAGACATTATAAAGATGATTGATATGGAGAGGAACAAAAGTGACTAAACACTTTGATCCTAAGAAACTAGGTGAATTAACTACTATTCAACAAATAGAGAAAATGATTAATAATAGTATTAATTCTGCTATGAGAAGTGTTATAGACCAATTTACCATTCCAAGTATTAGAAAATATATTAATAAAAATTGGTATGGGGTTCAGTCTGGTAGTTATTTTTATAAATCACAAAATATGATGTCTAAGATATACGAAGTAAAAGATGACGACGGAAATCGTTATTTTAAAATAGGATATAAAACTGATAAATTAACACCCAATGCAAATAAATCGAGGATATTTGCTTACGATTCTGGTGGAATTACTGCTTTTCATAATATGCGTAACAAATTTCCTTCTTATATGAATATTACAACAGGAGAAGATAATACAGAGAATATGCCATATGTTATTGAAAAAGGTTGGAGTATTAAGCCACTGCTTAGGGCTATACACACCACTAGACTTCGTTACAATAATTTTAGAACAGAACGGCAGGGCATAGATGTTAAAGGTTATATTATGGACAATATGCCCAAAAAAATAACTACACAACTAGGAACAGAATTACAATCAAAGGGTTACAATATACGTTGGAGGTAGGTGAAGTAATTGACGAGAAAAACTAACTATAATAAGATTGTTGATAAAGAATTGTGGGGTCAAGTTAACGAAGACAACAAAAAACTATTGAGTAAATGGTTAACATATTTAAAGGTAAGTGACAAAAGCCCTCAGACAATATATCAATATAAAAATGATATGAAAATATTTTTCGTATTTTGTTTAGATAATTTAGATAATAAATTTTTTGTTGAGCTGACCAAAGGTGATATTATAGAATTTCAAGGTTATTTGGTGGGTGAATTAGAGCTTAGTTCAAGCAGAGTTAGAAGACTACGTAGTACTTTAAGTAGTATGTCTAACTATATAGAAAGCATTTTAGATGAAAAATATCCAGATTTTAGAAATTTAATATCCAAGATAGAGGCTCCAAAGGCTAGTGCTGTTAGAGAAAAAACAATTTTAAGAGATGACCAAGTGGAGAGATGTTTAGAAGAATTGATTGAAAAAGGCTTATATCAGGAAGCCTGTGCCTTTGCATTGGCATCTTACAGTGGCTCTAGGCTATCAGAAATAGTGCAATTTAAAATTAATTACTTTGAAGATAAAAACATTAAAGACTTTGGTAGCGACGCAAAATTTTATATTACTCCTGAAAAAATTAGGTGTAAAGGTTCTGGTAAAAAAGGCACCATGTTAAACAGATTTATTTTGGTAGATAAGTTTAAACCTTATTTTGATTTATGGATAGAAGAAAGGAAAAATCAAGACATAGATTCGGAATGGCTTTTTGTTAATTATGATTCAAATAATGATCAATGGGAACAATTGTCTAGCGACAGTTTATCTAGGTATACACCTATATACACAAAAATTATTGGAGAACCTATATATTTTCACTGCCTTAGACATTATTTTGTAACACTATTAAGTAGAAATGGTATACCACATGAGATTATACAAAACATTATGGGATGGAAAGATATAGCAATGGTTGGAGTTTATGTGGATACTACTTTAGAAGAAAAATTAGAAAACTTTTTTAATGATAATGAAATAAATTTTAATTTATAACGATATAATTTTATAGAGAAGGTGGTGAGACAATGAGTGATGCATTTGATATTCTCGTAGGTGCTGCCCTTAAAGAGGGTTCGGTTGACGACGCTATTCAGGAGCTAAAAAATAAATTAGCCCAAGAAAGCAACAAAGTTAAGGTTGATTTGGGAATTAAAGGTGTTGATGGAAAAGATAAAAGTTCTGGCACCAAATCAGAGGTTTCTGCTGCAAAAGAACTTAAATCAACATATTCTAGTATTGGGCAATTATTAAACCAAAATGAAAAAAGGCAACTTCAAATAAAGAATATAACAACATCTGTGGCAGAGACAAATCAAAAAGTTTTAAGATACCAACAAGAATACAATGAAAAGACTGGTAAATTAACTGACCCAGCCAAAGCTAGCCTTATGGTAAAGCGTACTGATGAGTTAAAGCAAAAATATGACTCAATGCTTGCTAATTTGAGAGAGAGAGCAAAATTAGAAGAGCGTCTTATTAAAATTAAAGGGCAAGGCAAGGTTAAAGAAGAAGAAGTATTGCAAACGCAAATAAAATCTTCTAAAATTGCTTATGATGAGCTAAAGGCTGATGCTGATAAACTAAAACTTTCTAAGGGAATAACAACTCAAACAACAGAAGAGATTGCTCTGTCTAGAGAGAAATTACGCATAGAGCAACAGATGGCTCAACTTAGTGCTCGTTCGCAAGATAAGGCCAATAATCAACTAGTTAATCAGCTTTACAAAGAATCTTTAAGCTCTCTTAAACAAATAGATGCTTTGAGCAAAAAGATAGCTCAAGCTGAAGCTACAAAGAGCAAAGAATACGAGAAACAGTTAAGATTACAGAGACAATCATTGCAGGCTAAAGTAGATGAGAATAATAAAATATTAGAACAAGTGGCTTCTGAGAATTCAAAATTAAATATCTCTGCACAACAAGATGCACTTGCCAAGCGACAGTTAACCAACGAAAAGAATATCGCTGTTTACAAGCAACAAGCATTGTCTACATTAAAGGCTACTAAAGGTGTTTTTTCTGGATTTGTAAATGAGTTAAAGATCGCTGTTACCCGTTCTATTGAGTGGGGCATAGCAATGGGAGCCTTATATGGCTCTGTTCGCAAACTCAAAGACGGTGTACAGTTTTTAATAGATGTTGATACTTCGTTAACAGAAATCGCTATGGTTACCCAACAGAGCAGAGAAGAAGTACAAGGTTTAACACAAGACTATCTTGATTTAGCAAAAGCACTAAAGATATCTACTAAAGAGATATTCGATAGTGCTGTTAGTTTATATAGACAAGGTTTAAGTGCTGATGAGGTTAACAGCAGGTTACAGACTTTATCTCAAACCTCTAAGGTTACTGGTGAGTCTATTACAACAGTTACAGACTATGTTACTGCTGGCGTAAATACATTAGGAGTAGAAGCCAATAGGTTTAATGATATTTTAATCAAGACAGCTTCTATTGCTGGTACTACTTATGGTGAACTTGGTGAAGCTATTTCTAAGAATGCTGCTAGTTTTAATAATGCTAATGTTAACTTGGAAAAAATTACAAGCTATATGGCTACAATATTAGAAACTACACGAGAAGCACCACAATCTGTTGGTACATTTGGTAAAACATTAGTAGGTAGATTCCAAAGGATAAATAAGGCGACTGGTGAACTTAACGAAGATCTAAATGCTGTGCAAAAGGCTATGGAGAGCGTTGGAGTAGACTTCTTAGATGCTGCTGGCCAGATTAGACCAGTAAGCGATATTCTTGATGATCTAAGTAAAACATGGGATACATTAGACGGTAATACTCAGAAGTACTTAGCTACACAAGCTGGTGGATTGCGTCAAGGTAACAGATTTATTGCGTTGATGGATAACTACCAAAGAAGTATGGATATATATGGTGAAGCACTTGATTCTAGTGGGACAACCCAAGAACAATACAATAAATATTTAGAATCTACTCAGGCTCTTATAGATGAATTAAGGGTAACGTGGGAAGATTTATACATAACTGTTCTTAACAGTGATTGGATTAAAGTATTTTACAGAACTTTAATTGAGTTAGTAAAATATTTAGAGGTCGCTGTTGAAAATATTGATTTTGTTATTGCTGCCTTTGGTGGATTTGTAATTATAAACAAGATTATACCTACATTATCTTTATTAAGCAAGTTTCTTGTTGGTGGAGAGTTCGCTAAATATGGTAAAAGTGTTTCTACTGTTGTATCGCATCTAGACAAGTTAAAAGATGGTGGAAATGCTGCTGCTGGTTCAGCTAGTACTTTATTAACCAAAATATCTTCTTTAAATCCAGTGATAATGGCTGCTTCTGCCGCTGTTGGGTTGTTAGCGTATGCTTTTCTTGATGCAAAGAAAAAAGCCAAAGAGTTTGAAGAAGGACAAAGGGAGTTACAAAAAACCCTAGAACAAGGTTCTGTTCAGGATATCAAGAATACTATTAATAACATTGAGAACCTGAAGTCTAAATATGATAGTTTAACCGCAGAACAAGAGTCGTTAAGAAAAGGTAACGAAGATTTAAGTCCAGCTTGGGATAACACAGCACAGAAATTATCAAAAGTGGATGATGAAATACAAAGTGTTATTGATGAAATGCGTAAGTATGGAATTAATACCAAAAATATAGATAGTGAATTGGAAAGACTCAATAATACCCTTGAGGGTAAAACTAAAGCATTAGAAAAAGAAAAAGCTGAAGTAGAAAGACTTAGTGGAATATATGAAGACCATCTAGATATGATTAAAGATTATGATGAAGCCCAACTAAAATCTCATAAAGAGCTATTGTTGCAAAAGAAGGCTGAAGTAGAAGTTCTAAAAAACTCTATTACAGCATGGGCAGAATATACAAAGTCTAGAATGGGTGCAGCAAATATCCCAATTATGCCAAGTAGAGAAGATTTCCCTGCTCCACATGATTTTAATCAGGAAATGAAGAATTTTAGAAATGAAATGTTTGTATTTGCACAGGACCCATTTTCTTCTTTTGGGGCAACAACTGCTAATATGATTGATATGGCTTCCCAAGAAAAGATAAAGGAAGTTCAGAAAAATATTGATGGTATTGATGCACAAATTGATGCCGTCAATCAAAGGCTTGAAGATTGGGCGATTAATCACACTAAGGTTTCTGATGACACTGAAGATAATCTTACCATCGATGATGTTTGGGAGGATAAGGTTGACTCTATCATAGAGCAATTAGAGAGAGAAAAAGAACA
>JBKHBO010000075.1:0-6043 GCA_046542315.1 Clostridia bacterium
TAAGTATTTTATAAATTGACCTTACTATTTTATTTTAATTTGAATTTTTACTTGGCAAAGGTATCTTCTCTATCTCACCATACAATAAGTCTATATATATAATCTCGTTCCTAATTATTTCTCCTTTATTTAATATTACTTTTATTGCTTCTGAAGCTTCTATAGCTGCTACAAGTGCCGGAGTGAAAGATGGATTTCCTAATTCTTTTTCATCTCCATGACTTTTATTTGTTTTATATATGTAATCTAGTGATTTATCTCCAGGCATTATAGTACAAACCTGACCATACCACCCAGCAATTGCTCCATGTATTAAAGGAATTTTAAGCTCTTCAGCAAATTTTTGAACAATTTTTCTAGTGTTTATATCATCTAAAGCATCAATGATAATATCATGTTCCTCTAAAATATCAGTAGCATTTTCTTCAGATACAAACTCACATATGGGTTTAACTTTTACTTCAGAATTTACTAATTCTGCTCTTTTTGCAGCTTCTATTGCCTTATTCTTTTTAATATTATTCTCTGTAGCAAGTAGTTGTCTGTTAAGGTTGGTTACATCAAAACTATCTCCATCTACAACTGTTATATTACCTATACCTATTCTTGTCAGAAACTCTATAATATATCCTCCAAGCCCTCCACAGCCTAGAACACAAACTTTTGAGTTCTTTAATACTTTTTGCTCTTCTTTTGATATCAAATTTTTATTCTTAGTGTATCTATCCAATATTAACCTCCACCTACAGGAGGAAAGATTGATATAACGTCTCCCTCTTCTAAGACCTGATCTAATTTAGCGTCTCTACCATTAACATATAGTATCGAAGCTTCCTCTTCTTCAATTTCATAATAGTCTAAGATTTCTTTTACAGTCACTTTTTTATCTGTTTTATAGAAATCAACTTTTCCTCTACCTTTACGTAAGGTAGCAAAAAATTTTACTTTTATCTCCATTGTATCCTCCACCTTATTAAGAAAAGGGCTTAAAACATAAGCCCTTTTTCTATTAAATTCCTAACTGTTTCTTTTTCTCTTCTGTAGGTATTCCTTCTTTAGTCCATCCTCTAAGTTCATAATATTCTGGCAGCATTTCAGACAACCTTGTAACATGACCTTCTGACGGGCCTTCTTTTATTCCATCTTCTAATAATCTCTTTGGCAGAGTATCTTGAGAAGGATCTACTCCAGCTTCTAAGTTAAACTCTCTCTCAAGATTCCAAATTCTTTCACCTGCAGTTAAAATATCTTCTGCAGTCCAATCAGTGTCAAGTACTTTATTCAATATTAAAGCATATTCATCTGCTCCCATAGCAAACGATGTGAATAAGCACAGTCCAGATGAGTCTATTAATGCTGTTAAGTCTTGGAAAATCTTAGACCAAGCAGCTTTTCCTTCTATTGTTAATCTATCAAGTTTTTCTGGCTCACCCAAAATCTCTGGAGATATCATATAACCTCTTACATGACAACCTCCTCTATTAGATGTAGCATATTGCAATCCTTGTCCTTGCACCCCACGCGGATCATATGCTGGTAATTCAAGTTTTTTAACTGACATTGATAGCTCTGGGACTCCATAGCTTTCTGCAAGTCTATAAGAGCCTTCTGCCATTTTGTCACCAAAACCTTCTCGATTACCCATTCTTTTTGTCCATTCTATAGTGGCTTCTGAATCTCCAAAATTGAGGGAAACCCCATCAAGATCTTCATCTTTGATATAGCCTCTTTGATAAAGCTCCATAGCTGCAGCAATGGTAGCTCCAGCAGATATTGTGTCTAGGCCAAGCTCATTACACCAATAATTAGCTTTAATGATAGAAGGCATATCTGCTACTCCACAATCAGCACTATAGGCCCAAATAGTTTCATACTCTGGTCCTCCGCCTTCTATATCGTCTACCTTAGTATATCTTCCACATGCAATTGGGCACCTATAACATGGATCCTTTTTAACTAAATATTTTTCTGTTAATGTTTCACCACTTACTTCTTCAGCTTCAGCAAATTGTGATAATTGGAAGTTGTTTGTTGGGAAAACTCCTGTTTCATTGATGATATTAACTAAAACAGCAGTTCCATAAGTAGGCAATCCTACTCCTGTAACCCCATTCTCTCTTATTTTCTTAATCATTTCTAAATGTGCTTCTTTTAAACCTTCTTTATCTGCAACTTCCACCTTTTTTGTTCCTCTTACTGTTATGGCTTTTAAATTCTTAGATCCCATAACAGCTCCTACTCCAGAACGTCCAGCTGCTCTTGCTACATCATTCATAACCGCAGCAATGTTTGATAGTTTTTCACCTGCTGGCCCAATAGTCAGAACACGAGACTTCTCTGGGACTTCTTTTTCAAGTATATTAGTAGTTTCGGAAACTACTTTGCCCCATATATGGCTTGCATCTCTTATTTCAACTTTGTCATCTTCTATCATCAAGTAACTAGGTTTATCAGCTTTACCTTCTACAATAATCATATCATAGCCAGCAAACTTCAACTCAGGCCCCCAATATCCTCCAGAATTAGAAGAAGCGATAGTATCAGATAGCGGAGATTTGGTAACAACCATATATCGCGCTGTTGTTACAGTTGGAGTGCCAGTTAAAGGACCGGTAACAAACAATATTTTGTTTTCTTCTGATAATGCATCTACCTTTGGTGATACTTCATCATAGAAAATTTTAGTTCCTAACCCTCTTCCACCAATGAACTTTTTAGCCATCTTTTCATCTAAAGATTCTGTTTTGCACTCACCCGTTGTTAAGTTTACCCTTAATATTTTACCCGTATAACCAAACATCATAGACCTCCTTTAAAATTTTCAACTCGCAAAGTATAAGATTAAAATGGAACCATGAACTTAACCTTTCCAAGTTATGGGAGGCATGACAGTTTCCTATTATACCCATCGGTTAAGAACCATTACATATATGCATTAGGATCCTTAACTCGGATTGTTTAAAACTGATTCCACTTGTAAATATTATATCACTTTATCACGTTAACTTGAAATAGTATAAGAGGAATTAAACATTAAATCTACATAATTTTTTCTTTTTTAAACAAGCGATTTATGTAGGAGTCTATTAGACATTAACCTTATATTAAGCGAGTTAATAACTATAAATAAAAAGCCTACTAAGTTAAAAAAATAACTTAATAGGCTTGGAAATCTTCTTTTTACTAGCATGTTAAAGTTTACTCTAACTTATACTTATTATTGGCCTTTCTTTGGCAGATTAAATAGATTTAATAAAGGGGGTATCTATTCTAAATAGTTTGATTCTTTAAAAAAAACTTCTTTCTTAGATGTTCTTCCAAATCCGATCAATCTTCAATCAAAAACTCATAGCTACCATAAGCAGTCATATGTGGCTTTTCTACTATTTTTACATCTTTTTTGAGAAATTCTTCGTACAAAATATCTAATTGCTTAGCTTCTTCTGTATCTATATATGCATCAAATCCTGAGCCAAATCTTTTTCTATTGCTTAAAATGTTTCCTTTTTTCTATTCAATTACTACAATCTCTATATCATCCCTATAAAGTGTGCCAAATTTTTCTTCTTTATCTAAATGTGCAGTATATTTAAATCCCAACCTATCTCTATAATAATTAAGTATCTTCTCTACATCTTCTGAAATAAAAATTGGGCATATATTGACTAACTTTACTGTCACTACATATCCTCCTTCAAACTAACTTGTAAAATCTCTTAATATTCTACTCTATTCTTAAGAAAGTCACCATTTCTTAACTCCTTAAAAGCTAACTCTATTTCTTCTCTAGAATTCATCACTATCGGCCCGCCCCATGAAATAGACTCTCCTAATGGATCTGAATTTATAAAAAGAATTTCTATCCTTTCATCCAAGGACTCAATCTCTATAGAAGTGCCTTCTGATAATTTAACAGCACTCTTTTCAATGACTTTTTCATCTGCTACTTTTGCATCCCCAGATAATAAAAAAAGCATAATAGATTTTTCCTGATCAACGTTAATACTAAATTTGGTATTTGGATTCAAAATTATATGATAGTAGTCTAGTGGCAAATATTTTCCCATAAACCCTTTATACTCTTTATATTGACCACTAACAAGTCTCAAGGTTCCGCCTTTAATTGGTATATCCTGTATTTCTTCATTTTTTATACTATGATACTCAGGTTTAGCCATCTTATCTTTTCCTGGCATATTAAGCCATAATTGAACACCAAGTAGTCTTTTACTTGCTGGAAGTCTTTCTTCATGTAATATTCCTGATCCTGCAGTCATCCACTGAACTTCACCATCACTAATTTTATCTTCATTACCTAAGCTATCTCTATGTATCATGTTCCCCTGTGAAATCAAGCTGATTGTTTCTATGCCTCTATGAGGATGCATTGGGAACCCTTTCTCATACTCTTTTGGATTTGTGCTATCAAAAGAGTCTAGCATTAAAATCGGATCAAATTCTTCTGCAGTTCTATTACTTAATACTCTTGTTAAATTTACTCCTGCTCCATCAGTAGTGCTTCTACCTTGTATAATACTTGCTATTTTTCTCTTCATAATGACCTCCAAAAATTATTAAATTTCATTTTCTCTTTCTTATTGTTCAAAGGACTTAAAAAGTAATTATCCCTACTTTTTATTCACTGAAGGTGATTGTAAGCTATCTAGTTTCTTTCCTATCTTTAGCAACAAATCTTGATGTATAAATATACTATTATCTTGCTTTAATGCTAGCAGAATTTGCTTACTCCATTTATAGCAATTTTTATAAGCATTAACTAACTGACTACCATCCAAATTAGCAGTGCATCCTATATATTTAATATAGTCTTCTCTACTCAAATCTAACTTTAACTCCTTTGATGGGGTTCCAAAATTATCTAAACTGTTGATCTCTATTCTTTTTAGTTTTAATAAATCTCTTTGTACCCACCACAAAATATCAAGAGACCTTGCATACTCACCCCTTGCAATTAGGTTTATACCAAATAAAAGCCAATTAAAATATGAGTCTATAATACTTTGGAGTTTTTCAGTTATTTCTTTTCTAGGTGCATTTCCAATGAGTTTACTTAAATATTTAACCAATTCACCGTTTTTATCAACAATCAATGAGTCATTAATGTCTTTAAACCAATCTGTATCAACCCAACTTTCTACTAAAGAAACTTCACTTGCTTTATAAAAATGAAACTCACCTCTAACAAGGTTATTAAATATAACTGTTTCTATCCCAAACATATTGGTAAAACATAAATCTATGTCATTAATATTTTCAAGCCACAATTTTTTGTCTAATCCCTCTAGATAATTATCTTTAAAGAAAAAAGCAAACTCTATATCTGAGTATTGATCTCCTCCACCCTTTGCAAAAGAACCATACATCATTGCATTTACTAGATTATTATCTTCTCTACACAATTTTTTAACTTTTGAAATCATTTCTTTTTGTTTAAGCATTAACTTCTCCTCTCAACTTGACAGTAGAAAATTATCTTTACTCTAATATATTTGGCTGAATTGCTGGAGCATAAAAAGAGTAACCTGGTTTAGCTGCCCAAACCCAAAGTTCTTTGGCAATGAAGCCACACCTTTTATAAAACTCATTTTTGCCACTAACTCTTATTATCTTTGCATCTTTACTTCTTCTTACGGTCTCATTAATCATAAAGCTTCCTATACCTTGTCTATGATAGTTCTTTCTAATATACATCCAATCAATATCCACTTCCTCTACTTCTTTACAATAAGTTGATATTGAAACTCCTATTAGCTCTTCATTTGTCGTATCTTTTATGAAAAAGCACAGTCCTTGGCTAAAAGAAGGAAAAGTAGCCATTTTCCTTATATTATCTGACTTAAAAAAATCCCCTAAATCTTCATTGATTATTTCACTTGCATTTATTAAATGCATATCATTATCAAAGTCAAAATCAACAATTTCATATTTATCATCTAGCTTTACTTCTACTTTATTTCTTTTATCAAAGTATAAAGGTTCTATTATTGCTTTGTTAAATATATTTAGGTCTTTCTCTGAGGAT
>JBKHBO010000022.1:0-28617 GCA_046542315.1 Clostridia bacterium
TTAAAAGTAAAAAGCTATATAAGGGCTAGAATGGTTATTTATGGTATAGTAAAGTTAGTTTGTAAAAGTTTACGAATAAAAAGAAGGATGCAACTTGATTTCCTAGAATATTAGAGAATGTAGTATTGGTCCTAGAATCAAAAGAGTTCTATTTAATGCATTTCTTTATAGATACCCACTTTGATTCTAGATATAATAATAGACTAAATCCTTGGTATATATTTTTAAAAGAGGAAAATGAGATTAAAAGAATAGGGAAAAAATTTATTAAGTATTTTATTTTTTTATTGCTTATAGGTTATTGCTTATAGGTTCATCAATAGCGGTCAATCTGCTAGTAGTTATGATATTAAGATTAATATTGGTGAAGAATTTAGTGAACTTTTAAATGAAGATGATATCAATATTGATATATTAGAAAGTGATATTACAGTCAATATTATGAAAGAATATCTACCCTCTCCAGTTAAAGCGCCTGTGTTAATGTATCATCTTTTAGCAGAGAGAAACTTTACTAATGCTGTAGTTAGTCCTGAAAAGTTTAAAAATAATATGCAAACATTAAAAGATAATAATTATACCTTTATACTTCTAACAGATTTGTACAAATATTTGAATGGAGAAAATATTACTTTACCAGAAAAACCAATAATAATAACCTTTGATGACAATTATTCATCTGTTTACAAATATGCTTATCCATTAGCTTAAGAAACGGATATAAAAACTAAATTTATTTATATTAGGTTGGATTGCTGGTAGAGATACAATGGTATTTAGTAACACCCCAATAACAAAAAGATTTTTTTGGGATCAAGCCAGTGAGATGCAAGATAGTGGTTTATTAAATGTAGAAAATCATTCATTCGACTTGCATTCTTTTGAAGGGAAAAGCATGGGTTATTCTAACTGTTGTGGTTATGGATTGTTGCCATTTAAAAGTGAAAAATTTGAAGACTATAAAAGAAGAATAAGCAATGATATGGCTAGGATGAATAATTTATTTGAAGAATATTTAAATAAAAAATCTTTATTTGTTGCATATCCATACGGGGTATATTCAAAGCAATCTGAGCAAGTTCTAAAAGAATTGGGCTATAAATCATCTTTAACAGTTGAAAAAGGTGTTAGAACCTTTCATAGTATTAATGATTTGTGGCTAATCCCTAGACTAAACATTAATATGGATTTAAAAGGAAGAAAATTGATTGAAACAATAGAACAGCTAAGCGATAGATGATTTAAGAGAAGTTTTAATTAGTTAAAAATAGTTAAGTAGGCTAGAGAGATTGTTCAGTGGTTAAATAAAAGCTAAATTAAAAGCAATTAAAAGACATGAAGGGTGAAATGATGATAAAAGATTCTAAAGGATTAGTAATAGTAATTATAATAGCACTAATGATTACAATGGCATTTGCTGTAGGAATCAACAAAACAATTAGTGTTGAATTAGATAGTGTAAACCTAGAGGTAAATGGAGAGAGAATGCAAGCAGAAACAATTTTATATGAACATGTGACATATGTGCCATTAAGAGCTGCAGTAGAAATGCATGACAAAGAAGTAAAATGGAATGAGAGTACTAAAACTGTAAATATTAATGACAAAAAATTTGGCAATATTATAACAGGTGAAAATACAAAGGAGCTTCTATCAGAAAAGAAAGATTTAATTACCAAAGAATATGATGTGATCGTAATTGGAACAGATCCTGAGGGAATCTCAGCAGCTGTTGCAGCAGCTAGAGATGGTGCAACCACTTTATTAATTGATACAAGAGATGAGGTAGGAGGACTGTTTACTTTGGGGTGGTTGAACTTTTTGGATATGAACTATAGCCCAAATCGTGTTTTGCTTACACAAGGTATTTTTAAGGAGTTTTTCAACCAAGTTGAAGGTATAGCTTTTGATATTCAAACCGCAAAA
The DNA here is from genome assembly GCA_046542315.1 of Clostridia bacterium. Lineage (GTDB taxonomy): Bacteria > Bacillota > UBA994 > PWPR01 > PWPR01 > PWPR01. The sequence goes on from JBKHBO010000022.1 coordinate 1,927, forward strand.
CGCATATTTAATAAGATGATTACTGACGAGCCAAATTTGAATCTTGTATTAAATGCGGAAGATATACAGATAGAACATACAGATCAACATATTAATAGTATTACTTATTCTCTAGAAAATGAATTTTATCTGTCCAATGCATCAATCTTTATTGATTCTACTCAGGATGGGAATATAGCAGCTTCAGCTGGTGTGCCATACACTTTAGGGCATCAAGATACAGGTGGGCCGGCAAAAGGGATGGCTGTGACTCAAGTTTTCAAACTTAGTGGCGTAGACCACAAAGATTGGTCAAAAATTCGAAAATATTTGCAAAATGATGGAGATAAATACTCGGGCTCGACATCTAACACAGCTTGGGGATTTAAGTCTTTACATAAGAACTATAAAACAAAAAATGAGGATACCCATCTTAGAGGTTTAAATATTGCACGTCAAAAAGATAAGTCTTTAGTCATAAATGCATTACAAGTTTTTCAAATTGATCCGCTAAACCCAACAGACATAGAACGTGCAAAAACTCTTGCAGCAAAAGAGATTGATCATATCATTCCTTATTTAAGAAAAAATGTGCCAGGCATGGAGGGAGTAAGCTTATTAGCTATTGCACCTGAACTTTATATCCGTGAATCACGTCATTTTGAAACAGAATATATATTAACAATTGATGATGTTTTAGAAAATCGTTTCTATGATGACCAAATTGCAATTGGTTCTTATCCAGTAGATGTACAAAGTACTTCTCCAGATTTTCCTGGCAACGTTATCGGTAATCCATCTATGTATTCAATCCCTTTACGCTCTATTATACCTAGAAATGTAGATAATCTTTTGATAGCAAATCGTTGTGCAGGGTATAGTTCGTTAGCATTTGGTAGTGCACGTGTAGTTCCTATTGGCATGAGTGTTGGTGAAGCTGCAGGATCACTAGCTACGCTTTGTGTTAATGAAAATATTATGCCAAGTGATGTAAGCCAAAGTGATGAGTTAACAACAGAGCTCCAGACTAAATTAAAAAACAAAGGTGCTTATCTTCCAGATTTTGATTTAACACCAAAACTAGTAGATAATGAATATTATGAAAGCCTACAATTACTTCGTAGATATGGCCTGATTGCAGGAGGATATGATAACAACTATCGACTTGAAGATGACGCAACTATTTGGTTTTATAATTCTGTTGTTCCTGTGCTCCAAAGCGAGAGAAAGTGGAACATCACAGTAAAGCTTTTACCTCCTTACCCTAGTACGATAGACCTAGATGCATTAGAGAATAGTTTTAGTGAGGAAAAGGCACTTTTAAAGCACCTGAAACAACAACCAGTTTGGACTAGAAACGAGTTTAATCATCCTATATCTCGTGGTGATATTTGTCAACTATTGTATGAGGTTGATAATTACTTCAACAGCAACCGATAAAATATTTGAAGAAAGTTTTGATTTGAAAGTGAAATTAATGCAAATATTATCTAGTGCCATGTTTAAATAATTGAGCAAGCTAAAAGGTTAATAAAGTGGTTCATAAAAATATAGCAGCTTAGATTTCTTAAGGGATAGCTTGTAATAGTAAAATATTTAATTCCTGTAGTATTCTTCATTTCAAGATCAAGCAAATAATCATTATACAATAAAAGTAGGACAGTTTGCTAACAACTAGTTAACTGTCCTATTCTTTATCTGATTTTCTTTAGGATCAAATTTTTTTGGTAAAAAGATTGAGAATTTTGTCCCAACATTAAGCTCGCTTTCTACTAAAACTCTACCTTGATGTTGTTCAATTATAATTTTAGCAATGGATAATCCCAGGCCAGTACCGCCTTGTTTTGATTGATCAATTTTAGTTCTAGATTTATCAGCTCTATAAAATCTATCAAAAACATGAGGGATATCTTCTTTTTTAATGCCAATACCAGTGTCAGAGACTGTAATTATATTTTGCTTTTCTGTTTCTTTAAGTTCAACTTGAATTATTCCTTCATCGGGAGTATATTTGATGCTATTATCTACAAGTATTCTAAAGGCTTGTTTGAGTTTATCCTCACTGCCATATTGAATAATTTTTGGTTTTATATCAAAAATTAATGTATGGCTATCATCAATAAGTTCAGTATCTTTAGCTACTTCATTCATTAATGAACTCAGCGAGAATTCTGCAAAATCCATCTCTAAAGTACCACGTTCTTGCCTTGCTATGAATAAAAGAGATTCGACTAAACTTTGCATCCCTTCAACTTCCCCTACTATAGCATCAATACTTTCTTCTAAAACCTCAGGGTCATCTTTACCCCATCTTTTCAGCAAAGCACCGTAACCCTTTATAACTGCTATTGGTGTTCTCAGTTCATGAGATGCATCGGATACAAATTGCTTTTCTCTTTTGTAGCTATGAGAGATACCATCAAGCATAGAATTGAATGTAAATGCTAAATCCTTAAGTTCATCCTTTGTACCCCTAATATCTAATCTTTTATCAAGATTCTGAGTAGAGATTTGTCTTACCTGCTCATTCATATCATGGATAGGTTTTAAGTGCCTAATTGTCATTTTTGTTGCAGATCTAATAGAAAAAATCAAAACGAAAAGAATGAAAGCAATTGAGGGAATCATAACTACATTAATAATATCTGTTTGAGGATACATAAATCTTTTTAAGACAATATAGTATTGTTGATCTTCGGCGGTGTAGTTAAATCTCTGATAAATATCTGGGAACATATGTCCTTCCCACCAGTTGTAACTGTTTTCTTCTAGCTTAGTTGAAAATTCTTCACTTTGGTCTTGTGGGAAACTGTATACAAGACTTGGCCCTTCATCACTTCTTTCATAAACTAGCATTGCTAAATTATTCTCACTTGCGCAACTTAAAACAGCTTGATCTTCATAATTAACCCCTGAATCTAATAAAACGCTAAAGCTACCAGTAAGGCCTTCTAGTTGTCTTGTTTGTTCATTGAAAATATATTGACAGATTCCATAATAAAATGCTACTGACAAAATTGTCACAATGAAAAGTATTTGAATACTAAATCCTAAGATAAATTTAAATCTTATATTAAAGCGAAAAAGAGAGGCAATATAATCAAAAATATTATTTACCTCTGGATTATAATCATATTCTCTTTTTTTAGAAATCTTCTTTTTCCTTTTCATATCTAAATGAGTAACCTACCCCTCGTATAGTGTGAATATAATTGGACTCAAACTCATCATCTAACTTGCTTCTTAAGTATCTAATATAGACATCTACTATTTTATGATTCCCAAAATAATCTTCTCCCCAAACACCATCTAATATTTGGTTGCGAGATAAAGCAATATTAATATTTCTTGCTAAATAAACTAATAGGTCAAATTCTGTGGGAGTTAAATCTACAGGTGTTTTGTCATAAGCAACGGAATGCTTTGAAAGACTAATTACTAACGGCCCATAAACAAGCTCTTCATTATCATAATCTAGCCCTTTGCTGATTCTTCTTTCTAAAACTCTAATCCTAGCTAGAAGTTCTTCTATTGCAAATGGTTTAGTTATATAATCATCTGCACCTTGATCTAACCCCATTACTTTATCCATAACATCATCTCTTGCTGTTAACATAATAATAGGAATTTGCGAGTGTTGTCGTACTCTTCTACAAATCTCCATACCATTAAGTCCTGGCAGCATTAAATCTAATATTATTAAATCGTGTTCATTGGACAGTGCTGCCTCTAATCCATCTCTTCCATTATGAATTAAGTCCGCTAAATATCCTTCATGCTTCAACTCTAGTTCAATGAAACGAGCTAATTTAGGATCATCTTCTACAATAAGAATTTTTTTCACAAAAATACCTCCCGCATATTACTCATTTCATTATATCAAAAAAAGAAAGCTTGCGACATTTAGTAGCAAGCTTTCTTTAGGAAAGTGGAGAATTATTGTGAGTTATCTCCTTTATTAAATTTTTCTTGCTGTTTTTCAACAAATTGTATTGCTTCACTTGCTCTAATGTTTTTACCATTAGGCTTTATTATTGAAATTCTATGTCCAGTTAATATTGCTACTGCTAGTAATATTAAAGAGAAAGGCATTCCAATAATAGTAAGTATTATAGCTAAAGTCATTGGCAAATCAATTACTGTTTTGTCTTTTTTCAGAATCTGGAATTTAGTTCTGTGAACTTTACCAATAAACTCTTTTATTTTTTTAAAAAAGCTATGTCCATGTCTATGATGAGCTTGTGAATGGTGATGACTTGATTCTTTGGAACTGTAACTAGTTGTTTTGTCCTCATTTTCTAAATAAATCAAAGCTTCAACAACATTACCATCAAACTTCTCTAAAACATCCTTTGCTTCTTTATATCCTATTTGAGCTCTTTCCATTAAAATATCTATTTTATCTATTGAAATCGCCATATTTACTCCTCCTCAGAGTTATGCTTCTCGGTATCTTGACTATTATCTTGTTGATTGTTCTCTTCTTCAATGTTTACTACTTTGATGATTTGGTCCATCTTTAGTGCTTTACCACTTTTTTTAATAACTATTTGATTTCCTGAAATAGCCAATCCTATTAAAACAAAGATTGAGAATGGTAATGTTACAACACCTAACAATAATGCGATTACCATTGGTATATCAATTAATTTGTTTTTATTGTTTTGCAATACAAATCTAGTAGAAGATATCTCGTTAAGAAACCCCTTTGTTTGTACTTTAGCTTTTTTTCTGTTTTCATAAGCTGCTTGTCTATGCTCTTGTGCTCTTTCTTTGTGAGTTGATTCAATGTGGATTAAAGCTTCCACTACATTTCCGTCAAATTGTTCCAATAAATTTGCTGCTTCTTTATAACTAATGTTTGCTCTCTCTTTTAAGAGATCAATTTTTTCTAATGATTGTGCCATTTTGTTTTCCTCCTATTAATTTTAATTTTAGTTTTTGTTTGAGCTTTGTGAAATTAGATAGTACCCACCTACTAATAACAGTACTGGGAATAAATATCTCTTAAATGGTAACATTGGTAAGAATCTGTCCATTATCATAACTGATGCAAACATTACCAAACCCCAACCAAGTAAAGCTTTTGTTTTTGTTGGATCAGATTGTTTTTGCATTTCATACTCGTCGTATTCATTATAATCAATGCTTAATGAGTTAGAATTTGTATGAGCAACGGGTTCTTCTGGAATTACTATTGCTGCTATGATATATATTAGCAATCCGCCACCAGTGAAAAACAATAAGAGTGCTAATAACCTTATTAATGTAACGTCAACTTGAAAATACTCTGCTATACCTCCGCAAACACCTGCAATTTTTCTTTGTGTTCTGGAGCGATATAAACGTCTGTTCATTTGTGCGTCCTCCTTTTAGATGAAACTATTTTTCTGCTTGATTTAAGCTTGATTACATTCTATCCAATCAAGATAAATGTCAAACAAAAGAACAGTTAGAATTTGGTTAAAATAATATTTATTTTTACTAATTTAAGCTTCAGGCATTAATAGCCATGCAGCAATGTATAATAATAATCCGCTACCAGTTATTCCTAAAAATACAGTAATGAGTCTAACAACAGTAACATCAATATTAAAGTACTCAGCTATGCCGCCACAGACACCAGCTATTGATCTTTGAGTTTGTGACCTTGTTAATCTTTTTTCCATTATTCTCTCTCCTCTTTCCAATATTCAACGTAATTTCTTACCCTTTATATAGATTATATGATATCAAAGTAAATACTTGAGTAATAAATGATTAAAATTAGGTTAAAACTTCAACTAACTTGATATAAATGATATTATTATACTTAAGAAAAAGTTGGGCAAGATAATAACAATATTTCTTAATCTATTTACCTTTCATCTATAAGGGTAACTCAAGGGAGTTTAAGATTTATAATCACTTCAATATGATATAATTTTTATTAAATAGCTAATTAAGGAAGTAAATCTTCAAAAGACGGTATAATTTCACTGGCTCTATTTACAATTAAGCACTTTAAGCTTTATGATAATAATCTATTATGATACAATAATGAGGCTAAGGATTATATTTTTAGCTGGTTTAATAACTAATTTTACTAGAACAAGGAGACAAGAATGGAAGACAATAAAAAAGATTTCTCGATAATGGTTTTCCCTTCTCTGGAAGAAAAACCTATACAATTTAAAATTAGTCAAACATTCCTTCGATACTTTTTCGTATTAATAGTAGTAGCTATCTCGACCAGTTTTATTTTTGCAAACAATTTTTTTGAGTACTCTAGGCAAGTAAAAGCTTATGAGGAGCTATTAGTTGAAAACAGGCAGCTTAATGAAAAGGTTATGGAATTTGCACAAGTTACACAAGAATTAAGTCAGACAATAGATAATATGGAATTAGTAGATAGCTCTATAAGAGTTATGCTTGAGAATCAAGATATAGAATTTAATGAAGAAGAAATAGCTAAGCAATTAGCTTTAAATACAAATGATAATAACTCAGTGGCGATTGGTGGAGCGAATGCTAATGAATCGTTACCTACAAGAGATGTTTCTGCTAATGTATTAAGTTCAAGAAGTGTTTTAGATAGGACTCTTAATCAAGTAGAATCTAATCTTGGGAATTTAAATGAAAGTGTTAAGGAAACAAATGAAAGCTATGAAGGTTTAGAAAAAGATGTTAAAGATTATACTGAGGTTTTAGAAGCTACACCTAATGAGTGGCCAGCTTATGGACCGATTACATCAGGCTTTGGATATAGAAGTTCTCCTTTTGGAGGAGGATATGACTTTCATAATGGTGTTGATATTGGACTGAATTATAATACTAAAGTATACGCACCAACTTCAGGACAAGTAATTCAAAGAGGTTATTTATATAGTTACGGATACTACCTTGTGATTGACCATGGAAAAGGATTTTCTACGCTTTATGCCCATCTGAATAAATTCAGAGTAAGTCTTTACGATAAAGTCAGTCGAGGCGATTTGATTGCTTACTCAGGAAGTTCAGGAAAAAGTACAGGACCTCATTTGCATTATGAGGTTAGAGTTAACGGAGAAAGGCAAAATCCTAAAGACTATCTACCAAAAAGATAGAATATTAATTTATCAGCAATATTTTTATAAAAATACAAACAATTTTAAGGAGCTGGGGTAAATGTTTTTAAATGCACTTAGTAATGAGAACAAAAACACATCAAAGTCTACGAATAGTTCTATGGAAACTATAATTGGCAGTGGTACTGAAATTAATGGTGATATTAATTTTAACGGTACTGGTGTGTTAAGGATCGATGGTAGAGTAACTGGAAAAATTACAGCAGAGCAATCAAAGATAATTGTAGGCGAAGAAGCCTTTATTGATGCAGAGATTGTCACTCAAAACATTGTGATTAATGGTGAAGTTCAAGGTAATATTAAAGTTACCCAGACAATGGAGCTATTACCTACGGCCAGACTTATTGGTGATGTAAGAGTTAAGGGACTTAAAATATCTGAAGGCGCGATATTTAAGGGAACTTGTGATATGCTAGGCTTAAGCGAAGATTCTACTAGTTCATTCACAACAACAGTTAACAAAAGCGAAAATGAAACAAACGATGATAATAAGAACCAAAATGACTCAAACAAGAAGGATAGCAAAAAACTGTTTTAGTCATTAAAGGGAAGGGTCTTTACGATGTTAATTAGGTCTATTGGGGCATTTATTGCAGCAATGGTAGTGGTATTAATTGCTACCCCACAAGTTAAACGAATTGCATATAGGATTGGAGCTGTAGATCACCCCAATCACAGAAGGATTAATACAAAACCAATTGCTAACATAGGTGGAATTGCTATATTTTTAGGGTTTTGGATAGCTGTATTTCTTTTTGGAGAAATAGGGCATACTACCTTATGGATGTTTTTAACTAGCACTATTATTTTAATAGCTGGTTTTGTTGATGACATTTTTGAACTTTCTCCATTTGTAAAGTTGTTAATTCAGCTTTCAGTTGCAACCTTTATTGTATTAGTAGCTAATATTAGAATAGATTTCTTTAGGATTCCTATGACCGGCAAATATATTATGCTAGGTTCATTTGCAGTCCCCCTAACAGTTTTATGGATAACTGGGATTACTAATGCCATCAATTTTATAGATGGTTTAGATGGGCTTGCTGCAGGGACAGCTGGAATCGCAGCTACTACTTTAATGGTAGTTGCTTTAAGTCAAGGATATTCAAGTATTGCTATTATGCTAATTGCTCTAGCTGCAAGTAGCTTTGCATTTTTGAAGTATAATTCAAATCCAGCTCAAATTTTTATGGGAGATACGGGAGCTATGACTCTGGGCTTTCTCTTAGCTATTATGAGTGTAGAAGGCTTGATGAAAAGTGCAACAACAATCGCGATTATTGTGCCTCTTTTGGCACTTGGTCTACCGATTTTAGATAGTAGTTTTTCAATTATTAGAAGAATCAGTAATGGTAAATCACCATTTAGCGCAGACAGAGGTCATTTACATCATAGATTGATAGATATTGGCTGTGATCAGAAGTTAGCTGTTAGGATACTTTATACAGTAAGTGTTCTTAGTGGTGGCGTAGCAGTAATATTTGTTATAGGATTTAATATAGTAAGTGCTGTGTTCTCATTGTTTGTAGCTTTATTTACTCTAGCTACATTTAGTCAATTTAGGGCACTACCAAAACAAAATAAATAAATTTAAACACCACTTTTAGTGGTGTTTTTTAACATCAGAGTAGGGAGGTTGGGATATTGAAAAAATATCTACGAATAGCAGGGTTCTTATTTATGGTTTATGCAATATATGCGCTTATTTTTGCATCTAATCCATTAACTTATACCATATATTATCCAAATCAAGATGGGACACATCTAATAGGAGTTAAAGGAACCGAGAGGCTAGAAGGATTAGAAGCATACAATTATGCAATGTCTTTATTAATAAGAGGTCCAGAAGATGAGGATTTAGTAAATCCTATACCTAAAGGAGTCAGGCTAGTTCCTTTTGGAGATGAGGTGGGGCCTATCGTAATTGATGAAGATGAAAAAATAGCAATGGTTAATTTTTCAAAAGAGTTAGTAGAAAATCACCCAGGGGGTTCAACTGGAGAAACTATGACAGTTGCTTCTATAGTCAATACATTAACTAGTTTTAGAGATATAGAAAAGGTTGGCATATATGTTGAAGGTGAGCTTATTGATACTCTAGCAGGCCATTTAGAATTAAACCAGCCGCTTACAGAATTTAGCGATCTTATAGAGCAAGGAGATTAAAAATGGAATTACATAAACTTAGCTTGATTGAATTAAGCGAACTACTAGACAAGGGAGAAGTAACTTCTTACCAGCTAGTGAGATACTTCCTAACACGTATAGAACAATATGATATGCAAGGACCTAAAGTAAATGCAGTGTTAGAGATTAATCCTGAAGCTCTTCAAATAGCAAAGGCAAGAGATATTGAAAGAGTAAATGGTGAAAAGAACTCTTATTTACATGGTATCCCAATTTTGATTAAAGATAATATTTCAACTGACGATATGAACCACACCTCAGGAGGATCACTAGCTTTAGCAGAAAGCTATGCACTTAGAGATTCATTTGTTGCTCAAAAACTCCGTGAAGCGGGAGCTATTATATTAGGTAAAGCTAATATGACTGAATGGGCCAACTTTATGGCTAAAAATATGACCAATGGATATAGCTCACGAGGTGGACAAGTGAAAAACCCTTATGGACTTGATTGTTTTGATGTTGGAGGGTCTAGTTCTGGTTCTGCTGCTAGCGTAGCAAGTGGAATGGTACCAATTTCAATAGGGACTGAGACTTTTGGAAGCATTCTTTCTCCAGCAGCTAATAATATGTTAGTTGGTATAAAGCCTACCGTTGGGTTAGTAAGTCGGTCGGGTATAATCCCTATTTCACCAGCACAAGATGTAGCAGGACCTATTACAAAAACAGTAAAAGACGCAGCAATTTTACTGCAAAGCATAGCAGGGTACGATCCTGAGGATGAGGTAACAAAGAGTAGTGTGTACGTAAATACGGATTATCTTAGAGATATAGAAGATGCTAGTTTAGAAGGTAAGAGATTTGGGGTATTAAGAACTGCTTTTGAGAAGCTTGACCCAGCAAGAGTAAAGTTAATTAATAAAGCAATCAATGAGTGTAAAGAGTTAGGGGCAGAAATAATTGATGATTTAGAAATTAAAGATGCTGATAGTTTAGATTTATTACCACTTATTTATGAATTTAAGCCAGCACTAAACAGTTATTTAGAAAACTATACGAATACAGAGATTAGAAACTTAGCTGATGTAATAAGGTTCAATCACAGTAATCGAAACACTTTAGAGTTTGGACAATATTACTTGATTGAAGCCGAAAGCACATCAGGGACTTTAACTGAGTCAAAATATATAAAGACTAAATTGAGAGATTTAGAGATTTGTAAAGATGGGTTGGATAAACTAATTATAAGTAATGAGATAGATGCACTTATTTTACCAGGAAACTATGGCTCAGGAATAACAGCAAGAGCAGGATATCCATCAATAACCATCCCTTCAGGCAAAACTGAAGACAATAGACCATTTGGAATTACTTTTAGTGGGCTGCCATTTAGTGAAAAACAACTCATTGAAATTGCTTATGCCTATGAAAAGAGTACAAAACATAGAGAATGGCCACTTTTTGACACACCAAGGAGTTGTTAATTCTTTTATTTATCTAACATTTATATTAAAATAGATGTGGAAACAAAAGCTGTAAAATATCGGGAGGTGTATCAATTTGCGCGTACTAGAATTTGATGTGACGAAGTGTAGCGGATGCGGGATTTGTGAAACAGCTTGCTCTGAAGCTTTTTTTAAAGTCGATGATAGAGATAAGTCTGCAATAAAAATTGGACAAGGAGAAGTTCATCCAGACATTACTGTATGTAATCAGTGTGGTGAATGTATAAGTATTTGTCCTGTTGGTGCCATATCAAGAGATAAAAATGGTGTCGTTAAGGTAGACAAAAAAGCTTGTATAGGTTGCTTATCATGTGTTGGTTTTTGTAATTATGATGCGATGATGTATACGCATGATCAAACAGAACCATTTAAGTGTATTGCATGTGGTATTTGTGCAAACGAGTGTCCTACTGGAGCAATTTGGATAGAAGAAAAATAGGGGAGGATGCTAATGAATATTCAAAACATGAAAGATTCTCATAAGAATTTATGTGAATTTACTTACGAATTAGGAACAGTAGAAAAAGGCTATACTGATAGAGTTTTACATATAGACCTATCAAATAACGAAGTAAAAGAACAAAAGGTTGATCCTGAGATTAAGGATAAGTTTGTTGGTGGACGTGGATACGGAATGTATTATCTATTCCAAGATACAGATAAAAATACAACTTGGGATAGTGATGATAACGAGATTATTATTTCAGCTGGACCGATCGCTGGAATTACACAATATCCAGGCGCAGGAAAATCATATGTTGTAACTCTTTCACCACTAACTCATGCTCCAATTGACTCTAATGTAGGTGGATACTTTGGACCATATTTAAAGTTTGCAGGATTTGACGCGCTAAAAGTTCAAGGAAGAGCAGACGAAAACGTAGTAGTTTTTATTGATGGAAATAAAGGAACAGTAAGAGTTGACACAGCTCCAAAAGAGCCACTTGATAGTCATATTCTTTCTGAAATTCTAACAGATATGTATGCGCTAGAAGAAAAAGATAAAGAATATATCTCTGTTGTATCAACAGGAACTGGTGCAGACAATAGTTACTGGGGAATGCTTAATTTCTCTTTTTACGATCCAAGAAGAAAACAAGTACGACTAAAGCAAGCTGGCCGAGGTGGAATTGGTACAGTATTTAGAAATAAAAACATAAAAGCACTTATTGTGAAATACGAAGGTTTAAAAGGAGATACAAATAATCCTCATGATTTAGGCCTTATTCAAGATGCTGGAGTTAAGGTTCATAGAGAGATTAATAAATTTGATGATGTACAAAACCAAATGAGAAAAGGTGGAACATCTTATCTTGTTGGTATTATGAATGAGTTTGATTTATTGCCAACAAATAACTTTAAATACGGTAGCCACGAAGATGCAGAACAAATTGGTCAAGATGTATATAAAGGTAAATTTGACCTTTCAGATTGTGATGGATGTTGGTTTGGTTGTACTCTTGCCTGTGCAAAAGTGGTTGAAGGGTTTGAACTTCAAACAGGCCCATATAAAGGACAAAAGGTTTTAATTGACGGTCCTGAGTATGAGACAATAGCAGGAGTAGGATCTAATTGCGGAATTTTTGACCCAGATTATGTACTTGAGAATAATTTCTACTGCGATACATATGGTATTGATACTATATCATTTGGAACAGGAACTGCTTACTATATGGAAATGTATGAAGCAGGGATTTTAACTGATGAACTAACTCAAGGACTTAAGCTTAATTTTGGAAACAAGGAAGCTGCCATGGAATTATTACATCAAATTGCACATGGAAAAGGCTTTGGTAAGATAGCAGGTAAAGGTGTTAGATACGTAAAGAACTGGCTAATAAATGATATTGGAGGATTTACTCCAGAACAAATCAACCTTATAAATGATGCAGGTATGGAGAATAAAGGGTTAGAGTATTCAGAATATATTTCTAAAGAATCTATTGCCCAACAAGGCGGATACAGCCTAACAAATAAAGGTCCTCAACATGATGAGGCTTGGTTGATTTTCGATGATATGATTCATAAATTATGGCCAACTTTTGAAGATAAAGCAGAAGCACTATACTTCTTCCCAATATTTAGGACATGGTTTAGTTTAGTAGGGTTATGCAAATTACCATGGAATGATATAAAGCCAGAAGATAATGCTGAAAAAGAGCAACCTTCATTAATAGAGGAACATGTAGATAATTATTTAGATCTTTTCTATGGTGTAACAGGCAAAAAAATAGATCTAGATGAAATGATTAACCAATCAGCTAGAGTATATAATCTTCAAAGAGTATTTAATCACAGGTGTGGCTTTGGTACTAGAGAGCATGACATGCCACCATATCGCGCAGTTGGTCCAGTAACTGTTGAAGAATATGAATCTAGACAAGATAGATATGACAATCAACTAATTAATGAGCACAATGTAGACATTGAAAATATGAGCTCAGAAGAAAAGGTAGCTAAGTTAAAGGAAATTAGAGAAGATAATTATCAAAAACTTAGTGATGCTGTTTATGAAAGACGTGGCTGGACAAACAATGCAGTTCCTAAGATCGAAACATTAGAAAAACTAGGTATTGCTTTTGATAATATAGTTGAGGTAGTTAAAGATAAACAATAATGAACACTTAAGGGGGTAGCTTGATAGCTACCTCTTTTTTATTGGAGTAAAGATGTTGACTCTTTTAATAATCAGATTAATATGATAAGTAGAAAAAGGTATTTTCACATAAGCTTAATGAGAGTGATTATTAATTAATTCTATGTTATAATTATGAAAGTATATTGTAAAGGTGATGAATTATTATGGAACTAAAAAGTGCACTACTTAAATTAATAAAGAAGGAAGTAAGGCCTGCAATGGGTTGTACTGAACCAATTGCTGTCACACTCGCTGCAGCAAAAGCTTCTGAAATAGTTAGAGAAGCTGGAGAAACTGTAGAGAGAATTGAAGTTAGTGTAGACCCTAATGTGTTTAAGAATGGATTAGGTGTTTATGTCCCTAAGACTAATATGGTTGGGCTGACAGTAGCAGCAGCTATGGGAGTAATCGGTGGCAAAAGTAAGTATGGCCTTGAAGTTCTACAAGATGTAACAGATGAAGATATTAAGAATATGCATAAATATTTAAATGAAGATAGAGCAACTGTAAAGGTGGAAGGTAAAGCTGGTCAGTTGCAAATAGATGCAGTTGCTTATGGCAAGAGTGTCCAGGGAGAGGCAAAAATTTTAGGAGAACACGATAGTTTTGTTTTATTCAAGCAGGATGAAAAGATTCTGTTTGAAAAAGAACTAAATATTGAAGAAGACGATAACTCCTTAAAAGAATTTGTTTTTTCATATGAGATTTCTGAAATGCTAGATATAATAGAAGAGTTTAGTGAAGAGGAGTTAGCCTTTTTATTAGATGGTGCCTTAATGAATATGGAAGTAGCAGAAGCAGGATTAAAACATGAAGCAGGGCTAGGTGTAGGAGCAAAACTTAAAAGACAAATGGAAAAAGGATACCTAGCAGATGATCTAACTAATAAAGCAGTAATGTATACAGCTGCAGCATCTGATGCAAGAATGAGAGGATTCTCTCTCCCAGTTATGACCACTAACGGTAGTGGAAATCAAGGTATCGTTTCAACAATCCCAGTCTATGTTGCAGCAAAAGAGCTTGGTATAGAAGGACTTACAAGATTAAAGGCATTGGCAATATCTCAGACATTGACCATAATGGTAAAAAGCTCAATAGGATTATTATCAGCTTTATGTGCCTGTACAATCGCAGCACCAATTGGAACTGCTGCTGGTATAATATATCTAATGCATGGAAAAAAAGAACATGTAGAAGCAGTTGTCCAAAGCATATCGGCTGACATTACTGGAGCTATTTGTGATGGAGCAAAGCCTGGTTGTGCATTAAAAGTTGCAAGTGGAGTAGCAACAGCAATAAGGCATGTATTTATGGTGCTTGAAGGTTTAGATGTTAGTGAAACTAATGGAATAGTAGGTAAAACTGCAAAGGAAAGTATTAAAAACTTAGGTCTTTTATCAAAAACTGGCATGTTAGACGCTGATAAAGCAATTCTAAAAATAATGCAAGACAAATAATTAAATATAAATTATGCATCACTTTAGACTAATTTTTCTTAAAGGTGGTGTATTTTTTGTTTTAGTTATATAATAATATGTAGGAGTTGATTGCTTTGCTTGTTATAAAAGGAAAGTATGATAAAGCAATTGTTATGAGTGATTCTTTAGAAGAAAGTGCAAAGATTCAAATAGAGAATTATTTAGATCAAAAAGCCTTTATTGGTAGTCAAGTTGTCATAATGCCAGATGTACATGCAGGAGCAGGCTGTGTAATTGGATTTACTTCAAAATTAATAGATAAAGTAGTCCCAAATATTGTTGGTGTTGACATTGGCTGTGGAGTAATGGTGATAAACTTGGGGAAAGTGAAGTTAGATTTTAAAAAGCTAGATGAATTCATAAAAAATAATATACCTTTTGGTTTTGATGTAAATAATAAAGCTAAGCCAATAGAAAAATCTTTAAGAGAAAAAATAAGGAAAACATCAGAAAGAGTAAGCTCTTCTTTTCAAAGAGACTTACAATCAATAGGTTCTCTTGGTGGAGGTAACCACTTTATAGAGATAAGTTTAGATGAAAAGGGTAATAAATATCTACTAATACATTCTGGTAGCAGAAATTTTGGGTACAAAGTAGCAAATTATCATCAAGGGGTAGCTAAAAAATACTGCTTAAGTAAAAACGATGAAATCTATGATGTTCCTAAAAGTTTGGCATTTTTAGAAGGGCCATTAAAGGAAGACTATCTAGAAGATATGCAAGTAGCAGTTGAGATGGCGCAAGCTAACAGAGAGAGTATTTCCAAGGAAATATTAGCACACTTAAAGCTTAATGGCACCACTTTAGATACCTTTACTACTATCCACAATTATATTGACTTAGAGCGCGGATTTGTAAGAAAAGGAGCAGTTTCTGCATATCAGAACGAGAGAATAATTATCCCATGGAATATGCGAGATGGATCAATTATCGCTAAAGGCTTAGGTAAAAAAGATTGGAATTATTCAGCTCCTCATGGAGCAGGAAGAATTTTATCAAGAAGAAAAGCAAAGGAAGAATTATCTATAAAAGAATTTAAAGCAGATATGAATGGTATATATACAACTACTGCTACAGTTAAAACTATAGATGAAAGTCCAAAAGCTTATAAAGACTATAAAGAGATATTAGATAAATTAAAACAAACAGCTATTGTAACTAAAATTTTAAAGCCTGTATATAACTTTAAGGCAAATTAATTATTGGAGGGATTCAAGTTGGCAAAAGTAAAATATTATTATCAAGAGAATTGTCCGTATTGTCATGAAGCAGATGCTTTGATCAGAGATTTGTGTAGTCATTATGCAGAGTATCAGAAAATTTTAATTCAAAAAATAGAACAAAAGTCAGAAGAAGATAAGCCCAAGGATTTTCATAATCACAAAGTCCCTGCTTTTTATGTAGGAGAGCAAAAAATGCATGAAGGAGCAGTTACTAAGGAGATATGTGAAAAAATATTAAAAAATGCATCTAAATCAGACAATAAGTAAAATTTAGCATATTAATTGGTAAAAAACTTCTCTAAACACTAGAAAAATTTAAAAAATATTGATATTATATTAATACGGGTGATTGTTGACATTGTGATTACCCAGTAAGTGTCTCATTTGACTTGTGAGAAATTATTAATTTAAGTAAAAAGGAGGCAAACTAATGGAAAAACAGAAAGACAATATTGATTTTAAGGCAATTGTAACAATGAGAAAAGGATCTATCCAACAACAATGGGGTCACATTGAAGACGAGTATTTTGTTGAGGATAATGTAGATGGTCTTGTTGAGAGAATTCAAGATAAGTACGGTGGTTCTAAAGAAGAAATCTTGGATAAGATTAAAGAGATGGCAGACAAAGAAGAATAAATTATATGGCCTGCAGCATGAATGTTGCAGGCTTTTATATGCTTAAAAATATGTATACCCTCAGATTGAATATTCAATCTGAGGGTATATTTTTATTATTTATTAAGTAAAAACTTGCCAGGTCGTTCTTTAGTTTGTTCACCATTTAATACAACAGTTTCGCCATTAATAATTACACAATCAATTCCAACAGGTTTTTGGAAAGGATTTTTATATGTAGCTTTGTCACTTATCTTCTCTTCATCAAAAATTGTAATATCTGCAGATTGTCCTATTTCTAAGGTGCCTCTATCTTTTATTCCCATAATCTTTGCAGAATTTCCAGTCATCTTATATATTGCATCCTCTAAAGGCATCATGTTGTGTTCTCTATTAAGTCTTAAAAATCTTGGGAATGTTCCAAAATTTCTTGGATGTGGCTTGCCTTGATTTAGTTTTGAGTCCAGTGGTAAACCAGAACCATCACTACCAATTGAAATATCAATTTCTTTAATAAATCTAAGCATATCATTTTCATCCATAGCAAAACTGATTTGACGACAGTGTCCGTTAGTTTCTACAACAACCTTTTCTATAGCTTCAGCAACACTAATATCAAGTTCTTCTGCTAACTCACCTATAGTTTTGTCATCTGCTTCTGGATATAAGCCGTCTGTAGATACAATGTAAATTCTATCGCCAGCTTCTTTATCAGGGTATTTTTCTTCAAGTTCTTTAATAATCTTGTTTCTTTCATCTGTTTTAAACCTTTTAGCAGCAGCTTCAACACCACCTGCTAATGTCCACTTAGGTAAAGTGTTTGTTATTCCTGAAGAAGCAGCTTCATAAGGGTAGATATCACATGTTACATTTACTCCATAACTTTGAGCATTTCTAATATAAGCGAGTAAATCTTCAGCTTTACCCCAGTTTGCTACGCCACTTAACTTTAAGTGAGCTATGTGTACATGAGCTCCTGTTCTTCTATTAATTTCAAACATTTCATCTAAAGCTTGATATATTCTGTTTCCTTGATCTCTCATATGTGAAGCAATCATTCCATTATATTTTGCAACTACCTCACCAAGGGCAACTAATTCATTTATGTCAGAAAAAATTCCTGGAGCATAACCTAAACCAAGAGATAATCCCCAGGCTCCATTTTTCATTTCTTGTTCCAATAAATCTTTCATCTTAGCAATCTCGTCTTGTGTTGCAGGTCTACCCTCAAATCCCATTACACTTGTTCTTAGTGCGTTATGACCAATCAAAGTTAACCAGTTATTAGCTGGTTTTAAGTCATTAGTATCTGCTTTATTAATAAACTCAGTAAAAGAAGTTGAGGCGTAATAGTCTGTGTCAATATTCTTGCCTTTAACATAAGAGCGCAGATTACTTAGGTCATTAATGTTGCTTGGGTAAAAGGTTGAGCCACATTGGCCAACAACTTCACTAGTAACTCCTTGATATATTTTTGATTCACTTCTGTTATCTACTATAAAAGAGGCATCAGAGTGAGTGTGTATATCAATAAAACCAGGAGCTACTATCTTTCCCTCTGCATCTACAACTCTTTTGGCACCAGCTGGATTAATATTTTTCTTAATTGCTTGAATCTTACCATCACTCATTGCCAAGTCGCTTTTGTAACGCTTTGTTCGCTTTCCATCAATAATGAACCCGTTTTTAATTAAAATGTCATACAATGTATTCGCTCCTCTATTAATTCAGTTAATAAATTAAACTATTATCATCTTTATTGTACTATGATTTGTCAATTCAATCTAGGTAATAGAATAAATTATTTACATGATGCGATTTAATTAAATTATTTAGAATACTTGTTGACATAGCTAATTATGACGTTTATAATTAATAACGCTTAAACATAGTGGTTTACTATGAATTAAAAAGAATAAGGAAATAAGGGGATTGAAATTATGAAACTTTCAACTCGTGGGCAATATGCAACAAGAGCAATGGTTCAACTAGCTCTAAAAGCCAACGAAGAGCCCTTGTCTATAAGAGAAATTGCTTTAATTGAAGACTTATCTGAACAGTATTTAGAACAAATTTTTAGAGATTTACGTAAAGCAGGTCTTGTCCAAAGTATCAGAGGAGCTCATGGAGGATATCTTTTAAAAAGTGAAACTAAAAAAATTACTGTCGGTGATGTAATAAGGGCAGTAGAGGGACCTATAGTCCCAGTGTCATGCTTGGCAGCAAAAGAAGACTGCGAGAAATCTGATCATTGTGTTTCTAGAAAAGTTTGGTTAAAACTACAGGATAGTATTTTAGAAGTTTTAGATAAAACCAGCCTTGATGATATGGTAGAAATGGTTAAGGAAGAGGGGTAACATGAAAAAAGTATATTTAGATCACAGCGCAACAACACCAATAAGAGAAGAAGTATTACAAACAATGGTTCCATACTTAAGTAATGTATATGGAAATGCTAGTAGTGTTCACACTTGGGGTCAAGAAGCAAGAATTGCTGTAGAAGAAGCTAGAGAAAGCATAGCAAACTTAATAGGTGCAACTTCTAGTGAAATATATTTCACTTCAGGAGGTACTGAAGCTGATAACATTGCACTTTTTGGAACAGTAAGAGCAAAAGAGAAAAAAGGAAAGCACATTATTACATCAGTTATAGAGCATCACGCTGTTCTTGATGCGGCTCATGAACTAGAAACTAGGGGATATGACGTGACCTATATACCTGTAGATAAAGAGGGTATAATAAGTGTAGATGATGTAGCTAGTGCAATTAGAGAAGATACAGTTTTAATTTCTATAATGCTTGCAAACAACGAAATTGGAACTATTCAACCTATAAAAGAGATTTCAAAATTGACTAAAGATAAAGGAATAATTTTACATACTGATGCAGTACAAGCAGCTGGAAGTATGAAGTTAGATGTAAATGACCTTGGAGTAGATATGATGACTATTAGTGCTCATAAATTCTACGGACCTAAAGGCGTAGGTGCTTTATATGTTAGAAAAGGGCCTAGACCGAAGCCACTTTTTTATGGAGGAATGCAAGAGAAAAAAATTCGTCCAGGAACAGAGAGTGTAGCTAATATAGTTGGGATGCAAAAGGCACTCGAATTAGCTGTTAGCGAAATGGAAGAGACTAATGAAAGAATAAAATATCTACGTAATAAACTTATAAATGAAGTAGAAAAAAATATATCTGAAGTAGTCCTTAACGGACACAGAGAAAAAAGACTTGCAAATAATGCAAATATTAGCTTTTTATATATCGAAGGAGAGGCTTTAATCTTAAGCTTAGACGCAAAGGGAGTTGCAGTTTCAAGTGGATCTGCATGCACTTCAGGTTCTTTAGACCCTTCTCATGTATTGATGAGTATGGGAATGGACCATCAACAAGCTCACGGATCATTAAGAATGACTTTGGGAAGAAGCACAACTGAAGAAGATATTGATTATGTATTGGAAGTTTTGCCTGAGATTGTGGATCGCTTAAGAGCGATGTCACCTATATATAATAAGCGTAAGGAGAGTTAAAATGTATACAGAAAAAGTAATGGATCACTTTCAAAATCCTCGTAATGTTGGAGAAATGGAAGATGCAAACGCTGTTGGAGAAGTTGGTAATGTAACCTGCGGGGACATAATGCGTATGTATCTAAAAATAGATGAGAATGATGTTATTCAAGATGTTAAGTTTAAGACATTTGGATGTGCTGCAGCTATAGCTAGTAGTAGTGTGATGACTGAACTGATAAAAGGAAAAACAGTTGAACAAGCACTTAAAATTAGCAAAAATGATGTTTCAGAAGAACTAGGCGGACTTCCCTCAGTAAAAGTCCACTGTTCGATTTTAGCAACTGAAGCTTTAGAAGAAGCTATAAAAAACTACAGAGAAAGTAACTAAAAAAATTAAAATTTATATTGACACACCTTAGTGAGAAACTCTTTACTAAGGTGTTTTTTGTTACATTATTGAATAACCCTATTTTATGATATAAAATATATATATATTGATAAAAAAGAAAGGGTAATGACCACAACTTAACTGTGTGTTCATTATGCAAGGGTGATTTGATGAACTTTGATATATTAGCAGCACAAAAAAGACTAAGCCCATGGATTATAAAGACACCACTAGTTGAAAATGAGTTTTTATCTAAAAAAACTGGAAAAAAAGTATTTCTCAAATTAGAAAGTATGCAAAGAACAGGAGCTTTTAAATTTAGAGGGGCAATGAACTATATGATAAAGCTTGATAAAGAAGAAGCAAAAAAAGGTGTTATTACAGCATCAAGTGGAAACCATGGATTAGGTATGTCATTAAGCGGGAAGCTAAATGGCGTTAACTGTACAGTAGTTATGCCGACAAATGCTCCAAAATCAAAACAAAAACGAGCAAAAGAATATGGAGCGAAAGTAATACTTAAAGGTTTATGTTATGATGATGCTCAAGAACATGCTAAGGAATTAGCTAAAGAGAATAATTTATCATATGTCCCTAGTTTTAACCATCAAGACATAATAGAAGGCCAAGGAACTATCTTAGCAGAGATTATTCAAGACCAACCTGATGTTGACATGGTAATTGTGCCAGTTGGTGGTGGTGGTATGTTAGCAGGGTTATTGGTAGCTAAAGAGCAACTTGGTGTAACATGTGACGTTGTTGGTGTTGAGCCCTTTGGAGCATGTGGAATGAAACAATCTTTAGAATTAGGAAAGGTAACTACTGTTGAAAACATGAACACTTTAGCTGATGGGGTAGCTGTAAGAACTCCTGGAGATTTAAATTTTTCTATTGCTAAAAAATATATGCCAAAACTATTAAATACCACTGATGAACAAATTCTTAAAACTCAAGAGCTGCTTTTAAAACAATCTAAAATAATTGTAGAGACTGCTGGTGGAGTTTCAGTTTCTGGCATATTAAATAATATATTACCTGATGAAGTAAAAGTAATTGTGTGTGTAATAAGCGGAGCAAATTTAGATTTAATACAACTTAAAGAATTTTTAAAATAATGGATGGTTTAGAACTTTATAGGAAGGGTTTCTAAGGTTTATCTAGAATATCATATAATATAGATAAAAAGGAATTTGCGTAGAAAGAGTGGGCTAATTGAAAAAGCTAATTGAAAAATCAAAAGAATTTTTAAGAAGCCACCTAGAAAACAGTGGTCAAGATATGAAAGTAATTAACTATCGGTATGAACACTCACTTCGTGTTACTAATATTGGCGCTAGCTTAGCTGATAAAGAGAGTGCTAATAAAAGGGTAGTTATTTTATCTTGTATCTTGCACGACATTGGGAAATTTGATGTTTTAGAGAATAAAAACCATGGCAGAAAGTCAGCTCTTATCGCAAAACCCTTTTTAATGAGTTTAGATTTAGAAACCCAAGAGGTTAATGATATTTGTTATGCCATAGCTTATCATGTTGACGGGACGACTGATTATAATTATATTCACACCTTAGAAGCTAGTGTAGTAACTGATGCTGATAATATTGATCGCTATGGTGTAAATGCAGCATATAAATATATTCAAGGACTGGAAGAGCATTCTCTTGAAAAAAGACTTAAAATATTGCAAGAGCATGTTAAAAGATTAAAAAGCTTCAAAAGACTTTGCATCGCAACTACACCAGATGGCTTAATTATTAGGCCACTAGAAACAAAAAATGGATGTGAATGGTTCAAAGAACAAGTTTCTTTACAAATATCTATTTATAATAAATTGATCGAGGAGTATCTAACTGTTTGAGCAAATTTTTATTTGCTTTTTTTTTATACAATATTTTTATCATATTTATAAAACAACATAAATAATATCAATAGGAGTAAATGAGAATGAACAACATGATTTTAAATAAAGAAGTCATTGATATTTTAAATGCCTTTAAAAAAGAGTTAGGAATTAACATTAAAATTATACATAATAAGAGAGAAATATTTAGTACCGGTGCAATTAAAAAAGCTAAAAAAATAGAGATATCTAATAAATTAGAATTATTAATAGAAGATTGGCTAAGTATTAGTGATGAGATAAATCATAAAAGGTTATTGCTAGACTTATTGGTTGAACTATTAAAATCTAATTTTGAGAAAATAAAAAGCTATGGTAATATTCTTTCAATTGAGAAGCTAAATTTAGAGCTGGAGGAATACAGAAATTTATTTCTTGATCATATAACAGCTATGTTAATAATAGATTATCCTTCTGGTAATATAATCCATGCAAATAAAGCTGCTTGTAATTTATATCAGTATGACTACACTGATTTTGTAAAAAAGAATATAAGTGAATTGAGCCTAAACAAAGAGTGTGAAGTTAAGAGTAGATTAGAAGGAATAGTAAAGAGTGAAAAGAATAGATTCATTTTAAAGCACTTTACATCTACTGGTAAAGCAATAGATGTGGAAGTCTATAGCTGTGCTATTGTTTCAGACAATAATATCAGAATATTCTCTATTGTACATGATATAAAAGAACGGTTAGATACTAAACTAAAGTTAGAGCAACAAAATTATATTCTCAAGCAGCTATATGATAATACAAATGACGGAATTGCTTTGATTAATCATGATGGTTACGTAATAGATGCTAATAAATCATTTTATAAGCTTTTTTATCTAACACCTAAAGATTTAGAAAATAGAAGACTTCGGGATATAATAGTACCACCAGAGTCTAAAGAAAATAATAAGCATGTTGCAAAAACACTGCGAAGTGAAAAAGAATTGCTAACAGAAACAATTAGACAAACTAAATATGGGGAGAGACTTTATTTAAAGATTCATGGATTTCCTGTGAAATTAAATAATGAGGATGTATTTTATGTTCTTTACACAGATATGACCCAGAGGAAAATTGAAGAGGAAAGAATTAAATACTTATCTTTACATGATGAATTAACTGGACTTTGTAACAGGAGATGTTTTACTAATAATTTAAATATGCTTCAAAAAGATGGAATTACACCTGTTTCAATAATTATAGGTGATGTAGATAATCTTAAAGTGATAAATGATAAGCATGGACATAAAGCAGGAGATAGCTTATTGGTTGAAATTGCAAATATAATCTTAAAAACTATAAAAACTAAAGAGAAAGTTTTTAGAATTGGAGGAGACGAGTTTGCAATAGTCTTAGAAGGAGTTTGCCAAAAGGAAGCTTTAGATACAGTAAACAAAATAAAGAAAAACCTGACAAAGAGTCAAAGAAAATTAAAGATGTCTCTAGGGGTTGCTACAAAGACAAAAGAGGATGAATTTTTAGAAAGAATTGTGTCTAAAGCAGATAAAATGATGTATTTAGAAAAAAATGAGAATATATAAATAAAATTTCTCTAATTGGTACGCAATGATACCTAGGGTATGCGAAATATGAAAAGAAGATGTAAGGTTAGAGAATCAGTTTATATTTTTTTATTTAAGAGGTAATAGAAACAATTTTGACTTTTTGATTTATTTTAATTATATATTTTTAAGTAAATCATAGTTAAAATTGTTAGATAAGTTTTTATATAGGGAGAGATTGCTTTGGAAAGATATGCTAAAAAAATTATTAACAAGATCAAGGAGAGTATTGTTTTAATTGATCGAAATAATACTATTCAATCAGTCAATGAAAAAACACAAGAATTGCTAAGCATGAGCCAAGCTAAAATTATTGGTAAAGATTTTAATGATGTGTTTAATATTTTAGATAATAACTGTGTATTAAATGATCTGTCCACGATCTATTCAAACTCTCCTAATATAAGTCAAAAGTGTCTTTTGAATGTAAATGAAAACTTAAAAACTATAAGTTTTAATATTGAGGTAATAAAAGAAGATGATAAGAAAATCGGATTAATAATATTTATTAGAGATATAACTGCTCTTGAAAGAACTCAAAATATTTTAAGAAAAAGTGAGGCTAAGTTTAGGAGCTTATATAACTCGATGTTAAGTGCTTATACTTTAAGAGAAATTATTTATGATAATAAGGGTGAACCTGTTGATTTTAGATATATTGAGGTCAACCCAGCATTTGAAAAGGTCTCTGGTAAAAACAGAGAAGAAGTTATTGGTAAAACATTTACAGAAGTATTCCCTGATAGACAGCCTTATTGGATAGAAGTATATAAGGAAGTAGCTAAATCAGGAGAACCGAAAGATTACCAAAATTGGATGCCTTCAACAAACAAATATTTAAAAGTACATGTTTTTAAAGTAGGTAAAGATTATATAGGTACAATCACAGTTGATATTACTGTTAATAAAAAATTAGAAGAAGAGTTGAAAAGAGAAAGAGAGATATTTAAAAATTTATATTCTTCTATGCAAAATGGCTATGCGTTATGTGAAATTATTCTGGAAGAAGAAGAGTTAGATTTTAGATATCTAGAAGCTAATCCTGAATTTCTAGAAATGAGCAATTTGAAGCGTGATGATGTAATTGGTAAAAGAGCTTCTGAGGTTTTTCCAAAGGGTAGACAAATAGATTATAAAAAAACAAATAAACTTGTGCAAAAATACAAAGAAGCAGCTTTAAGTGGTAATGTTATTCGATTTGATATACAATCAGATGTTTTAAATAGAGATTTAGAAGTTATAGTTTATGGATTTGGTGATGGAAGATTTGCTGTTGAATTTATTGATATTACTGATAGAAAAAGATTACGTGAAGAGTTAATTAAAGAAAGAGAAAAATACTATAACCTTTTTAACTCAATGCTTGATGGTTTTGTT
Source organism: Clostridia bacterium (assembly GCA_046542315.1). GTDB lineage: Bacteria > Bacillota > UBA994 > PWPR01 > PWPR01 > PWPR01. The sequence goes on from JBKHBO010000022.1 coordinate 27,326, forward strand.
CTTTTAGAGACTATAAAAAATAAAAACGGAGAAGTTAAAGATTTCTTAGTAGTTGATATGAATCCAGCATCTGAAGGCAAAACTGGCATTAAAAGCAAGGATGCTAAAGGAAAGTTGGTAAGTGAAATATTTGCTGAAAGCCAATACTCATTGAAAAAGTCGATGGACGTGATATTTAATTTATATAATAAAGCAAATGAGTCTGACAATAATGAGGCAAGTGGATATATAGAGGGATTCAATAAATATTTATATGTGAGTGCTTTTATTCCAAAAGAAGGTCAATTTGCAACGCTTTTAAGGGATTTTACTGAGCAAAAAATTCTAGAAAATGAAGTTTTTAGAGAAAAAGAACTATTTAGATCTCTTTTTGAGAATACGCTTAGTGGCTTTGCATTAAACGAAATCATATTTGATGATAAAGGTAATCCAATAGACTTTATTGGACTTTTAGTTAACCCAGCATTCTTAGAAATAGCTGGATTTGAAGAAAAAGATGTCTTAGGAGTAACAGCATCTGAAGTTTTTGATATTAATAGATATGGGTATTGGTCAAAAGATTCTTTGATATTTGATTATGCTAAAGTTGTTAAAACCGGTAAGCCTATTAGAAAAGAATATTACTCTAAAACGTTCAGAAAATATCTTGATGTTTCAATAACTAAAGTACATGGGAATGTTATAGCACTTTCATTTAATGATATAACTGAGAAGAAAAGAGCAGAGGATAACTTGCAGTGGAATCTCAATATTTTGAAACAAGCTCAAGAAATTGCAAAGATGGGTAGCTGGGAGTATTACTATGAAAGTAATACAATTTGGTTATCAGAAGAGATAAAAGAGATATATGGAATACAAAAAGATTCTAATATTGATATAGAAGAGATATTTAATTATATTTCTGAAGATGACTTAGAAATGTTTAAAAAATACCTCTTTGAAATTAATGATAGGAAAGAAGAAAAAGTTGATTTTACTCATAAAACAAAAGAGATTTGTGGAAAAGTTAAACACATTCATCTCAGAGGAGTAATATCTGGTGGAGAAGATAATTTTGTAATATTGGGAGTAGCTCAAGATATTACAGAATTAGTTGAGGCTCAGCAAGATTTAGCTGCAAGTGAGGCCAAATATAGAACAATAATTAATAGTACTTCAGATGCAGTAATAATATATGATAAGAATTTAAATGTGACTTATAGAAGTGGGAATATATCAAGAATATTTGGTTGGGAGCCAAAAGATTTTGAAGATAAAGGTAACTTTGACCTTTTAGTTCCAGAAGATGTAGA
>JBKHBO010000076.1:0-5940 GCA_046542315.1 Clostridia bacterium
AAGCAGCTCTACTGATGGGCCATCTTTAGGACAGTATAAAGGAAGAGAAGCAGTAAAATTTGATAAAAGTAAAGATCAGTATCTCCTTACAAAGAGTGAGGATATAGAAATATTAAACACTTCAGCAGCTGAAGGTTTTTCATATATGGCATGGTACTACTTAAGCGAAAAACCTAGTAATGATAGATATTTTATAATGGAAACAAGTGTTGCCTTCCCATTATCTTATGGTTTAAGAGAAGATGATGGAGAATATAAAGGGCAAGTCTTTACAGATAGTGGCAACTTTTATTTAGATGAACCTAATGGATACGGAGCAAATGAAGAGCAATGGTATAACATTATAGTGACTTATGATAGTTCAACAAAGATGCATAAGGCTTATCTTAATGGTCAAGAAAGTGGTGAGATGACTGCAGATGTTACTAAGGATCTATTAGGATTAGTGATTGGTTCATTTAGAGATAATAACGGTAGATTTTTTAATGGATATATAGACGATATAGCTATATGGAATAGGGTGTTGTCTTCAGAAGAAGTAAATAGATTGCAAGAGAAACAGATCTCTGGAGAATATGTATATAAGGTGTTTTATGATGGTAATGGCAATGAAGGTGGAGAAGTACCAGTTGATAGCAGTGTTTATGAAGAAGATACAATAGTAGAAGCGTCCTCTAATGTTAATGATTTAACTAAGACTGGATATACTCTTAGTGAGTGGAATACAAAATCAAACGGGTCAGGAGTATCTTACCAACTTGGTGATAGTTTTGTAAGACATAATAAGGATATTACTTTATATGCACAGTGGGAGATAAATAATTATACAATTACTTTTGATAGTGCTGGGGGTTCATCAGTAGATTCTATTACTCAAAACTATAATTCTGAGATTACAAACATTCCAAATGATCCAGTAAGAGAGGGATATAACTTTATTGGTTGGGATCCAGTAATACCAGATTCTATGCCAGCAAATAATATGACAATTACAGCAAAGTGGGAACCAAGAGATGATATAGAGTATAAGATAGAACATTACCAGCAAAATATAGATGATAATGATTACACTTTAAAAGATACTGAAAGCTTGCTTGGGACCACTGAAGAGAGGGTATTTGCTACAACCAAAACTTATGAAGGATTTGATAATCCCTCTACTACCCCAAGTGGAATAATACTTGGTGACGGCAGTTTAGTTTTAGAGCAATATTATGATAGAGAAGAGTTTAATGTTACTTTTAAGGACTACAATGGTTTAAATTTAAAAACTGAAACTGTAAGATATGAAGGTAATGCAACTGCTCCTGAGGAACCAACTAGAGAAGGATATATTTTTATTGGTTGGGACGAAAGTTTTAATAATGTAAATAAAGATATAATAACAACTGCCCAGTATGAAACAGGAGAGTATAAAGTTAGTTTTGACACTAACGGAGGAAGCAGCATCAATAACCAAGCTTTAGACTTCAATTCTTTAGTGATTAAACCAGATGATCCAGTAAAGTTAGGATATACGTTTATTTCCTGGTATAAGAGTGAGTTATATAATGAAGAATGGGATTTTAACAACGACAAAGTTCCTGCAAATGATATTACACTACATGCAAACTGGAAACCAAGAGATGATATAGAGTATAAGATAGAACATTATCAGCAAAATTTAAATAATGATGAATATACTCTGATAGAAAATGATATTTTGGAAGGAACTACAAATGAAGAAGTGACGGCATCTATAAAAGACTACCAAGGCTTTAATGATCCTGTAAACAATGCAAGTGGGCTAATATTAGCAGACGGAAGCCTAGTTTTAAAGCAGTATTATGATAGAGCTACTTACAATGTTAAATTCTTAGACAAAGATGGAAAAGAATTTCAATCTGAAATTGTAAAATATAATGATAAAGTGGCTCTTTCTGAAACCCCCACTAGAGATAATCACAGATTTGCTGGTTGGTATAAAGATGAAGAATTGTCTGAGGAATTTAATTTAAGTGAATCTATAACTAAAGATTTGGTAATTTATCCAAAGTGGACAAGAGTAATAATAATAAAAAATAACAATTCTTCAAAGAATACTGGCTTATCAATTCTAATAAATGGAGAAGAAGAAAAAGCAGGGAAAGAAAGAATTATTAGAAAATTAGGTAAAAGGTCAGCAGAAATTACATTAGATACTGAGATACTTGAAAAGAAGATTAAAGCAATGATTGATGATACAGGGTATGAAAATAGTAAAAATATGATTGAAATACCTGTTCTCTCGAAAGATGTTGAAAATATCAAAACAGTTCTCACTGGAGATATTGTTAAAACAATGAGTGATAAAAGTTTTGATTTATCTATAACAACTGGTGATGTAAACTACGTTGTTCCTACAAAAGAAGTTGGCATTGAAGGCGTTGCAAAACAACTTGGTATAAGCACCGATAATTTGGAAGACATTGAAATTAATATAGATATTAGTTATCCAGCAGCAGACTTAACTAAAGAAATAGAAGATAATATTATTAAAGAAGGATATGAAATAGTTTCTAGACCAGTAAGTTTTGAGATAACTGCAAAGACAAAGACTGTAACTGGTGAAAGTAAGCAAATAGCAATATCTAAGTTTAATCAATTTATCCAAAGAACTATAGAAGTGTCCGAAAACGATAATGATAAAAAAATATCCACTGGCGTTATTTATGATAATCAGGGGAACTTACTGCATGTCCCTACATATATATATGTTGAAGATGGAGTTTATTATGCAAGAATTAACTCCTTAACAAATTCGAGTTATACATTAATATGGAACCCAAAAAGTATAGGGTTGGAGAATAATTATTGGGCAAAAGAAGCTATCGAAGAGATGTATTCAAGGCTTGTAATCAAAAAAACAGAAGGATTTAACCCAGATAGTTATATAACAAGAGGAGAGTTTGTTAAATACGTTACAAGGGCTCTTGGGCTATATGAGCTTGAAATTAATTATGAGAATATCTTTTTAGATATTACTAGTAGCGATGAGTTATTTGAAGTAGCATCTTTAGCCAGTGAGTACGGCTTAATAGGCGGTTATCCAGATAGTACATTTAGAGAGAATAGACTCATTAGCAAAGAGGAGGCTATGGTCGTTTTTGCAAGAGCTATGGACTTGGTAAACTTAGAAAAGAACAATAAAACTATAAATACTCATAGTGTAGAAATGCAAGAAGTAGCAAGTTGGGCGATTAATGATGTTGATAAAGTTATTAATGCAGACATCTTTAAGATGAGTGAAAGCAGCAGATTTTCACCTAAAGAAAACATAACTTATGCAGAAATAATTAATACATTAAGAAACTTATTGATTAAGTCAAAACTTATAAATGAATAAAGGTAGATTTAAAAACTTCCTCAAAAGGGAAGTTTTTAAATTTAGACAAGCACTTTAGAAATATCATTAGTAAAAAACTTAGTATATACAGCAAAGTGTTTATACGATTAAATATGGTCGCTTAATTGATAAAAGAAGTAAGCGAATTGTATGCTTTGACATAATAAAAGTAATTTTAGCTTAAACTATGTTCATTATAAAATAATTGTTCTACTATTGTTATAAAATAGTCGATGTTTGTTTGATGAGGATTTTAATAATATGTTTTTTAGATAATGAGATTCTATACGTAAGTTGGGAAAATAATTCAGAATAGCAGTCCCCTCTTAAAGACATCCCTGTAGGAGCAATTGGACGCGAGGGATGGTTTTGAAAAAGTTGATAATTTGAAGTATTGCCATGATCATCTTATTCCGCTTGTAGATAACACATTAATGTCACTTTCTTTTAAAATAATTAGATAAAATGAAGATTACCTAATTAATCTGCTTTTGGATTAGAGATTGCATCTTGCTTGAAAAATATATAGGGATTAATTTTCCATGAAATTATTTAAGACTTGTAAAAGTAAAAAGAAGAATCAAGCCATTGGTTAAAAATGTGTGGAAAGAAATATATAAATAAAGCAGTATAATAAAATATGTATTAGCCATATTAGATTAAATTTAATGTGGCTTGTTTGATTTTAAATAAATTTTGATGTAACGCGCATTGATAATAAATGAAAAAGAGCTATGTAAAACAATGGATGTAATAAATCACAGAAAATAATTAAATGCCATGCTTCGTAGGTATAATTATTACTGTACAAGGTAAAGATTTCGCAGATGGCTTAAACTATAATATAATAAGATTAACAAAACCAAGGTGTTACAAAATGATGCTAGCTAGCAAACTGCATAGAGCTACAAATAAAAGTACTACAAAAGGTCTTACTTGGGGTGAAGTTGCTAAATAAAAATTAAAAATGCACAATAGCAAAGGTTTTAAGTTTTTGGTTGGTGTTATGAAACTTATTTCACTAGTGCTACCAAGAATCTTAAGATGGTTAGGAGATGGTTAGGATTGCACCCATATGATAAGAGTAAGGATTATAAATTAGAAGGGATAGAAATATTATAACTAGACAAAAGCAAAACTCAGGTGGGGAAATAGCTATTTTAATAATAAAACTATTATCAAAGAAGCAAAAAGAAGGAGAGATTTAATTTGAGTAATATAAAAGAATTAGTAAAAGCTAGTAGGGAGTTTTTTAATAGTAATGAAACTAAAGAACTATCATTTAGAGTAAAACAGCTAAAAGTATTGAAAAAAGCTATAGAAGATTGTGAAGAACAAATTGCACAAGCTTTAAAAAAAGATCTTAATAAACCTAAGTTTACTTCATATGCTACTGAGATTGGATTAGTAATTAAAGAAATTGATTTATTTCTAAAAAGACTTGAAGCTTGGAATAAGCCTGAAAAGGTGAAAACTTCTCTTATGCATTTTTGGTCGAAAAGTTATATTTATAAGGAACCTTATGGAGTAGTTTTAATTTTTGCTCCTTGGAACTATCCCTTTCAGCTACTACTACTACCTTTAGTAGGTGCAATAGCAGCAGGAAATACAGCTATTCTGAAACCTTCAGAATTTGCTCCTGCCACTTCTGCTATAGTCAAAAATATTATTCAAGAAAATTTTTCAGGTGAGTATATTGAAGTAATTGAAGGTGAAGTGGAAGTCAGTAAAGCTTTATTAATGGAAAAATTTGATTATATTTTTTTTACTGGTAGTAAACAGGTTGGAAAATATGTCATGAAAGCTGCCTCAGGTCACTTGACTCCAGTTACACTTGAACTTGGAGGCAAAAGCCCTTGCATTGTATGCAAAGAAGCTAATGTAGATTTAGCAGCTAAGAGGATAATCTGGGGTAAGTATATAAATGCAGGGCAACTTTGTGTTGCACCTGATTATTTACTGCTACATCAAGACATAAAAGATGAATTTTTAATTAAGGCGCGAGAATATATTAGAGATTTTTTTGGAGAAAATCCAAGTAAGAGTCCTGATTACTGCCGCATTATCAACAAGAATCATTTTAATAGGTTATTAGATTTAATGAATGAAGGAGAAACTATTATAGGAGGTGGTTCTTCTTGTGAAGAATTATACATAGAGCCTACTATTATTGATAAAATAAAATGGAGTGATCCTATAATGGAAGAAGAAATATTTGGACCTATTTTACCAGTTATTGAATTTAATGATTTGAAAAATATAATTAACGAAATTAAAGATAGACCTAAGCCTTTAGCATTGTATATTTTTTCTGAAAATAAAGACATTCAAAACAAAGTATTAAAAGAAATAAGTTTTGGTGGAGGTTGTATTAATGACACAGTTATTCATGTTTCGTCCACATATCTCCCTTTTGGAGGTGTTGGGGACAGCGGAATGGGGATTTATCATGGCAAGTCTAGTTATGAAACTTTTACGCATAAAAAAAGTATTATTAAAAAAACTACGTTGTTTGATCTTTCTATAAGATATCCACCATACAAAGGAAAGTTAGAAATGGTTAAGAGATTTTTTAA
>JBKHBO010000023.1:0-28260 GCA_046542315.1 Clostridia bacterium
AAGCAGAAGAGCTTCATTCTATGAAATCTCGAATATTTCTGGAATCAACAGGAATCTACCATTTCCCACTCTTCTGCTACCTGACGGAATCAGGATTCGAGGTCGCAATTATTAACCCTCTCATCACTAATTCTATCAGTAATTATGGTATTAGAAAAGTTAAAAATGATAAAGTTGATTCTTTAATTATCGCTCTTCTTGGATTAAATCCTAATCTTAAGATCTCGGTTATTCCGACTGGATTTGTACTTGAACTTCGAAGCCTTGTTCGCAAATATTATGAAGTAGTGGATACTAAATCGGCTAACATCAATCGCTTAAAACAATATCTACGCACTGTTTTTCCTCAATATTTGTCAGTATTCTCAAATATCACTGGAGTTTCATCTTTAATGATTCTAAAGCATTATCCTACTCCTAATAAAATCTTACGTGCTCATCGTAAAACATTAATTCAAAAGCTTATGAAAGCTTCTAAGAAAGGTGTAACAAAATCAACAGAGAAATATGAGTCGCTAGTTGCTGCTGCTATTGATGCTAATACTTTTGGTGTTTTTATTGATAGTATCTATTTCAATATTTCTATTACTATAGATGTGATCAAACTCTTAGATAAACAAAAATCTGCTTTATTAGCACGCATGCATAATCTAGTCAATTTGAATAAAAAAGAGCTTTTTGTCAAACAAATTCAAAATCTTAAATCCATACCTGGTGTCGGCTTCCTTTCAGCAGTCACGATCATGTGTGAAATCGGCGATTTTAACTCGTTTTCTAAACCAAAACAATTATTAGCTTATTTTGGCCTTGATCCAACTGTTAAACAGTCAGGTAATTTCACCGGTACTAAAAATCACATCTCTAAACGTGGATCTGCTTTTGCCAGAAGAGCTCTTTTTGCCATTGCCTTATCATCTGTTAGAAAAAAGAGAAATGGTCAAAAAACAAATCCTGTGCTACATGATTTCTATATTACCAAATGTAAATCAAAAGCTAAAAAAGTAGCTCTTGTAGCTGTTATGCACAAAATCACTAATATTGTTTTTGCTATTCTTAGAGACCATAAAAAATTTGAATTAAGGACTCCTGAGCAACACTGCAATAATTATCAGCGGCTTAACCTTTTATCTGTTGCATAATCATACAACACTATATTTCTATTATCCTTTGTTCTTAAACTATTCATAGTTTAAGTCTATTTAGTGCACTCTTTTTTAAACTTTTATAAATTTTAAATTCTTTCAATAATTTACTTGACTATTACTAGCTGGTCTATATATTGTATTCTCTCTATTATTACTATATAATACATTAGACATCTTGTATGTAGCTATGGCTACGTGAAAGGCAGTGTTAAGTATGAATTATTCAATAATTGAAGAAAGTGAACTATTCAAAGGTATTGATAGCAACGAAATAAAAGCAATGATGAAGTGCTTAGAACCACAGGTTGAGTTCTTTCATAAAAATGATTTTATTGTTCTAGAGGGACATGACTTAGCTGGTATTGGACTCGTTTTATCAGGACAGGTAGTTATTTTAAAGGAAAGTTATAGTGGTGATGGACTAGTTTTAAGAAAAATAAATAAAGGTAATATTTTTGGGGAGGTAGCAGTTTTTTCAAATATAGATAAATGGCCAGCCTCTGTTCAAGCAACAAAAGATACAGAAGTGGTTTTTTTTAGAAAAGAAAAAATTAAGGGACAATGCCCATACTTATGTCCTAGGCATTCAAAATTGATAAAAAATTTACTTTATCTTATTAGTATTAGAGCTGCATATTTAAATAAAAAAATGGATTATTTAAGCATAAAAAGTATGCGTGGAAAAATAGCCGCATACTTATGGGATGAATATAAGAAGAATGAAGCACTCAGTTTTAGGATAAAGTTTAATAGAAAAGAGATGGCTGATTATTTAAATGTTTCAAGGCCTTCTATGTCTCGAGAGCTCGGTAGAATGAAAGAAGAAAAAGTTATTGACTTTCATAAATCTTCTTTCAAAATATTAGACATAACTGCTTTAAAATCAATGGCAATGAATTAAAGATATATTTTTTGTAGTGTTATTTGATTTAATGCAAACAACACGTTTTGATAATGCATTAAAAACTTCAATTTATCTCCTACTTTATATTTATGGTTACTATTTTCAATATCAACAAGAAGATGATCACTACTTGCTCCTAAAACATTTAGTAGAGAATCCAAGGGTTTTAGCTTTGTGCAATCGCCCAGATCTGCATTCCCAATAGCTAGTATAGCTCTCTTTCTAATCCCTTTGTCAACAAAAATTCTTTTATTACCAAAGCCATCCAGATGTAGGTTCCCAATAGGCACGGTCGGTTTTTCATTTAACTCTATAATTTCAGCTTCTATAGTGAAAGTCTCATAAAATAGGCCAGGGATTTCAGTGTTCCAAAGAGTAATTAATTCAAGTGGCGTAATAATAGCAGAACCAATTCTAAAATGATTAATACGTTTTGGTAAGACATTACTATTTAAAAGTGGAAGAGATGTAGTTGAGCCACCAGATATGATTTCGATTACTCGGTTTAATTGTGTTTCAACAAATTCAACAGCATTTACTAGTTTTAAAGCATTTTCAATTGTAGGTACAATAGTCCCATAACATGTCATGTTTGTTCCGATTCCATACAGATGTAAACTATTTAATTCTTTTTCTACATAAATAGAAAGTTCCGCCAGCTCTTCTTTATGAAAAAGACCTTCCCTTAAATCACCAACATCAAACATTAGGATTACTTTATGGGTTAATCCTAGTTTTTCGGCAGTTTCATTTAGCTTTTTCAGGACTTTTTTTTCTGAATTTAGGCTTATGTCCGAGTAATTTATAACATCCTCAACTTCGCTTAGCATAGGAATTCTAATAAGCATTTTTTCGACATTTTCCAAATCAGAAAACCTTTTTAGATGTGCTATTCTAGAAGAAGCTATGCTATTATAACCTGCTTTAAAAAATGCCTGAGTAATTTCTTTAATCCCAGAAAAACCTTTGACAACACCTGTTACTGAAATATTATTACGGTTGCACATATCCTTAACTAGTTCTGCATTTTTCTCAATTTTATGTAAATCTATCAAAAGCCTTGGGTAAGTCATCTAAAACACCAACTTATTTTTTATTTACTCTTATTATACACTAGTGAAATAATTATTTATAAATTACTTATTATTCTTGATAGTAACTCATTATAATTATATACTTAACTAACTTGAGATTTAGGAGGATATAAATGAAAATAGAAAACATTACAAAAATTGCAGTATTTGCAGCGATAATTTTTATATTATCTTTGATAAAATTCTCGATTGGACCAGTCCCTATAACATTACAAACTTTAGGAGTTATGTTAGCAGGATCACTCTTAGGTTCGAAAAAAGGATTTTTAGCAACTCTGGTATATACTCTAACTATATTTCCTAAGATATTTTCTTTAACAGGAGGTTTTGTCTTATCTTTCCCTATAGCTGCGTTTTTAATAGGAAGGCACTTAGAGAAAAAGGGATATAGTACAAAGGAAATTATCATAGGTAACTTACTTTATGGTGTTATACTTGTTTATGGACTTGGTAGTTTAGGGTTTGCCTATGTAGGTGGATACTCTTTAGCTCAAACTCTTGCTTTAGCAGTAATACCATTCATTCCTGGAGACCTATTAAAAGTAGCAGCAGTGTATTATATAGTTTCAAAATATAAAGAAGTTTTGATTAAATAAAAAAAGTGTTAGAATCAAAACCGATTCTAACACTTTAGTTATATTACATCTTTATGCTTCTGAATAGAAGTATTCGTTAATTTGTTCTTCTATATTTTCTACTTCTTCTTTTAAGCCCTCAAGATCGAGAGTTTCTTCATTAATTATCGCAGTATCCACATCACTCAATATCACTACTAGATCGTCAATTAAAAAGTCAATTTCTTCTAACTCTTCATCACTAAGATTTTCTTCATTTAGCTCTTTTTGCTCTACTAATTCTAAGATTAAATCATCTAGTTCAATAGAGAAAGCAGCTAATTCTTCTAATTGATAACTTTTGAACACATCTTCTATAAGTTCAAAATAGCTTTCAGAATCATCTTCTAAGATATCAACTGAAATTAATACTTCTTCATCAATTGCTTCAGTTAAGTCAGACACAATTGTTTCTAACTCTTCAATATATTCATTAATATTGTTAATGTCTTCTTCACTTAAAGAATCTTCTACTACGCTCAGTTTTTCTTCTACTATTATTAGATCTTCTAATATTTCGCTTCTTAAATCAGCCATTTCTTCTAAAATAGCTTCTTCAACTTCAAAGTATTCTTCTAATTCATCTAAAATGTTTTCTACTTCATTATCAATTTCATCAATATTTATCTCAGTATTATCTTCCAAATCATTATCTAACTCGTTTGAAATTAATAGTAACTCATCGATTAAGTCATTAATTGCATCTATTTCATCATTTGTTAGATTATCTTTAAGAGCTTCTCTTTTAGAAATTGAATCAACAATTTCCTTATTTAAATCTTCAAGATAGTTTTCTAAATTGATTTCCTCTTTCAGATCATCATATTCTTCGTATAACTCTTCAAGATCTTCAATTATCGCCTCGACTTCCTCTTCGATTTGCTCGTAGTTAATGGAAGTTTCATTTTCTATAGCATTATCAATGTTATTAGCAATTTGTACTAAGTCATCAATCATTACTTCAAGACGTTCTTTATCTTCTTCGGATAAAAGGTCTTTAAGTTCATTTCTTTCTTCTATAGCATCTTCAATCTCATCAAGAATAGATTCATAGAACTCTTCTACTTCAGCAGGATCAATTCCAATGCCGATTGTTTTTTCATTTCCATTATAGTTAATATCGATACCTAGTTGGTCGATAAAAAATCTTAATGGTAAAACTGATCTGCCTTCTAAAGAAGAAGCAGGAATATCTAATTCATACTCTTCTCCATTGACAATTGCAATATTCTCATCTAATACAAATTCAATTTCTAATTCGTCTCTTTCCAAAAAAACTGTTCTAGAATCTTCATCATAGTCAATATCAAATCCATAAGCTGCAGATAGTGATCTTACAGGAACTAATGTTCTACCATCTTTGATTACTGGAGGAACATCAAATTTCATTGATTTACCGTTTGAAAAAATGTTTTCTACATTCATCGGTTGATATCCATTGTCTTGCAGTCTTGCAGAAACTTGATTGAGTAGCTCTAGTTCTTGTTCAGAATAGTTTCTTTCTACTTGTCTTTTCCAAGCTTGCTTTAACTTTGCCTCTAAAGCTTTAGGGTTTTTTTCTCTTTCTTCATCATTTTGAAGTCTTTCTTGTACTTTTTCCATAATCTGCTCTTGCTTTTGCTCCATTTTTTCTAAGACATGCTCAGGTGGTCCGACTCTTTTCTCAGCATCTTTAGGTTGGCCTTGACCAACAAATGGAATTAAAACTAGAATAATTAGCGCAATTAGAGCATAATAAGTTAGTTTCTTTTTCATAATAAAACCTCCTTAGTGTTTTGTGTTTAATAATTCGGCGTTAAGTTAATTTTTAAGTACTAGAATAGAATATATGATGATGAATTAATATCATTACTAAAAAAAAGTCCATTTAATATTATATTAGATAAATATACTGTATAATAAATATATACGTTTACGAAAGGGCGTGAGAATTTGCTTAAACCAGGACATATCTATCATTTTGAGGTGGCTTATGTGGATAAAGATCACTACAAACTACTTCATGAGAGTACAGGTGAAAGAATCAAGTTAGAAAAAAATGTTGAAAATATGAATTTAAGAGTAGGCTACAAACTCAGAGCTTTTATATATTTAGATAAACAAAGAAATCTAGTAGCAACTACTACTATGCCAAAAATTAAGCTAGGCGAAGTTAAATCGTTAAAAGTTGTAACCATAATTAGCACGGGTGCATTTTTAGACTGGGGATTACCCAGTGACTTATACTGGCCTAATGAGGAGCAACCTTTTCCAATTAAAGAAGGACATGCTTATCCAGTGGCATTAATAAGCCCTCATCATGATCAATTAGTCGCTACAGGTAATATTTACAATCATTTAAAGCCTTCTGAAAAGCATGAAGAAGAACAAATGGTACACGGAACTGTATATGACTTTAGTGATCAATGGGGAGTTTTTGTAGCTGTAGAAAATAAGTATTATGGATTAATACCCAAAAGCGAAGTATACCAAGAATTTAAATATGGAGATAAAGTTTACGCAAGGATTATGAGAGTCCGAGAAGATGGGAAGTTAGATCTTTCATTAAGGAAACAAGTCCATGAGCAATTAGATGATGATGCAGAGTTTATAATGGATGAGCTAATATCCAGAGGTGGAAAATTACCTTTAAATGATAACTCTTCTCCAGACCAAATAAGAGAGATGCTTCATATGAGTAAGGGAGCATTTAAGCGTGCTGTTGGTAGATTATTAAAGCATGATAAAATCAAAATTACAAAAACAGGAATTAAAGTAAAATAAATATTTATAGGCACACTGTAGATTGAATAGTTTTACATCATTCGACCAGTGTGCTTTTATATTTTTACTAATAAATTCAACAATAATATACAAATTTTATAAAATAAAGGTTACTTCAAGTTTTATAAATCAGTGAATTAAAATTTAATCTATCCAGTCATTTTTTCTCCAATGGTTTATTTCCAGTTCATTCCATCCATTGTTTTTTTGTACTTTGCCCATGATTTTAAAAGCAATTTTGCTTTTAAAACTAGGCTTTACATTATCTGAATTATTAATTCTAATTGCTAATTTATCAATTTTAGTTTTTAGCTTATTTATTCTATCTACATTTGCTTCGTCAAGTTTATATGCTTTAATTACAAAAGGTAGTTGATAAATTTTCCCTACTGATAGCCAAAAGAGCTGTCTCTTTATCGACTTTGTAACCTTTTTAGCTCCTGCACCAGCAGCAGTGGATATAGCAATACCAATTTTTTGTTTCATACTTCCATTAGGTCTATGGCTTATCCATCTATATGCAAGATGGTCAAAATAGGTTTTCATTTGACCACTCATTTCCATGCAATAATTTGGAGTGCCTATTATTAAGACATCTGCTCTATCCATAGATTTGACTAAAGGATCAATGTATTCAAAATGAGGGCAGAACTCTTCCCCGTCCATTATGCATTTTGTACAACCCACACAATTTGGAATATTGTTAATATAAAACCTAGTGATATCATCCTTTTGACAATCCAAGCGTTCTAGCAACCTTTCAATTACATTATAAGTGTTGCCTTTATGGGCCTGGCCATAAATAATTGTAATCTTCAAATTTTCACCTCAACTTTTCAGCCGACCTAACTGAGTAAGTAAATTTTTTAATTCTAAATTTTAAACCGGTAATATGGCCTAACTTTGAAAAGATTAAAACCAAACTTTTCTGCTAGTAATTTTGAAGCAACATTTGACTCGATGCGATTCCATTGAACTATATAGTTACGAGTAGTTGCTTCATTGACAAAGTTTTTAACTGGAGATGATGCTATACCTTTTCTTCTATGGCTTATATCTGTCTCATATCTACAGTTATGTATCTATTATAAAAAGCACTGCCAAAACAGACTCCTACAATATTATTTTGATATAAAGTAATATAAGCTAAACTATTAGTTAAGAAATCATCTCTACTATACCAAAGAATTATTTATTCGATTAGTAAGCTAGTAGTTTTCAATGCTTTTTAATAATGATTTGCTGACTTTTACACATTAATAAGTAGGAGAGAGAACTGTTTCTTTATTAATGATGGTTCCCAATCTGTAAGAGTACTCGAGCTCGCCTTTTATAACTTTATCATTTAAAAGAACTGAGCATTTCTTTCTCCTATAGCAGTGTTTTCAGTAGAAAATTCAAAAACAGTTTTACCACTTTCTTTTATCACTGGAAAAACATTTTTTTCTAAAAAACATCTAAGCCCCAACTTGCTTTTATTATAAACCCCTAAAATACCATAACCGCCAACGCAATAAGAATATACAATCGCTATAGTAGGAGACTTATTATTATCCAACCATAAGTCTCCTTTTGCTATTTTTGCAACAATACTAGAATAGCTTGGGCAGTCATTAGATAATATATCTAAATTCATTACTTTCTCTTCTTCATTTTAATGTTTAGGAAGAATTAGATCTGATTGCAAAACGTAAAGACTTTTGCCTTAGGCTAAGCTTAAAGCAATCTTCATCATATCAGTAAAAGTTTTTTCTCTTTCCTCTGAAGTTGTTTCCTCATGAGTAACTAAGCTATCACTAACAGTCAAAATAGCAAGTGCTTTTGCACCCAGTTTTGCAGCATTCATATATAAAGCAGCTGCTTCCATCTCAACAACTAACACACCCATTTCAGCCCATTTCTTCCATGCATCTGGTTGAGCATCGTAAAATATATCAGAAGATAAAATATTCCCTGCGTGAAAAGGTATGTTCAATCGATCAGCTTCTGCTTTTGCTTTCATTAGTAAATCAAAACTTGCCGTTGGTGCATAAGTTCCTGGTAAATTGTATTGATGAGCATATCTAGAGTTAGTAGAAGCACTAACACCTAAAACAACATCTCTAACTTTAACATCTGCTTGGAAAGAACCGCATGAGCCAACTCTTATCAAATTTTTTACTCCAAATTCAACTATTAGTTCATGAGAATAAATCCCTATTGAAGGCATTCCCATGCCGCTACCTTGAACTGAAATTCTTTTACCATTCCAAGTTCCTGTAAACCCTAACATATTTCTAACAGTATTATAGCAACTTACATCTTCTAAAAAAGTTTCAGCAATAAATTTTGCCCTTAATGGATCTCCTGGCAGCAGTATGGTTTCAGCAATTTCACCTTTTTTTGCATTAATATGAACAGTCATAATAATCCTCCTATTTAATATTTTTTAAACATCTAAGTAATATACCATACATCCTTACACTCAAATTATACCTAAAGATTAGCAAAAAAAGCAAAGTAAGTTAAATATTTTGTGGGTTTGTATAATAATTATAACAATTATATTAATTATTGTATTACTTAATATTCATATATATATTGCAAATTGTAAAAACTATATGATTTTCTTTATCAAATAATGTTTTCCTGATATAATAAATTTCAGTGAGACTGAACTTTTAAAGAAAGCGAATGATATGTGAAATAAATAATAGAAAATTAGTAGAGAACAATAGTAAAAATAATAATAGGAAGGTTCATAGATATAGCTTAAAAATGTAAGGAGCGTGTTTATGAAAAAGCGTAAATATATGAAAGACAAAAGTAAGTATAATTATAAATACGGAAAGCCTTATTATCTTAAAAACAGAAAGAAAAGCAAGGAAAGTAAAAAGGTTTTTCCTAGTTTTAGTTTTAAAAACATTTTTAAAAAATTGAATCCAAAAGATAAATTTAATTTTGACTTAAATCTAAAAAAGCCTAAATTTAACACACCAGAAATCAAAAAACCAAAGATTTCTTTTAGTGACATCAGTTTTAGATTTAGATCAAAATTTAATGACGTAAAAGAGGGTATTTCAAAAACTGCAAGCAATAAATATTTTCTTGGCAGCTTAGCTTTGTTAATAATATTTGCAATAGTCTTTGTTGGTTACAGCTACTTCAGTAATAAACACTTTATAGTATATGCTGATGATCAACCTATAGGGTATGTAACTGAAGAGTCACAGATAGAGACTATGATGGATATCTTGCATGACTATGGACCTGGTGCTAACCAAAAAATGTATGAAGATGGTGAGGCTTCACTTCTTATAGATGAAGAAGATAAAACGGATGAAGAAGACGAAAAAGAAGAGCCTGAAACCACCATTGCTGAAGTGAATACAGATTCAAACGAAGAAGTCAGGTACAGTATAACTACAGAAATAACTACAGAAGCAGTATATAAACAGCCTGATAACTTGGAAGAACTAAGTATTGAAAAGTTAAAAGAGAATATACATATTGAAACTGGCGCAGCTTTAATTGTTATTGATGGTGAAGAAATAGCAGCTCTAAAGGATTACGAAACAGCTCAAAAGTTAGTTGATTTAGTAGTAGAAAGTCATCTTACTGAAAGGGGAGGAGCTGAGGTTATTGATTACTCTATTCAGGAAGACATTGAGATAATTGTTAAGCCTGTTTCACCAGATGAAATAATTGAGTATGATAGAGCAGTAAACCTTCTAAGCACAGGTTATACAGAAAGACAAGTTCATGTAGTTCAAAGAGGAGATTCTCTTTGGTCAATAAGTAATAGAAACGGTATGACAGTAACTGAATTAAAAGAATGCAATCCAGAATTAACTTCTAATTTATTAAAACCAGGACAAGAGGTTGCTGTAGAGCCATTGGTTCCTTATGTACACGTAGAGACAAGAGAAAAGTTGAGTACTGTAGAATATGTTCCTTATAGTACAAGATATACCGAGGATAGCTCAATGTATACTTGGCAGAGCAAAACCACACAAGCAGGTGTAAGAGGAAAGAATGAAGTAGTGTATGAAGTTGTAAAAGTTAATGGTGTAGAAAAAGCTAGAGAAAAAGTCTCTACTGAACAAATTTCTGAACCAGTAACAAGAGTTGTAGCAAAGGGAACAAAAAAGCCAGTTGCTACAGGTACAGGATCATTCATTTGGCCTGTAAATGGAGGCGGTTCAATAACCTCCCCATTCGGCTGGACAGGAAGAAGATACCACCATGGTGTTGATATTGGAACAGCTACTGGTACAAACATTTTTGCTTCAGATGAAGGAATAGTTACAACTTCTGCATACCACAGGACTTATGGCTATTATATAATTATTAATCATGGAAATGGTTACAGTACACTTTATGCACACAATAGTAGATTACTAAAAAGTGTAGGTACAAAAGTTTCAAAAGGTGATGTTATTGCAAAATCTGGAAATACCGGCAATAGCACAGGACCTCACTTGCACTTTGAAATAAGATATAATGGTAATCACAAAAACCCAATGAGTTACTTTAGATAAAATATTTTAGGTTGGACAAAATTGTCCAACCTTTTTTTGTTAAAGAACTCTTTTTTAGTGTATAATACTATAGGAAATAATTAGATGGAGTGAAACTGATGAGTTTTAATTGGCAAAATGAAATTTTAGATATTAATTCAAATATTGAAATAAATGTAGACATGAGAAATCATACATACTTCAAAATCGGTGGGACCGCAGATGCAATGGTTAAGCCAACTACAATTGAAGAGATGTATAATATATATAAATGGTGTTTAGGAAATAAGGTTGGTATTACAGTAATTGGTAATGGGACGAATCTTTTAGTAAGTGATAAAGGTATTAGAGGTCTTGTTATTAAAATTTCTGATAATTTATCTAATATTCAAACAAGTAATAACATTATAAAAGCTCAGGCAGGAGCTTTACTAAGTAGCGTTGCAAAAGTTGCATTAAACTCAAGCCTAACAGGATTTGAGTTTGCTTCAGGAATCCCAGGGACTATTGGCGGGGCTGTATATATGAACGCAGGAGCTTATGATGGTGAGATGAAAGATGTGGTAACAAAAGCCACAGTGGTTTCAAAAGAAGGATCTTTAGAAGTTTGGGACAAACAAAGGTTAGCATTAGATTATAGAAGTTCTGCAGTTGCTAAAGAAGAAGCTATTATTTTAGATGTAGAGGTATCTCTAAACAAAGGCAATTATAAAGAAATTCTAGATAGGATGAGCCTTCTGAATCGTTGGAGGCGAGAAAGACAACCTTTAGATATGCCTAGTGCAGGAAGCACCTTTAAAAGACCTCCAGATGTAGCTGGGAGTTATTTGATTGATAAAATTGGACTCAAAGGTTATAGTATAGGCGGAGCTCAAGTATCCAAAAAGCATGCAGGATTTATAGTTAATAAGGGAGGAGCTACTGCCCAAGATGTTTTAGACCTTATGGCTTATGTTCAAAAGAAAGTTTATGAGGAAGAGGGAGTACTTCTAAAACCAGAAGTGAGGTTCATTGGAGAAGTACAAAAGAATAAATTATTAGTAAAACCATAAAAAGTAAAGGATATTTGCTATAGCAAGTATCCTTTACTTTTTAGCTAGTTTTTAGCTAATGGAATAGTAAAAACAAAAGTTGCACCAGAATTCTCATCGCTTTTAGCCCATATTTCTCCATTATGTAAGGACACAATTTTTTTTGAAATATGCAAGCCTAATCCACTACCAGATTTTTCAGAGTTTCTAGATATTGAACCTTTATAGAATCTATCAAAAACAAAAGGGAGTTGTTCTTCACTGATCCCCTTGCCTGAATCTTCAACTTCTATAATTGCAAAATCATTATTTGTTTTTACTCTAATCGTTATAAATCCCTCATTAGTATGTTTTAAGGAATTATATATGAGGTTGCTAAAAACCTTGTTAATTTGTTTTCGATCAATTAACACATTTTTATAAGATAACTTGTTGTCTAATTCTTTAATGTCAAATTTTAAACCTTTCTCTACTACTTCATCTTTAAATCGATGATAAACTTCTTCAATTAAACTATGTATGTTATATTCTACAATTTTTAGTTTGATTTGGGTTGTTTCTAAATTGGATAGTTCTATAAGATCATCAATTAGATTACTCAAGTCAATTGACTTTTTTTCAATTAATTCTAGATATTTTTTTTGATTTTCCTTTGTAACTAATCCTTCACTTAAAGCTGATGCATAACCGCTGATTAGGGTTATGGGGGTATTTAAGTCGTGTGATAAATTAGAGATCAACTCTCTTTGGGTTCTTGCTGCTTCAAAAACTTCACTATTGGCATTTTTTAATCTATCATTAGCTTCTTCCACTTTTTTTACTGCTTCTCTGTTTTGATCAGCGAAGTAAAATATAACAGCTGTGGTAGCAATGAAAATGTATAAGATATTTAATATTATTCCAAACTCACCATAAAGACTTTGACCAGACTCAATAATGCTTTCAGGATTTGAATGACTATATATTAATAGTATAACGGCAATAGCGAGTTGTACTATTGAAACAATTGATCTCCAGAGTCCAGTATTAAGAATTGCATTAAATATAATTAGCATAAACATAATCATTGGGGAAACACCATATATACCGCCAGAGTAAAACCATGTAAGTGGCAAATATATTGCACCTAAACTACCCAAACTTATATTAGCTAATAAATTTAAATTAATTTTGAAAAACATCAGTACCGTAGAACCAAAGGTAATTAAAAGCAGAAGAAAAGAAACTAAAAACAGTGAATAATTATCTAATATAGCTCTATTAAAAAATATAAGCATGAAACTATTAACAAGTGAAAATATGATACAAAAAGCAGCTATTTTATCTTCAGGAGAAACCTTGTCATCAGAAGAGTGAAAAATTGACTTTCTGACATTATTTATTAATTTAGAAATGCTCAAATTTTTCCCCTCCTATCAAAAATATAAGTTTTTCGTTTGCTAGTTTGCTCAGTATGTAAGATAATTATAACAATAAAATAATACGTTGAATACAAAGGGGTGTGTTTTAATGCTGGATGTTACGTATGTTTACCCAATATTATTAGGTGGTTTAGGTTTAGGACTTATTTTAATATTCGTCATTATCTCTAAACTAAATAAATTTTATAATGATGTCAAGAGAACAGCTGAGTCTAATGAAATTGTTAAAACTCAGATTGATGAGATGAATAGATTCTTGGATAAACAAATGTCTATACTTGAAAAAGAGATTCACAATCAAAACGATAGACAAACAATGAAAATAGAAGCTGAGCTTGAGAGAAGTGTATCAGTTATAAGAGAACAAGTCTCTAAAGATATTGGAATCCAGAATGAAGTAGTAGCAACAAAACTAGGTGAATTTCAAAACAATTTAACTGAGAGATTTGGTAAATTAGAGCTTGGTCTTGGCGAGAAGTTTAGTAATTTAGCTGGAAGGTTAAATAAAGATTTAGTAGATAATAAAGACAACATTGCTGATAATATGACTGGATTTAGAAAAGATCTTATTTTAGAGATGGACAATAACTTTACAAGTCTAAAATCAGAAATAGATAAGCATTTAAGTTCTATCAGTGATAAAGTTGATGAAAGATTAATGGAGGGTTTTAAGCAAACTAATGAGACCTTTTCTAATATATTAGCAAGATTAAGCAAGATAGACGAAGCCCAGAAAAATATTGAAAGTTTATCAAGTGATATAATTTCACTCCAAGATGTACTAACAGACAAAAAAACAAGAGGAACATTTGGAGAGGTTCAGCTTAGTCAATTACTAGCTGCAGTTTTTGGAGATAAAAATGACGGAGTTTATGAGTTGCAACATAAGATGCCAAATAATAAAATTTCTGATGCAGTTATAAAAACTCCAGAGCCACTTGGATTGATTGCAATAGATTCAAAATTTCCACTTGAAAATTATAGAAGAATGATTGATAGAGAGCTACACGAACATCAGAGAGCTCAAGCATCAAGGGATTTCAAAATGAATGTTAAAAGGCATATTGATCATATAGCTGAGAGATATATAGTCCCAGACTATACATCTAACCAAGCAATAATGTTTATTCCTGCAGAAGCTGTTTTTGCTGAGATATATGCTTATCATGAGGATTTAGTAAAATATTCTCAAGAAAAACGCGTGTGGATTGTATCACCTACTACATTGATGTCAGTTTTAACTACCATACAAGTAGTGCTTCAAAATATGGAAAGAGAAAAGTTTGCTTCAATAATCCATGATGAACTAAAGAAGTTGGGTGAAGAGTTCAAGAGATATAGAAGAAGATGGAATAAATTAAGAACTCATATAGATAGAGTGAGTGATGACGTGAGAAATGTACACATAACAACAGAAAAAATATCGTCAAAATTTGAGCAAATTTCTAATGCTGAAGTTGAGACAGAAGAAAAAAAGAAGCTTAGTGAATAACAAAGGTTGACTAAGTGTTAATGATTACATATAATTATCATGAAAATATAGCAATCTTCGGGGTAGGGTAAGTTTGAGTTTAAGACAATTCCCAACCGGTGGTATAGCCCACGACCTGCAAAAATGCAGCTGAACTGGTTTGATTCCAGTGCCGACGGTAAAGTCCGGATGAAAGGAGATTGGCGCTTATTTAAATATATGCGTTATTATTACCCTGGATTGTTATCTAGGGCTTTTTTTATGCCCAAGAATAACAAGGAGGTTTCAAAAACATGTCAACTAAGAAAATGGTAGCTATCGCACTCTTTGCTGCAATGGCAGTTGTATTAATGTGGTTTCCTCAATTTCCATTGATTCCAGCAGCTCCTTATTTGCAATATGATTTTTCTGATGTTCCAATTTTAATAGGAGCGTTTTCTTTAGGTCCAGCAGCAGGATTTTTTATGACAACAGTAAAAAATCTTATCTATTTTGTTACAAAAGGTAAAAGTGGTCTTATAGGGACTTTTATGAATTGGAGTACAACATTGCTATTTATATTACCTGCAGCATTAATTTATCACAAAGTTAAAAAGAGTAAGTGGAGTGCTTTGCTAGGTATGTTAGTAGGGACAATAATATTTACTATTGGTGCAGTATATTTAAATATTTATGTGGCATTGCCAATTTGGGGAATACCTACAGATAATATTATACCTTTGATTAAAACAGCAGTAATACCCTTTAACTTGTTAAGAGGAGCAATCAGCACCTTAATGACAATGTTGTTGTATCGTAGGGTAACCGATCTGATTAGAGGATCACTAAAACTTGATGATTAAAAAAACCGGGCAGATCCAATTGGGTCTGCCCAAAAATTTATACCTTTTTAAAGTGAATGTTCTTAACTCTTCCACCAGTTAGATTAAACCCCACAACCTTATTGATGTCATTTTTAAGAAAGGTTAGCCTTGCAAAGCCATATTTCCCCTCAAAAACATTACTTTCAATCATTACTAGAGGAATATCTTTTAATTTTTTGTGTTTTATTACTAACTCAGAATTATCACTCTCTTCAATATAATAAGTGGTCTCTAACTCTTCACTATAATATGTTCCAATGTATTTTTCATAAGGAACATTATTAATGTTTATACAATCTATCTTTTTTGCAACGATATCTTTCCCATATAGAGGATATAAGAGTAGTTCCACGTTACCTTGTTCATCATATCTTGTTAAAATATTTTCATTTAATAAATCTATTTTATATAGATTATCTTTTGTTTCTATTTTTGACAGAGTAGATTTTCCAACCCGAGGTAAGTGTATGTAAAGCTTATCTTTTAACTCGATGTTAATTACATTACCAGGGTCAACTAAGTAAATACCAGTTAAATCACCAGAGCTAACTGGGTCATCGGTTTTTTCTGGTAAATCTTTCTTTTCAAATATTATCTCATCAGCAATATGTTTAGCTAAAATCTCTGGTTTAGAGGTTGTAATATTAGTTAAAACAACAATTGTATACCCCAGGTTAGGAAACTTCAGGAAATGTGTTCTAAATCCCGCATCAGCACCACCATGGCTAATAGTTTTTTCATTGTTATAAACATCAATATTTAAACCACAAGCATATTTTATATCTTCTCCATTTTCTAAAGTATAAACTGTTAACATTTTTTCAAGTAAATCTTTATCGCCAACTTTTGGTTTATCAAAATTATTTGACCATTTTATTAAATCTTCTGTTGTAGTAAAAAGGCTTGTCGCCCCTATATTAGCATAACTTAATACCTTCTTTTTGAAAGAGTCATAATACGGCATATATGAATAAGCTCTATTTTTTACTATGTGTTCATGATCATAATGAAAGTGAGTATTATTCATAGAGAGTGGCTCAAAAATAGATTCTTTAGCAAATTCAGCTAAAGACTTACCTGAAACTCTCTTTACTATTTCAGCCATTAAAGTATAGCCACTATTACAATATAAGTATTTAGTTCCGGGTTTAAAGTTAAGCTCTTTTTGCCGTAGAAGCATTTTCATAATATGGTTATGTGTAATAACATCATCCATTCTCCAACTACCATAAACTAATAGTTGCCATTGATCTCTTAAGCCACTTACATGATGAAGTAAATGTCTAATTGTTATCTCATACTGAAAAGAAGGAAAATCAGGCAAGTAAGTTTGAATGGGATCATCTATATTTAACAAACCCTTCTTTTCTAGTAATAAAATGCTCATAGCAGTAAATTGCTTTGAAACTGAAGCAACATGAAAAATTGTATCTTTCTTTATGGGAATATTATACTCTAAGTTTGCTCTGCCATATCCCTTTCTAAAGATGATTTCTCCATCTTTAGAAACAGCTACAGAAGCACCAGGAGTGTCACTGTTATAATGGTTAAAAATTTTATCTATCTTTTTATCAATATTCATTTTACTTACTCCTCATCTTTACTCAACATTGTGTCAACAAAAGCATAAATATCAGCCTCTTCACTTATTAGAAGGTTAGTCGGTTTTCCTCCGCCATGACCAGCACCAAATTCTACTCTTAAAAGTATAGGGTTATTACCTAGATTAACTGTTTGTAAGCTTGCAGCAAATTTAAATGAATGCATGGGGACTACTCTATCGTCAGTTTTAGCAGTCGTAATTAGAATTGGTGGATAAACTGTTCCAAATCTAATATTGTGAAGTGGAGAGTATTCATATAAAAACTTAAAATGGTCAATATTTTCTTCTGCATTACCATACTCCGGCACCCAAAATCTTCCCACTGTGAACTTATGATATCTAAACATATCTATAACCGGTACTTGGCTAACAACTGCACCATATAAATCAGGTCTTTGAAGCATGCATGCTGCTGTTAATAATCCTCCATTACTTCTCCCTTTAATAGCAAGTTTGCTTGGATTTGTATAGTCTTCTTCTATTAAGTATTCAGCAGCAGCAATAAAATCATCAAACACATTTTGCTTATTCTCAAGCATTCCAGCTTTATGCCATTGTTCTCCAAATTCACTTCCACCTCTTAAATTTGCAACAGCAAAAATATTTCCATTTTCTAACCATGCTAAATCACTAGCTTTAAATTCTGGTATTCTCGCTACATTAAATCCACCATATGAGTATAAATACGTTTTATTATTTCCATTTAGTTTTACATCTTTGTGATGGCTAATAAACATAGGAATTTCTGTATTATCTTTGGACTTATAAAAGACTTGGTATGTTTTATATTCTTCAAAATCAAACTCAATCTCAGGAGTAAATAGTATTTTAGCAACTCCCTTAGCTACATCACATTTAAAAATAGAATTTGGATATAAAAATGATGCAAAATCAAAGAAAAATGTATTGTTTTCTTTATCTTCATTAAGTTCCGTGATTGCACCTAGTGTTGGCAGCTCGATTCGTTTAATAAATTGCCCAGATAAACTATAAAGCATAAGTTGATGATAAGCATTATGCATAAAGGCTAAAGCTAACGTGCTATCAGTCATTTTAGCATGTGTAATGACATCCATCCCTTCTGGCACAATAGTGATCCAGTTTTCTTTGTCAGGACTATTAATATCAATACTAATTATTCTTTTTCTAGGAGCCTCATCATTAGTAAGAAAGTAAAAGACATTACTGTCGTTCCCTAAATATTCTGATATTGTATCTTCAGTTGTTATTAGCGGCTGGAAATCTTGTTCTGAGTCTAACTCTTTATAATAAATATGGCTAGCAGATGAAGATCCTTGTGATACGTTTAAAATAATATATTTTCCGTCATCACTTATTTTGGGAGAAAAATTTTTATCAGGATTATCATCTTCTTTAATTAAAGCATCTTCTGATTGCTTTGTGTTTAGTTTATGCATATATACTTTGTTATATCTGCTAGAGTCTTCCTCACTAACTGTTTCAGGGTTAGGATAGCGTGAATATAAGAATCCACTACTATCAGGTAGCCAAGGCAATGTAGTAAATTTGCACCACTTTATCTCATCAGGCAAGTCTTCTTTAGAGTCCAAATCTTTAACCTTTATTGCCTGCCAGTCACTACCACTTGTAGACAGTCCATAGACGAAATACTGTCCATTAGGACTTACTGAATAACTTGCAAGTGCAGTTTGACCACTTGAGTCAATTTGATTAGGGTCTAATACAATTTCGCCAGCTAATGGATTATTGCTTAATTCATTTACTCTCATAAACACAGGTTGATTACTTAAGCCGTCATTATATTGATAATAGTAATAATCTCCCCATTTTTTGGGGGTTGAAAATTTTTCAAAATCCCATAATTCTTTGATTCTTTTTTTATAAGCATCAATTCCTTTGGTCGAATCGAGGAATTTCCTAGTTTTCTCATTTTGAGATTGTATAAATTCTTTTGTATCTGAATCTTCTGAGTCTTCCAAGTAACGGAAAGGATCTGCTATTTTTGTTCCATGATAGTCTTGAACAACATTATCTATTCTAAAATTTTCCATTTTTTCATGCCTCCAAATTAGTAATAATTAAATATTCAGTAAAAAGTTAAAAAATCCTGCAAAATGAGAAAAGGTTTTGCATTCTCTTGTCGAATATAAAGTAATGTTGTAGTATGAGCTCATAATGAATCGGGAGGAGAATGATTGTGAACTTACGTGAAAAGGCACTTGAGTTGCACGAGAGAAATAAAGGTAAAATCGAAATTAAACTAAAGACTGAGATAAATAATAAAGCTGATCTAAGTTTAGCTTACACTCCGGGAGTTGCAGAGCCTTGTAAGGAAATTGAAAAGGATAGTGAAAATGTCTATAAATACACTAATAAGGGAAACCTCGTAGCTATAGTAACCGATGGTACAGCAGTTTTAGGTTTGGGAGATATAGGTCCACTTGCAGGATATCCAGTAATGGAAGGAAAGGCGGCACTTTTTAAAGCCTTTGCTGATGTTGATGCAATACCGATTTGTTTGGATACAACAGATGTAGATGAAATTGTAGAAACAATTAAAAATATTGCCCCTACATTTGGGGGAATAAATTTAGAAGATATTGCTTCTCCAAGATGTTTCGAGATCGAAAGACGTTTAATTGAAGATCTAGATATACCAATATTCCATGATGATCAGCATGGCACAGCAATAATTGTTTTAGCGGCTTTGATAAATGCTTTAAAAGTAGCAAAAAAAGATATGAGTGAAATAAAAGTTGTTATTAATGGTATTGGTGCTGCTGGAAGTGCAATTGCTAAAATATTATTAGCTGTAGGTGTAAAGAAGATCCACTTGGTTCAAAGGCATGGTATTGTTTATCCAGGTGATAATACAAACAACTTCCTTCAAGAAGAACTTGCTCAAATAGTAAATCCTGATGGGGTTAAGGGAAGTTTAACAGATGCTTTAAGCGGAGCTGATGTTTTTATAGGAGTATCTAAAGGAAACTTAGTTACTAGCGAAATGGTAAGTAAGATGAATGAAAAAGCTATTGTCTTTGCTATGGCTAATCCAGTTCCAGAAATCTATCCTGATGAAGCTTTAGCTGGCGGGGCTATGGTAGTTGGCACTGGCAGAAGTGATTTTCCTAATCAAATTAATAATGTCTCTGTTTTTCCAGGCATATTTAAAGGAGCACTAAAAGCTAGGGCAAGAAAAATAAGTGAGCAGATGAAAATTACAGCCGCATATGCAATAGCAAATGTAATTGACAGTAATGATTTAACTCCAGAATATATAATAGCTGATGTATTTAATAAAGATGTAGTAAAAGCAGTAGCTAAAGCTGTAGAAGATGAAGCATATAAGAGCAATTTAGCTAAAAAGGATAATTAGTATATACAATTTAGACTATTATGCTATGTTTTCACTTCAGAAAGTTGGGTTTGATATTTCAATGGAGTATAATATAAGCAGATAATTAAGTTAGGGGGAATAACAGAGATGCCATTTGTAACATTAAGAGAAGTTTTAGAAGATGCTCAGAAGAATAAATATGCAGTAGGAGCTTTTAATACTAATAACATGGAAATAGTCCAAGCTATCATAGAGGCTGCTGTTGAGGAACGAGCTCCTGTAATATTGCAAGCCAGTCAAGGAGCTTTAAAATATGCAGGAATAGATTATATAATGGGTATGGTTAGAGCAGCAGAAAAGAATGCGGATATTCCTATAGTAATGCACCTAGACCATGGAACTGATTTTGATCAGGTCATGATGTGTTTAAGAAAAGGATTTACATCAGTTATGATAGATGGATCTAAATATCCACTTGAAGAAAATATAAGAATTACTCAAAGAGTAGTAGAAGCAGCTCACCCAATGGGTGTTACTGTAGAAGCAGAGCTTGGAAAAATTGGTGGAACTGAAGATGATGTAATAGTACATGAAAGTGAAGCAGCTTTTACAATCCCAGAAGAAGCAAAAATATTTGTAGAGCAAACCAACGTAGATGCACTAGCAGTAGCAATTGGAACTGCTCACGGAATATACAAAGGAGAGCCAAAGCTGCGGTATGAAAGGCTTCAAAAAATAAGAAATTTAGTTAAATGTCCACTTGTGCTTCATGGAGCCAGCGGTGTTCCAGAACAAGCAGTGAGAAAAGCAATTGATATTGGCATATCTAAAGTAAATATTGATACAAACATTAGACAAGCTTTCACTAAAGCACTTCATGAGTATGTTGAAGGTCACCCTGAAGTATATGATCCAAGAAAAATTTTAGGACCTGCAAGAAGTGCTATGAAGGAAATTGTCAGACAAAAAATAAGATTATTCGGTAGCAACAATAGAGTTTAAAGAAGGTTTTGTTATGAAAATATATATAGATACTGCAAATATAGAACAAATTAAACAATCTCTTGAATATGGCTATGTTGCAGGAGTAACTACAAATCCGTCGCTTATGTCAAAAGAAGATGGAGAACCAAAAGATATTTTAAAAGAAATTGCAAAAATAGTTGATGGACCAGTTAGTGCAGAAGTAATATCAACTGATTATCAAGGAATGATTAATGAAGCAAGAGAATTAGCTGACATTGCAGATAATATTGTGATTAAAATTCCGATGACAAAAGATGGACTTAAAGCAGTAGCAACACTTAGTAAAGAAGGAATTAAGACAAATGTTACGTTAGTATTTTCTGCTAATCAAGGACTTTTAGCAGCAAAAGCAGGAGCCACTTATGTAAGCCCATTTGTCGGCAGACTTGATGATATAGGTCAAGACGGAATTGGTTTAGTAGAAGATTTAGTTGATATTTTCTATATGTATGATTTGTCATGTCAAGTGATAGCAGCAAGCATTAGACATCCAGACCATGCAAAAAGAGCAGCTTTAGTAGGAGCTGACATTGCAACAATTCCATTCAGTGTTCTTGACAAAATGGTTTTTCACCCATTAACTGATAGTGGGTTAGAGAAATTCTTAGCAGATTACAAGAAAAAAAGGTAGATGATAAAAGATGAGTTCAATTATGAATAGACAACTTTCACTTGAACTTGCTCGAGTTACGGAATTAGCAGCCCTTGAAGCTGGAAAGTGGATGGGTAAAGGCGATAAAATCTCAGCTGATGATGCAGCTGTGAGAGCTATGAGAGCAATGTTTGATACAGTTGATATTGACGGTACAGTAGTCATTGGAGAAGGAGAAATGGATCAAGCTCCAATGCTATATATTGGTGAAAGAGTCGGAAGCGGACTAGGATCAAAAGTCGATATAGCTGTAGACCCACTTGAAGGAACAAA
This sequence comes from Clostridia bacterium, assembly GCA_046542315.1. Taxonomy (GTDB): domain Bacteria; phylum Bacillota; class UBA994; order PWPR01; family PWPR01; genus PWPR01. Next base: position 22,679 of record JBKHBO010000023.1, read on the forward strand.
CTTAGTATCAAAAGGACAGCCAAATGCAATCGCTGTTTTAGCAGTTGCACCAAGCGGTTGCTTATTACACGCTCCAGATATGTATATGGATAAAATTTGTGTAGGTCCTGCTGGAGTTGGTAAAGTAAGCTTAGATGCAAGTGTGAAAGAAAATTTAGAAGCTTTAGCAAAGGCTAAAAACTGCGAAGTAAGTGATTTAACAGTAGTTTTGTTGGATAGACAAAGACACGCAGAAAAAATTAGGCAAGTTAGAGAAGCGGGAGCAAGGTGTAAGTTAATTACAGATGGAGACGTTGCACCAGCAGTAGCAGCGGCTCTTAGTGGTACAGGCATTGACTTGCTAATGGGTATCGGGGGAGCACCTGAAGGTGTATTAGCCGCTGCCGCTCTTAGATGCTTAGGTGGAGATATGCAAGCAAGGTTGTTGCCTGATTGTGATGAACAACTTGAGCGTTGTCATAAAATGGGCTTAGCTGATGTTAATCAAGTTTTAACTTTAGATGATTTAGTAAAGGGTGATGATGTAATTTTTGCAGCTACTGGAATAACTGATGGTGACTCACTTAAAGGAGTTCGATATTTCGGTGGTGGAGCGGAAACTCAAACCTTAGTAATGAGATCTAAAACTGGCACAATAAGATTTATATCTGCAACACACTTTTCTGACACAAAGCCTGTCTGGAAAGATATGCGTTCACAACATTAATATTTTGAGAGCTACCTAATGTTTTGTTAGTTAGCTCTCTTGTTACCTTCCCAAACTACTCCAAAAAAACCTCAGGAGGTTCCTTATGCACATTCAAGACTTAGAAAACAAGACAATACAAGAGTTAGTATCTATTGCAAAAGAATTAAACGTAGAAGGCTATTCTCGCCTTAGAAAAAAAGAATTAGTATTTGAGATTTTAAAAGCAAACGTTGAAAAAGATGGATTTATATTTGCCTCAGGTGTGCTTGATATTATGCAAGATGGTTATGGGTTTTTAAGACCGATTAATTATTTACCTAGTAATGAAGATATTTATGTATCACCATCTCAGATCAGAAGGTTTAGCATGCATACAGGTGATTATGTGGCTGGTAAGGTTAGGCCTCCTAAAGACAAAGAGAAATATTATGCTCTCTTATATGTCGAGGCGATTAATGGAGAAGATCCAGAAAGGGCAGCTCAAAGAATTGACTTTGGGAACTTGACACCTATCCATCCTAATAAAAAGTTCACTCTAGAACGTGAAAACAAAGAAGTAGCAACAAGATTAATTGATTTGATAAGCCCAATTGGAAAAGGCCAAAGAGGATTAATAGTATCACCTCCAAAGGCAGGTAAGACTACAATTTTGAAAAACTTAGCTCAAAGTATAGAAGAAAATCACCCCGACGTTCATTTAATAGTTTTACTTATTGACGAGCGCCCTGAAGAAGTTACAGAAATGGAAAGATCCGTTAGTTCACGATCAGAGGTTTTAGCTTCTACCTTTGATGAACGACCAGAAAATCATGTAAGGTTAGCCGAGATGATAAGTGAAAGAGCAAAGCGATTGGTTGAGCATGGAAGAGATGTTGTTATTTTGCTAGATAGTATAACAAGGTTAGCAAGAGCATCAAACTTAGTTGTCTCTCCAAGTGGAAGAACACTTTCCGGAGGGTTGGATCCCGCTGCTTTATATAACCCTAAAAGCTTTTACGGTGCAGCAAGGAATATGGAGGATGGCGGCAGTTTAACGATAATTGCTACTGCCTTAGTTAATACAGGAAGTAGAATGGATGACGTTATTTATGAAGAGTTCAAAGGTACTGGTAATATGGAACTACATTTAGATAGAAAGCTAGCACAAAGACATGTTTACCCAGCGATTGACATCCTCAGAAGTGGAACCAGAAGAGAAGAGCTATTAATCGATGAAGATAAACTAGAAATTATCTGGAAGTTAAGAAACTCAATCAACCCTGATACAAACATTAATCAAACACGAGAAATCATCAAGAATTTAAAGCTAAGTCAAAATAACGAGGAATTTCTACAAATAATTGAGCAAGTATTTAATCAATAAAAGGGGATAGTTAGTTATGGAAAAAATGATTTTAGGCAAAACTAATCTTGAAATTGCACGTATGGGTTTTGGAGTTTTACCAATACAAAGAGTTGAAATGGATAGTGCCATTTCGATATTAAGGAAAGCCTATGAGTCGGGGGTAACTTTTTTTGACACAGCAAGAGCATATAGCGATAGTGAGGAAAAATTAGGAAATGCTCTATCTGATGTTAGACAGAATATAGTAATTGCAACTAAAAGCCATGGGAAAACAAAAGAAGAAGTTAGAGAGCATCTTAAAACAAGTCTAGATTATCTAAAAACAGATTATATAGATATATATCAGTTTCATAACATGAAGTTTGTACCAAAGCCTGGTGGAGAAGATGGCTTATATGATGAATTTGTTAGGGCTAAAGAAGAGGGGAAAATTAAACACATTGGAATTACCTCTCACAGTATTGCTGTAGCAGAAGAAGCAGTAGATAGTGGATTATTTGATACTATTCAATTTCCGCTAAGTTTAATATCTGCTGAAAGAGACTTAGCATTAATTAAGAGAGCAAAAGAGAAAAACATTGGAGTAATTGCTATGAAGGCACTTGCTGGTGGCTTAATTGATAAAGCAAAAGCAGCATTTGTTTTTATGAGGCAGTATGATAATGTAGTTCCTATTTGGGGCATTCAGCATGAGTGGGAACTAGATGAATTTTTAGGATATGAAAAAAATCCACCAAAAATGGATGAAGAAATATCAGCATTAATAAAAGAATATCAAGATGAATTAGCGGGAGATTTTTGTCGAGGATGTGGATATTGTATGCCTTGCCCAGTTGGAATTAAAATCAATAATGCAGCTAGAATGTCTCTTTTATTAAGAAGAGCTGTTTATCAAAACTTCTTAACGCCAGAGTGGCAAAAAGAGATGGATAAAATAAATGATTGTTTGCATTGTAATCAATGTGTTGAAAGATGCCCATATGGATTGAACACTCCTGAACTTTTGCAAAAAAACTTAAAAGATTATGAGCAATTTTTGCAAAAGCATCAAAATTAGTCTTATAATTATTCACCAAATGTAATAGAATATAATTAAAGGAGCATCTTTATCAAGATAAAGAAAAAAGGATGCTAAATTTTGGAGAAAGGAACAGAAGCAAACTGTCGTTTTTGCATTAGTAGGTTTCTATTTGTCATAAGTAAAAAATTGAATATAGAAATGAGGAAAGATAGTGTTTTGCAAAAATTGTGGCAAAGAAATTGCTGACGGCTCTAGCTTTTGTACAAATTGCGGAGCAAGGGTAGAAAATTCCATTAACCAAGGGCAACCATCCAATTAAAACTTTAACTACAAGAGCGCCAATGAGTGATCATAGTAGTTTGCTAGAACATGAACAAAATAGTCGCAAAGGTTTTTCAAAGGTAAAGAAAAAAGAATTGGAACTAGCGGAGAAATAAAATTTAACTCGAGTGTAAAGCCTCCCAAGAAAAAAAGAGGCATTATTAAGAAATTATTCTTATTCATTGTTTTTATTGCTATTGCAGCAGTTGTTTATACAATGTTTTTTGGAGGTAATATTGCTAGTTTAGAAATGGCATCAGCAATTGACCCAAGTACTTTTGCTCCAACAACTATAACTGAAGTATTTCCTACTGATATTCCTGAAATATATGCAACATTTTTCATATCAGGGCTAGATATAGGTACTCCTATTCAAGGAGAATGGGTATATGAGAATCAACAAGTTGGAATAGCAGAGCTATTTACGAGTGAGGAAAACCAAAATGCTTTTTTCTCTTTTTCAATACCTGATAATGGTTGGCCTGCTGGCTCATATAGTATAAATATATACATAAATGGAGAGTTAGAAACAACTAAAGAATTTTCTATAAGGTAAGGTGTTATATTATGAAGTCTAAATTAACTCTATTATTATTGTTGATCATTCTAGTAGTTAGTGGATGTAGTTGTGAGGCTAGTTTCACTACAGCGAATTATAAAGACCTAAAAATGGCAAGATTAGAAGGCGAAGAAGCTGTTTATACTGATACATTTAAGTCTGACATCCCTGAGATATTTGTTACAGGGGTATTAGATAACGCACCAGGAGATACGGAGCTCAAGTCAGAATGGTATTATATGGAAGGTGATGAAGAGTTTATTGATTCTGCAACTTTAGAAACAGAAGAGGGAAAAACAGAAATTCACTTCAGCTTAACTAGACCTAATGAGGGATGGCCAGATGGTTCTTATGAAGTAAGGCTATTTATTGATGATGAGCATCAAGAAACTTTAGAATTTGAAGTAGAAGGAGCAAAAGCTAATTATAGAGACTTAGCGATGGCAAAATCAGTAAATGAGGAACCTGTTTATACTGACGTATTTGCAACAGATACGCCGGTAATATATGCCACAGGGATAATAGAAAATGTTGCAGAACCTATTATAGCTAAAGCTGAATGGTATTATACTGAAAATAAAGAAGAGTTTATTGATTCAGCTGAGTTAGAATTGGAAGAAGAAACTGATTTTTATTTTAGCTTAAGTAGTCCTGATGATGGATGGCCGAAAGGTTCTTATGAAGTAAGACTTTTTATCAATGATGAACTTCAAGAAACTGTAGAATTTAAGGTAGAGTAAATATAAGCCAGCTTTAAAGTTGGCTTATTCAATAATGGGAGGAATTATGAATAAAGAACAACTTAAGAAAAAAGTGTGCCAAGTAATAGAGGATAATAAAGAAAAAATTATTAGTATTGGAAATGAAATTTTTGCTCATCCAGAGCTGGGATACAAAGAGTTTAGAACTGCAGAGATTGTTAAAGATTTATTTGAGGACCTCGGGCTATCTTATCGAGATGAAATTGCAAGAACAGGAGTTGTTGCTTTAGCCAAAGGTAAAAGTGATGGCCCGAACGTAGCTGTTATGGGAGAGCTAGATGCAGTAGTTTGTCCAGATCATCCTCATGCTGACCCTGAAACAGGCGCAGCTCATTCTTGTGGGCATAATGCTCAAATTGCTGGGATGCTAGGTGCGGCTATAGGCTTAATTAAGAGTGGAGCTATTAAAGAATTAGATGGAAACGTTTCCTTTATGGCTGTTCCTGCAGAAGAGTATGTAGAGATAGGTTTTAGACAGAAGCTAAGAGAGCAAGGAGAGATTCAATTTCTCGGCGGAAAGCAAGAGTTCATTGCTTTAGGAGAACTTGATAACATTGATATGCTAATGATGTATCATAGCTCCGCTACCGGTGAAGAAGTAAAGGCTAGAGTAGGTGGCACTAGTAATGGGTTTGTTGGTAAATTAGTTAGATACATTGGAAAAGAAGCTCATGCAGGTGGAGCACCACAAAATGGTATAAATGCTCTTAATGCTGCTAATATAGGCTTAATGGCTATTCACGCGAATAGAGAAACTTTTAAAGATGAAGACCATATTAGAGTCCACCCAATAATCACTAAAGGTGGCGACTTAGTTAACATAATTCCTGCCGAAGTTATAATGGAAACTTATGTACGTGGCAAATCAATGGATTCAATAATTGATG
>JBKHBO010000077.1:0-5772 GCA_046542315.1 Clostridia bacterium
TTGGAGTTTCACACTTCTACTTCTACCCGGAAATAACTCTGTGGCGTGACGCTTTCTTTGAAGATAGAGGAAAGAAAAAACCGATAAAGGTAATTAGAAAATCAAATGGATTATATTAGGAGGTGAAAAGAATGGATATTAAAGAATGTGAAGTTGGAATGAGAGTTAAAGATAAACAAGACACAGAATATACAATAAAAGAAATAAAAAATAATAAATTAAAATTAAAAGGTTATACTCCATTATATCAACCAGCAATTTTTGAGCCAGTTAACAAATTTGAAGTTGGTGATGAAGTTATTAACAATGACTTTAGAGGTTTGTATGAAAAAGTTAGATATTGTGGTGAAAATAGTAAACATAAACCAATTATAGAATACAGCAACGGTTATATAACAACAGGTGAATATGAAAATTTATTGCCACCCAAAAAGAAAGACGAGTTAAAAAAAGGCGATAAAATTGAATTAATAATAGGTTACAAAGCTGAAATATTAAGAAGAAAATATGATAAGCACGAAGATTTAATTGCTTATTTTGTTAAAATATTAGACGAAAAATTTGAAGGAAAATTAGATACTGTTTATCCACACGATATTGACAAAATAATCTATGAATAATAAGTATGGAGAATGCGATTTAGAAGGTTGTGATAATACTACAATTAAAACTAAATACTGCCACTATCATAATACTTTGATTAAAGACAGGTATTGTGCCTGTCAATATCACAAGACTTTAAATGAAGTGTCAGCAGTTGCTTGGTGTAGCGCTAAAGATAAAAGAATGATTAATATTGACTGCGATAACTGTGAAGAAAAATTAGAGCCTATTGAAAATATTGAGTTGATAGAAAATAATTTAAACTTAAATCAAGGGAGTGATTAGATGTTTGGTACTGATAAAATTACTGAATTGAGAAGTAAATTGGAAAAGGACAGCGTCTATCAAAAGATCAATGATACTATCAGAGAGGTTAAGGAACAGATTGAGGATAATCAAGAAACCTTAAAGGAAGTTAAAGATAGAAAAGATAAGCTAAATAATATTGAAGATGAATTAGAAAGCAGAACCGAAAACTATGAGGAAATGATGAACAGATTGCTTGGTGTTATCAATGAGTAAGGAGAAATACTGCCCGAAGTGCCACAGAAAAACAAGGCATAAAAGAATAAGTAAGAATAGAGATTATATTGGCTGGAAGTGTGTTAAGTGTGGCAACAATATAATTACTAAAGGAGAGTAGATAATATGTTAAACAGAATTGTATTAATTGGAAGGTTAACTGACGAGCCGGAACTTCGCTATACAGGCAACGGAACTGCTGTTACTAATTTCACTTTAGCTGTTGAAAGAAACTATACTAAAGGTAATGGAGAAAAAGATACCGACTTCATTAAGATTGTATGCTGGAGGGGACTTGCTGAAACTGTTGCTGAACATCTAGGTAAAGGCAGATTGGTTGGAGTTGACGGAAGTTTAGAGATCAACAAGAGCAAAAATGAAAAAAGAACTTATATCAATCCGGAAGTTAACGCTGATAATGTTAAGTTTTTAGACTATGCAGATGATAATTCCGGAGGTCAATCACAGCAAGACCTTTATGATGGTTTCGATAGCAACGGTTTTGATTAAGAATGCTTAAAGATATTAGAAAAGGAATACATAATCTCAACTATGAAATGACGCTTGAGCAGTATAACAATTATGCTAGAGCAAATCATCTTAAAAAAGCTGTGGTTGATACAGAGGAAGAATTTAATGATCTAAAAAAACAGGCAGTAGAAGAAAAAATGGAGGGCTTAGACTGGGGTTATCCGGAAAGAGCCTTCTGTACTGAATGTAGATTTTTTGGGAATTGTAATATTAAATTTAAAGACTGCCCTTACAGAGATAAACTTGATAGTTATTTTATAGACCCGTACTTCGATTAAGGAGTGATAATATTGGAAATTACTAAAGAAGATGTTAAACAAGTTATTAAATATGCTAATGAAAATGTAGGAGAATATGCTACTCCTATTTATCCACTTCAAGACGCTATTAGAGAAGTCTTAGGAGAAGAAGGTTTAGACGAATACAAGCACATTAAGACTGAAAGATATGAGCCACATAGATGGTTTATTCCAACAGATGAAATTATGAAATTAGGCGACTTCTATATCTGTGGTGCTTTTAATGACCCGTCAACAGAAGGGCAGGTCGGACAGCCTACTGATGTTAGATATTATGAAGTGGAGCCTGTTGAAAAAACAATTGTAATATATATTAAAAAAGAACAGGAGTGATAGCATTAAAGTAATAAAAAGAAGTGGCAGGAAAGTAGAATACGATTTAGATAAGATTAAAGACGCTGTTGGTTCTGCTATTAATGATGTTAAACCTTATACAGCGACAGAGTTAGAACATTTAGCCTCTAAAATAGATAAGAATATTAGTGGTGAGCAGATAACAGTTGAAAAGATACAGGATATTGTAGAAGATGTACTTATGGACTACGATCACAAAGTCGCTAAAGAATATATATTATACAGGCAGAAAAGAAATAAAACTAGAAATGAGAGGCAAAATAGTCTTTTATCAAAAGAATTTTTAAGTAAGTATAAACATCAAAATAACCCATTCCCGACTAAATTAGGTGAATTTATATATTACAGGACTTATTCCCGTTGGTTGCCAAAGGAAGAAAGGAGAGAATATTGGTGGGAAACAGTAAAAAGAGCAGTTGAGTATAATTGCTCTTTAGCGCCAACAACAAAAAAAGAGGCAGAAGAATTATTCGATAGGATTTATAATTTCAAAAACTTCTTGGCAGGGAGAACACTCTGGACTGGTGGTACAGAGGCAAGCAAAAAATATCCTATGAGTAATTACAATTGTGCTTTTGAAGTAATAGATGATTTCAAGGCTTATGAAGATTTGTTTTATTTACTACTCATAGGTGCTGGTGTTGGAGTTAGAGTTTTGAGAGAAGACGTGGAAAAACTACCTAAAATCAGAACTGATGTTAAAGTCAGACACGAATATTATTCACCAGTAGATCAATCGGAAAGAGCAGAGTTTACTACTTATGAATTTAATAAAAGCAATACAGCGATACATATTAAGGTAGGCGACTCAAAAGAGGCTTGGGTGCAAGCATTAAAAATCTATTTAGAAGCGCTCACAAGACACGAGTATAATATAATAGAGGAAATTTATTTCAATTATGACTCTGTAAGACCTAAAGGTGAAAGATTAAAAACTTTCGGTGGTACTGCCTCCGGACATCAAAGTATAAAAAAGATGTTTGATAAAATTGATATGATATTAAATAAAAAAGACAAAGAAAAAGTACAGTTAAACCCTCTGGACTGCTTGGATATTGCTAATATCATTGGCGAAAATGTTGTTTCCGGAGGTGTAAGAAGGACATCAGAAATAGGTTTATTTGACGCTGATAATGAGAATATAAAAACTGCTAAAAAAGATTTATATATTCAAAAAAATGGAGAGTGGAAAATTAATAAAGATATTGAACACAGACAAATGAGCAACAATTCTATTTTTTATAAAGAAAAACCTTCACGTGAACAATTACATTGGCATATTAAACAAATGCGATATAGTGGAGAACCGGGTTTCATTAATGCAGAGGAAGGCAAAAGACGCAGAGATAATTTCAAAGGTGTTAACCCTTGTGCTGAAATTTTATTAGACAGTAATGGAGTTTGTAATTTAGTTTCTCTAAACGTAAAAGCATTTGTAGAAGATGGAAAATTAAACAGAGAAGAATTATTAAAATCTCAAAGGTTAAATGTTCGTTCTTCATATAGAATGGCTCTTGTTGAGTTTGAATTATCCGACTGGGACTATATTAATTCAAGAGATAGATTAGTTGGGTTATCACTTACGGGTTGGCAGGACGCAATTAATGCTTTAAATTGGGAAGAAGAAAAAGAAAAACAGGCTAATTTATTAGAAGAATTAAAAGAAGTTGCTAATAAAGAGGCAGAAAAAGTTTCAGAAGAATATAATGATCACACTCCTGAATTGATTACTACTGTAAAACCGGAAGGCACACAGACTCAAATGCCTACTGTTTCAAGTGGTTTACATTATAATCACAGCCCCTATTATATTAGAAGGGTAAGACTTTCGGCTAATGATCCATTAGTTAAAGTTGCAGAAGAATTAGAGTGGAATGTAAAAGATGAAGTCGGAGAGAATGAAAATACAAAAGTTTTGGAATTTCCAGTTAAAGCACCTAAAGGTAAAGTAAAAGGTAATGTTTCTGCTATTGAACAATTAGAAACCTATAAAATGTTTATGGAACATTATGTAGAACATAATGCCTCAATTACCGTTCATGTTCGTGATAATGAATGGGAAGATGTAGAGGAATGGTTGTGGAATAATTGGGATAGTGTAGTTGGAGTTTCATTTATTCCTTATAACGATAGTTTTTATGAGTTAATGCCTTATGAAGAAATTACAAAAGAGGAATATGAAAAAATGAAAAATAGTATGAATGATTTTAAACCATATCTTGTTAACAAATATGAAAGAAAAAGCCAAAAAGAAAGAGAATTGGAACAAAATAGTTGCGAAGATGGAGTTTGCCCGGTTAGATAAAAACATAAATAGGAGTTGGTAATATGTTAAATGTTGAGTTGTTGAAAGAGGACGCTAAAGCACCGGAGAAAAGAGTAGAGGACGCAGGTTATGACATATACCCTGCCTTTGAAGAAGATAATATGGTTATTGCACCACAGGAGACAAAGTTAGTACCCACAGGGTTTGCCACAGCCTTTAGCAGAGGCTTAGTGGCTCTTGTGCGGGAGCGTGGGTCTTCCGGGTGTCTTAACCTATCGGTAAGGGCAGGAGTTATAGATAGCGGATACAGAGGCGAGTGGTTTATCGCTATTAATAATACAGGTGATAAGTTTATCATTATCTCAAAAAGCTGTGAAGAAGTAGAGGAAAGAGCAAAGTCAATTCATTACCCTTATGAAAAAGCTATTGCCCAATTCATTCTTACTGACGCTTATCACGAGGACACAATGCTAGTCAGCGACATCAAAGAGTTTGAGAGTGAAAGAGGCGAAGGTATGTTGGGAAGTACAGATTAATGATTATAGCAGAAGAAGGCGACAAAATAGTTTGCCCGAGATGTGTTGAAGAATTATATAAATTCACAGGTGAAATAAAAGAAGATAGTACAGTCGATCTTCTATTTGTTGAGGCAATACCTCCACAGCCTCCGGCTAAACCGAATAAAAATATAATTTGCGAACATTGTGGATACCACTTTGTTGATTATGACTTTACCTTATATAGCAGAATAATAAGGAATGAGGAGTGATAAATAATTCTCTGCAAAGATGTTGAGTATAAATGTATAAGTAAACTAAAAAAAGATGATGAAGGTTTCTTTAAAACTAAAGACATAGAAAGAGATATAAATGAGATTTTAGAAAAATATCCGGAAAGAGAATTATACGGAGTTGAAGAAATGCTTGGGGAAATATTCGTTATAATTTCGAAGGAGTGATAAAGTGAAAAGACTGCACGAATTATCGCAGGAAGAAATGGAAGAATGGGTTAAGAAAAGAAAAAGAATGGGTGTCCAAAAGTATGGGGACGCCCACAAGAAAAGATATACTCTGCTAGATGAAATGGAAGAAGTGTTAGATTTAGAGGATATTCACCAAAAAGGTGGGCAGGATAGAATACTTGCTTATGCTTTAGAGCAGGAAGAATTAAAAAAACGCTACATAATGAGTGCTTATG
>JBKHBO010000078.1:0-5588 GCA_046542315.1 Clostridia bacterium
CCTGTCCAAAAAGTCTTCCTTTAAGCTACTGAGATTTATACCATTTATAGCAATAGGCTTTGTTATCAATTTAATTATATTAGGTATGTTATTAGTAAATAGTGCTCTCTCTAGAATAGCTGAACCAGTTATTGCTTGAGACAGTAAGTCACTAGTTTCATTACTAATCTTTCCGACATTATCATAACAACTCAAGTAACGATACTTTAATGAGAGAACCAGATCCTTTTTATTTGAGGGCATATCTACCACTTCAACATGATTAGGGTCAACAATTCTTGATATTTTTCTTAAAGCTGTAGATTTTCCACTTCCCTGAGCACCGATAAGTATTAATATCGGATGTATACAATTAGGTATCAATGCTGTGACGATATACAATGCAATTAAAACTACATCTTCTTCTGAGCTAATGTTGAAGTTTCTTTTGACTAAACTAATTAATTCTTTAGGCTTTACTGTCAAATCAGGTTTTACTTGTGGAAGCAATATATTGCTCCTAATAAAATTCTCTGGTAAGATAACTAATTCAACTTTATCTTTGCTTATTTTAATGGCTTTCCTACTATCATCATGTAGGTCGTAGTAAAAATCTCCATTAATCTTTGCAACTCTTAGGTGCATTTTTTTGACAATCCCTGAGTAATAAGCTATCGTTTTTAAATTATCTATTGTCGAATTTATTTGATACTCGCTTATAGGTTCTTCTTTTTCTTCAATGTATAACTTTCTTAGATGGTGATGGTATTCTTCTGAGCTCATTAATAAAACTTTTGTTAATCCTTCCTCAATGAACTTGGCATAAAAATTACCATCTTGATCTAAAAAAAATGTTTCTTCTTCAGTTAATCTTATTAATACTTCTGGTGGAGTTTCTTTTTTATCACTAGAACTATTACTCATAAATTATTCCTTTCCAAACTGTTTTTTTTTATTTATTACGGTATAATTAAATTACAGATTTGTTGACTTAGTAACCTGGCTAGCATCTTGGTAGGACCAGCCAGATTATTAAGTCACTTTTCTTATGCTATTATTTTGATTACATTAGAATATGTTTTACCGGCTTTAGTTCGATTTTCAACTTTAGCAGCTACTTTTTTACCGATTAAATCATTCTTATTAAAAGTATAATTCTGGTCAAGTACATCAAGATTTTTCAGTAAATTAGAAAATGAGAAATGTTCTGCAGTATATGTTTTAAACAAAACTAGTTTTCGATCTTCTTCTAGCATTGCCTCTAGAACTAATGTAAACTCATTCTCTTCTTCATTAACTTTGACATGTTGGATAGTTAATTGATACTGACCATCTGGTACTTGATAAATAGTTTTTGGTATTGAATAAGTATTTTTTTGCTCAGCTTCACCAGTTTGTTGTTTCTTCTTTTTAATCATTCTATCAGTCATTATTTTGCCCTTCATTTTACACCTCTTTTTTAATTTTCGATACTTTGATACTTTCGATATTTTTGAAATCCTCTATATACAAGTAAACTTGATTATAAGATATCTACTGTTACTCAAAACTTCAGTTTTATCGAAAATATCGACTTACCGACAGTTTTACAAGTGCGGTTATAAGTAATTACAGCAACTGTGATGGTCTTCTTCATGGATAAGACAATAAAACTCAAAGACAATTTTATCTGCTTCATGATAAGCTGGTATATACCTTTGAAGAATCCTTTTCTTAATGTCTTGATAATTACTTGTAAGTATTTTCCCGGTAATCAGAACTCTAACTTTCACTGGGTCACTATACTCAAGAAATATTCTTCCTATTACTTCATCATCACAAACAAGCCATGTCTCATGACTTTCTCTTATATCTCTTCCCGCTAAAAATTCATAATTCTTTTCTAGCATTGAATTATACCTCCTATAATTTTACATTTTTGTTATCATTAAGATTTGATCGCTTTAGTAATTGGCAACTTAAAGTTAGTATGCTCGAATTAATATGAGTAAAGAAAGCACCTCCTTTCATCAGTTAGTATGCTCTAGCAAGCTATAAATAACTGCCTTGAAACATCTAATCCGTCATTATATTGATATTCTACTACGTATTTTTCCAATCTATGGTCTCTTGCTACTATTGCTATTCCCATCTCACGTTTTTGCAAATCTGTTAGAAATACGCCTATTATTTCAAATTGGCTTTTTTCTACAATAACTTTAGCTTTAGGAGCTACACTTTTAACCCCTTCAATTATTGCAGTTGCATAGTTAATCAAGTTGATACTTTTTCTTACCCATTTGAACTTTGGCCTGAATCTAGCTGTGATCATTGAAACACCTCCTTTTATATTAATCTCGACATAACTACTTTGTAATAGCTAAGTTAATAAAGCTACTATAATACAACAATGATAGCAATATACACGCCATTACCCATAATTACATATAAATATGAAGAATTGATTTTACAACATCACTTTACAAACTCAATAAGGATTTGTCAAGCGTGTGTAAAGAGGAAAAAATTGCCTTGAAAACACTTCATACACAAAACTTGTGCATTGATTTTTCTTTTACTTAACAACATTTTTTAGTTTATTTTTATTATAGGACTATTAAAAGTATTTGCCTTATATCAATTTTTGAACTATAATTACTTTAAATGTGTGTATATATGTTTATAGTGTGTATTTTATATAGTAAAAGTTTTTTTGAGTAAATTTTAGAAAGGAGCATTTATTAATTATGAATAGTAATTCTACTAACCGTATTAATGACAAAATACTGAAACAGCTATTTTACGACGACTACTTCACTCAAATAGAAGATATTATCAATGCTTATATAAAAGCTGATGATAGTTTGCGTGATATTAATGGAAACCCATTTCCGAATGACTATATTTACGACAAAGATAAGGCTGTATCTGATGGCTTACCAAGCTATGAAAGTTTTAGAAGACACCTAAAAGGCATTGGAGCTAAGCTCATCAAACAAGAGCAAGAAGCTAATAAAATTTGGATGATACCTGACGATGAAAAAAATAAAGCAACTTTTGATAGTGTGTCTGCCATACTTAAAGAAGGAATTGTAAACCATTTTGATATTAAGTATCAAATTTGTGTAGAATGTGCCTCTGATTACTTTCCTGAGATGACCGCTTTTAGTATTCTAAGAGGAGTTGACAAAGGTGAATACGCTTTTTATAATAAGGGCAAGTTTTTATTTATATTAATTGGCAATGAAGAAATTTATAATACTATCAAAGATAGATTAAATAAGATTAAGGAGTAGCTATTTATGAATTATTTACTAAATGTAGACGAGTTTAATCTAAAGTTAAAAATAGAGAAAAATGGAGGTTTGTTTTTGAAATTAGACTTCAGTAAGTCTGATCAATTCAAGAGTAAACTAAAGAAAAGATTAGCCTTAGAAATTGCACTAAGCAATGATGATCCCTTAAAAGGAGATTTTGAAGAGTTTAGAGAGATATGTGGTGAGTATTTTATTGACTCAATTTTGACTTTTGTTAATCTAAAGATCGGAGATACTGTTTTAGTAAATAATATTTATAGAAATATACTTGAACAGTACATTATTATCTCTGTAGTGAAAAATCCTGAATCAAAAGTTATTGGCTTTGAGGTTAAAAAAGGCATAATACTACCAAACATCTCCATCTATAGGCCTTCAAAAGAAACTGATATTCTATATTTTATTAGACCCCTTGATGATGATAATCTAAATAATCAAATAGTTCAATTTTTCAAAGAAGCAAGAAATCACAATCATACCACTATAAAGAATTCTTCTGATGAGAAAAAAAAACTATCACTCGAAGTAAGTAATAAAGAAGAGACTAAGTAAAAAAGTCTCTTCTTTATATATATTTATAGTAAAATTGAACTTTAATAATTCATATTCGCCTTTTATATTAACCCTTCTTTTCTAAAACTAAAATGATCTTCATTATGGCTAACAATAATATGGTCTAATAGTTTGATACCTAAAAGATCACCAGCATCTGCTATCCTTCTTGTTATTTTCTCATCTTCACCAGAAGGATCTGCTTCCCCTGAAGGATGGTTATGTCCTAGAATTATGGAGTTAGCATTTGCAATTACAGCAGTTTTGAAAATTTCTCTAGGATGGGCTAATGATGCGTTAAGAATGCCTGTTGAAGAGAAATTGATAGATGTTATCTGATTCTTTGAACTCAAACACAATACAACCATATTTTCTCTATCCAAATCACCTATACAGTCTTTTATGATTTTTGCAGCTATATTTGGATTACTTACATTTTCATCTTGATACTTGTATTCTCGTTCCTTGACTATCCTTAGTGAAACAACATCTATTCTATTAAAATCATTATTTTTCATTTGGAACTCCTTTTAATTAATATTCTTTAGCCAGCATCATCGTACTGTATTCATTACCATCTTCATCATGCGAACTAATTACAAAGATTTTTGTGGTAATTTTTTTACTTTCTGATATTACATGTATCTCTTTTTTATACTCGTTAGGCTGTTCTTGGCTATGGGTTATGAGCTGGCACTTCTTGTGTTTATTACACCTACTAAGTTTAAATATCTGCAGATAATCTACTTCAGTATCTGAATCAACTAGCTTTGCTATAGATTGCCACATTATTGCTTGAAGCTCTTCAGGAACCTTACTATCTACACCAATTGTCTTGTACTTATCTCCATTAAACACTTTTCATTCTCCTTTTTAAAATAGAAATACCCCAAGCAAAAAGCTTGAGGTCATTTCAGTAAATCTAATAAAAACTTTAGGACTCTAACGATTACAACTTTAGCTGAATCTTTTTCATCATTATATTTAGGCACATTAAACACTCCTTTTGTTTAATCCATATATTCTAATACTCTTTCAGGCACCAGATCTTCTCTAACATAATAGATTATGTGATAATCTAAACTTATAATCACTAGAATCCTCATGTATTTCGAATTATCAATTACTTCTACAATCTCTGGAATTATTGATTTATTTCCTAGGCAATATACCGATGGGATACTTTCATAATCTTTCTCATTTTGAATGACATAGAAGAACCCTCCTTCTGAATCTATGTTCCTATCACTACCATACCAACAGTCCATATCATTAATATCTTCTTTGAATCTATCAATCACAGGTTTAGGTAAGTCTTTTGGTATTTGACTAACTTTATATATCTTATTCATTAAAAGTCACCTAAACATTCTTTAATAGTTTATAGGCCCATTCTTCTCTAACAACAACAAAAATATCATGTTTATAATTAACGTTTATATACATACTAATCCAATCCTCATCATTCGATGTTTTGATTCTATCAATATTTATAATATCTTTTGAAGTTATAAAGTTAGTAGGTGCGTCTTGTAGGAATTCTAAGTCATTCTCATTTTCTATAAAAGCAACATATCCATTAATATTATCTCTAGTTTTACCATAATGATTTTCAAGCTTTTTGATACACTTTCTTACTTCATGTTTTATTCCATCATCAACTTCTAATTCTTCAATATCTTTATAATCTGTGATTATCTTCATTGTCTTAATTTCCTTCCCTAATTGCTTTTTTAATATAATATATGCTTCAATTTCCTT
>JBKHBO010000079.1:0-5557 GCA_046542315.1 Clostridia bacterium
TGCATACAGATTATTTAAAAAAAGTTTATAGTAATAAAGAATCAAAAGATATCAATGCAGTTAAGTCTAAGAGTATGCAAAAGCAGCTAGAACAACTGCAACTATTATCTGAAATTGGAAAAGACATAAATACAATGATTAATATAGAAGATATTTTCGATGCAATATATGATTATTTAGATAAATTTTTTGATGACTATAACCTCTTACTAGGAGTATTGGAGAATAAATATATACATTATGTATATAACAATAGTGGGAAGACAAGAATAAAACCATATAGAAGAGAATTGGATAATAAAAATGCCTTAGCATCCTGGGCAATAAAGAATGAAAAAATGATTGTAATAAACGATTTAGAAAATGAGTTTTCAATATATGTTGATAACTTAATAGTTTATGATGACCCAAATATTCCTCAGTCTGTCATAGTTATTCCACTCAAAGTTAATGATGAAATTATAGGTGTGATGAATTTTCAAACCTTAAAAAAAGATATGCTTTCAATTGAAAGAGTAGAAATGTTTAGAATTATTGCATCATATGCAGCAATAGCAGTTAAAAATTCCTTGTATTCAAAAGAATTAGAAAACTTATCTAACAATGACCAGCTAACAGGACTTTATAACTGGAGATTCTATGATAGTAAACTTAAAGAAATTTTAAGTAGTGACTACAAAACTTTTGCTTTATTCATATTAGATATTGATCATTTTAAAAGTATTAATGATAGTTTTGGACATTCAGTGGGGAATCTTTGTTTAAAAGTTCTAGCAGGATTGTCAAAGAGATATTTTAGTGACTCAGAATTTATTGCTCGAATTGGTGGAGAAGAATTTGCAATTGGTTATGTCAATAGAACAAGACAAGATGTTGTAAAAATGGGTGATGAGTTTATAAAAAAGATTGAAGAAGAGATGAGAGAAGTTGAATTTCACAAGGTTGAATTAACGGTTAGCTTAGGTGTAGCTTATTATGCAAATACACCAAACCTAATATCAGATGACATATTTAAAGCCGCTGACAGTGCTTTATATCAAGCAAAGGAAAGTGGCAGGAATAATGCTAAGTTCGTATTTAAAGATTAATAAAAAGCTTTCTCGGGATACTCCCCAAGAAAGCTTTTTTTAGATAGTTAGTAGCAATTCTCTTAAAATCTTGGCTGCGACTGCGGTAGAAGCACCAGATTGATCATAGTGAGGTGATAATTCATTTATATCACAGCCAACAATATTTAGAATGTTTAGTTTATGGATAGCTTTTAATAATTCTATAAAAGAAACGCCACCTGGCTCTGGAGTTCCAGTCCCTGGGAAAACTGATGGATCTAATATGTCTAGATCTATTGTTACATAAACAGGACTAGATTTTAAATTATCAATAACTGTGTCTAAATTATCTAGATTAAATTTTTGAGTATAGATTTTTCCTTTTGACCACTCAAACTCTTCTTTTGATCCAGATCTAATACCAAATTGAAAGATTTTGTTATCTCCGATTAAATCATAAACTCTTCTCATAACAGTTGCGTGTGAAAGTTTTTCATCAAAGAAAGTATCTCTTAAATCACTATGTGCATCAAAATGTAAAACTTTTAAATCTTTATAATGTTTAAAAGTTGCTTTAACTGCACCATAAGTTACTAAATGTTCTCCTCCTATCATTAAAGGAATTTTCTTATCGTTGATAATAGAGTTAGTTTGTTCATAGATTAGATTAATCATTTTTTCATTATTACCAAAAGAAAATTCCAAATCACCAGCATCATGTACTTTTATATCCTCTAGGTCTTTATCTAAATAGGGACTATATGTTTCAAGCCCCCACGAATCATTCCTTATAGCCAGACTAGCAAATCTAGTGCCAGGTCTAAAAGAAGTAGTGGAATCATAAGGAGCGCCAAAAACTACAATTTTAGCTTCCTTATATTTATTATTACATCCATTAATAGACTTAATACTACTCATTATTAAGTAGCTCCTTAACATAATTGGGCAAGGCAAAAGATCCTTTATGCAACTCCAAATTATAATACTTAGTTTTAATTCCATTGTCTGCCCAGCTTTGGTTTAAGTCTTTTAATGGGTGATGTTTTTTTGAGGCGAAACCAAAAAGCCAGTATCCAGATGGATAAGTAGGTATATGAGCCTGATAAACCATAGCAATTGGGAATGATTCTTTTATTCTTTTGTGAGCTCGCTGCATTGCTAAAGTGGTATGCTTGTAAAATGGACTTTCATGCTGATTTACCATAATCCCATCTTCTTTTAAAGCATTAAAGCAGTTTCCATAAAACTCTCTTGTAAACAATCCTTCTCCTGGTCCAATTGGGTCAGTAGAATCAACAATTATTAAGTCATATTCATCTACTTTTGATCTTACAAATTTCAAGCCATCTTGTATATATATCTTCACTCTAGGATCGTTAAATTTTTGAGCAGTTTGTGGTAGATATTGTTTAGATGCTTTTATAACAAGCTCATCAATTTCTACAAGGTCAATTTTCTCAATAATTTCATATCTTGTTAACTCTCTGATCACCCCTCCATCACCAGCACCAATTACTAAAACCTTTTTAGTATTTGGGTGGACAGCCATTGGAGTATGAGCAATTGTTTCATGATATATGAATTCATCTTTCTCTGTTAACATCATTAATCCATCGATGGTCAAGAATCTCCCAAACTCTTCAGAATCAAAAATATCAATTTGCTGAAAATCGCTTTGAGCAGAAAACAAATGCTCTTTTACTTTGATTGAAAATCTAACATCTTTAGTATGTTCTTCTGTATACCATAATTGTAATCCCATCATTAACTCTCCTTAATTACATTAATATATCTAACATCCATATCTTTAGTCCCAGTAAGTTGGGCGCCATTTTTCTTTTCATAAATAATTGTATCTATTATATTTTGGGTAATACGTTCCCCTGGTGCTATTATTGGAATGCCTGGAGGATAACACATAACATATTCCCCAGAGACCATTCCTACACTTTTGATGAGCTCTTTAGGTGTTTTATTAGAATAAAAGGCGTCTTGAGGATTTAATATAACTTCTGGTCGCACATAATCTGCAAAGGGTGGCATTACTAGTTTTTCTTTCTGATGCCTTCTTTTTATGTCTGCTAAAGCACCGACTAGTCTTTCAATATCTAATAATCTATCTCCTACTGATATGTAAGCTAAAATATTACCAATGTCTCCAAACTCAATCTGAATGTCATATTCATCTCTTAAGAGGTCATAAACCTGGTGTCCAGTTAGGCCGATTCCTAAAGTATTAATCACAAGTTTAGTTATGTCAAAATCATAAACTGTAGTGTTATTAATAATTTCTCTCGAATATGCATAAAAACCTGAAATCTTATTAATTTCATCTCTTGCGTACTCAACTAAATCTATTACTTTTGCAAAAATAGATTTTCCATTTAGTGCTAAATTTTTTCGTGAGATATCTAAACTAGAGAGAAGTAAATAAGACGCACTAGTTGTTTGAGTGAGGTTAATAACCTGTCTTGCATAATCTGCATCAATAGAGTCACTTAATAATAAAACTGAACTCTGAGTCAAAGAACCACCTGATTTGTGCATGCTAACAGCTGCTAAATCGGCTCCTGCTTTCATTGCAGAGGTTGGTAAATCCTCATGAAAATAAAAATGTGTTCCATGAGCCTCATCAACTAAAACTCTTATATCATGTTGATGAGCTAGCTTAACAATCTCTTCAATATTTGAACATATACCATAGTAGGTAGGATTATTAATCAAAATTGCTTTAGCATCTGGATGTGTTCTTATTGCTTCTTTTAGATCACTTATGTCCATTCCTAAAGAGATCCCTAATTTTGGATCAAACTGAGGATTTATATAAATTGGATTAGCTCCATTAAGAATAAGTGCATTTATTACACTCCTATGAACATTTCGAGGTAAAATAATTTTATCATTCTTTTTGCAACTAATGAGTATCATGTTTTGAACTGATGATGTAGTTCCATTTACCATTAAAAATGCATTTTTTGCACTAAAAGCATCGGCCATTAATTCTTCTGATTCTTTAATCACAGAAATCGGATGGCATAAATTATCTAAAGGCTTCATAGAGTTTACATCTACTGATAGGCAGTCTTCCCCTAAAAAATCCATAAGTTCTTTGTTTCCTTTTCCTCTTTTATGACCAGGAACATCAAAAGGAACGACCCGTTTATCTCTTAATTGAAGTAAGGCTTTATGAATAGGAGCTTTATTTTGGTTTAACTCCATTGCCTAATCCTCCTTTGTTATAGATGTTGTTTGATGAAAAAATTTCTATCATTTCTTTCCTCAAACTATCTGTAATGGCTAGTCGTTGCTTTGGAGGTAGTTCTTTAGTATCAATATTAAATAAATAATTTTGTAATACTAACTCGTTAATTAACATTTTAGTATGAAACATATTTGCCTGATACACATTAATATCAACTGCATCATACTGGTCTAAGATTTCATCATCAATAAAATCTTGAATTGAAGTAATATCGTGGTCAATGTAAACTTTTTCTCCATTCATATCGCGTGTAAACCCTCTGACTCTATAATCCATAGTAATAATATCTGAGTCAAAGCTTCCAATAAGAAAGTCCAGTGTTTTAAGTGGTGTAATTTTACCACAAGTAGAAACGTCGATATCTACTCTAAAAGTAGCAATTGATGTTTCCGGATGGTACTCAGGATAAGTATGTACTGTAACATGACTCTTATCTAAATGCCCAACAATAGTATCGCCGTTTATAGGGAAAACAGGTTCTTCAGCAATTAGAAAAGTAACTGAAGCTCCCTGTGGATCGTAATCTTGCTTAGATACATTTAGTACATGAGCACCAATCATTTCTGTTACTTGATATAAGATGTTAGTAAGTCTCTCTGAATTGTATTGCTCATCAATATAGTTGATATAGTCTTCTTGATCTTTTCTGCTTTTTGCATAGCAAACATCATAGATGTTAAAGCTTAAAGATTTGGTTAAATTATTGAATCCATATAGTTTTAGTTTGTTGCTCATTTTTCATTACCCCTTAAAAATTATTAATAAAATAAAAAAGCCCAAGTGAATGCAGCACTAAAGGCGCCTATCACTTGAGTTATATATCTACTAATAGCTTATTTAAAATTAAATATACTTAACTATTAGAGGTTATTAGAGTCTATATAGCAAAAAATTACTTTTAATACTCTTATTGATTTTCACAAGTGATATGTGCTCTTAACACAGTATTTTACGGTTTTAAGTAACCAACTTTTGAATTTGAGTATGTTTACTCAATCAATAAGGCAACAAAGTTGCCAAACGGCATTTGACCTAGCTGTCCGTATGGCTATAAATCTTTGAAAGATAGTCAAAATTTTTGCTACTAGAGCGTTTTGTTCTTTTATAGAGCTATAACACCTCTTTAGCAACTAAATAATATATTATTTTTCTTGAATTTGCAAGAAAAATTTAAAATAAAAAAGAGGTTAAACTTGTTGTGTTTAACCTCAATGAAAATTATCTACAGCCAAATCCTTTGGAGAAT
>JBKHBO010000004.1:0-70996 GCA_046542315.1 Clostridia bacterium
CTTAAGTTCATCTAGTTTGCGAGGTAGGCTCCCAGGAACAGAAGGTAATTTATATGCAACAGAGTATCTTCAAAGCAAATATGATTCACTTAACTTAATAAGTCCAATGAGTTTAGATAACTATTTACAACCATTTTCACAAAAAACATTACATCATGGTGACGTTCCAATTCTTCATACTTTAGATAATAAGGGAGATGTTATTGGAGACTATAAGTATCTTACTGATTTTATAATAAGGACTAATTGGTTAGGGACAAGTATCAGTGGTGAAGTTGAAGGAGAAATAGTTTTAATTTCTAAAAAGGAAGATTTTTATAAAAAGAACTTAAATAGAAAAGTTTTATTAATAAAGAATAACCTTGTAGATGAATTTAAAAATACTTCACCAAGAGAAGCAGATGGTTTGATAAGATATGTACTAAGCTTAAGTAAAAATATTAAAGCAGTCATTATACAAAATGATATTAGACGTAATGGATACTTTCATATCAGCACAGCTTTAACAAGTCAAATTAGACAACTTGGATATAATAAAGCTTTATCGTCTAAAATAGTAAGTACAAGTAATACAGGACCGATGATACTGTATTGTTCTGATTTTGCTTTTGAAACTCTTTATACAGCTTCAAAAAGAGAAAATAGTGTAAAGATAAAAGCAAATAAAGAGTTAATTGATGTCGAAAGTGCTAATGTGATTGGAGTGATTGAAGGAAGCAATGAATCAAATGAATATATAGTAATAGGAGCGCATTTTGATCATTTAGGTGGTTATGATAATGGCCCCTTTTACCCTGGAGCTTTAGATAATGCTTCTGGAGTAGCAGCAATGTTAGAAATAGCTAGAATAATGGGTGAGATGCCAAAGCCAGAAAAGACTATAGTTTTTTCAGCTTTTAATGGCGAAGAGGTATATCTAGCAGGGTCACAGTTTTATACACAACGACCAATTTTCCCTCTAGCTAGTACGACTATGATTAATTTAGATATAGTTGGCACTAAGGGATCAGAGAAACTAGATATTTCAGGGTATTATAGACAGGCTAATTATACGCAACAGCTTTTAAGAAGATATAGTAGTTATTTAGATATCGATTCTAGGATATCAAGGATAGCTTCAAGTGATCATGTCCATTTTGCAGCGAGTGGAGCTCAAAGTGTGATGCTAACAAACTTAGAAGAAAGCCCAATAACTCACACTATTCAAGATTCTTATACAAAATCAATAGATTTAGAAATATTAAAGGAAGTAATTAGATTGGTAGTATATTACTTGTTAAATCAAGCATATTAAACTCTTATTTTTATAAAAGGAAATAGGAGTTTTTTTGCTTTTAAAATTTATAGTTAATAAGCAATAAAACGATATCTTTCATTTGGTGTACAAGAGGTAACAGATTAATGTATAATTATAAAAACAAATATTGGAGGTTAATCTAATGTTAAAAATTGGTCAAAAGGCAATTGATTTTACTTTATTAAATCAAAATGAAGAAGAAATTTCTCTAGCTTCATTTTTAGGTAAAATTGTTGTTTTATACTTTTACCCTAAAGACAACACATCAGGATGTACTAAACAAGCATGCGCATTTAGAGATGTATATGACGAAATATTAGATCTAGGAGCTGTAGTAATTGGAGTTAGTCCAGATGGAGTTAAATCGCACCAAAACTTTGCAAATAAACATGACCTTCCATTTCATCTATTAGTTGATAAAGACCATCAAATCGCTGAAATTTATGGAGCATGGGGTTTGAAAAAAATGTATGGGAAAGAGTATAGGGGGATTATTCGCACTACTTACATTATAGACAAAGATGGTAAAGTAGCTAAAATTTATCCTAAAGTAAGAGTAAAAGATCATGAGAAAAAAATACTAGAAGCTATTAAAAGTCTTGAGTAGAAAGGATTAACTGAATGGACATTTATGTTAGACAAGCTAAACAATCAGATCGAGAAGAGGCAGTTTATGTAGAAAGTCAATCTACACCTAATTTAAGATATTTAGATAGAATGTGGGATAGGTTCACTGAAAGCGTTGATGAACCTTTATTTATCGCCTTTTATAAAGGAGAGATGGCTGGTGTTGGCAAATTATCAATTCTTTATGATGGCTCGGCTTGGCTTGAAACTTTAAGAGTAGATAAGAAGTTTCAGGGCAAAGGAGTTGGAAAAGCAATATATAAATCATATTTATCGCATGCAAAAAATTTAGATCTGTATGCTTTAAGAATGTACACTGGGGTTAATAATGCTGCAAGTGCTGGTTTAGCTAGAATAAATGGTTTTAAATTAGCGGGGCAATATTCAGGCGCAGATTTATCATTAGAATCATATACAGTAACAAAAGATATACCAGCATTTGAAAAGGTCACTAATCAAAGGTTTGCCAATGATCTTTTATTACCTTTAGGTAAAAAATGGGGAAATAGTTTAGTATTAAATAGAACTTTTTACCCATATAACGAATCTCTAATTAATGGATTAGTAGCTGATGGTTTAGTCTATTATCATAAAGAGAGTGAAAGTACAGTTGTTTTAGGGTCTAGATTTATGCCAGAAAGAGGTTTGAATATTGGCATAATGAGTGGTGACTATAACAAATGTATTAAGTTTGCTAGTTATTATACATATTTAATTGGTTTGCCAAAACTTACGATAATGTGGCCACCAGAGCTAGTTGAAGTTAAGAATGAATTACTAGAAAATAACTTTACTATGCAACCTAGTGATTGCATAGTTATGGAGAGGAAATTGTAAAAAAATGATTTTTGATGACTCTTTCTATAAATTAATCATCCAAGAGCAAGATTTTGATAAACAAAAACTTAACTTGACTAGAGGATATAGTGCTATTAAGACTCACCAAAGTAGAATGAATACAAACTTTTCTATTAAAGATATAAAAAATGCATTGTTAGGCATTGATGATAGTGGATATGGTCTTAAAAACTTATCAAATAATATTGATAATATAAAAGAGTTGTATAAAAAGTTATCAACTGACTTTGAATGGATAGATGATGTAAGAAATAATTTACTGAAATATTTTTCATTGCAATGTGTTGAAGACATGTATATTTGCCCTGTAATTGGCTATGATGCTGGCATAGGGATAGAAAACACAGTTTGTGTTAATTTTAACTATAAGCCATATCAAAAAAACTATAAAGAATGCATAGCTGTGATAATTCATGAAGCAGCTCATGTAGCTTTTAATCGAAAGCATGGTATGCATTTAAAATTTGATACTAAAAATAGTGTGATAGAAGCATTGCAATATTTGATTCAATACGAAGGTATTGGTATATATATAGCAAAAGAGTATAGGGAGAGTAACAATTTAATTAACCCTAATAACAACGCACTAAGAGATGATTATCATGTTAGTGAAAGTGATTATAAAAGATTAAAAACTCTTTATAATAAAGCACTTAGTGCAAAAACATATGAAGAAGCTATTGAAAACGCTTTTGAAAAAGAAAAATTGTCACATAAATTAGGATATTATATAGTGAATAAATACGCTGAGCTAAAGGGTATTGATGGAATTAAAGAAATAATAAATATGAATAATAAAGAGTTTGTTAAGAAATTTTTATAATAATTTTAGGAGGTGCTTGCCTTAGCACCTCCTAAAATAGTTTATAAAATATTCATATCTTTTACTTGAAGCATATCCTTATCGCCTCTACCAGAGAGATTTATAATAATTATTTTATCTTTAGATAAACTCTTAGACAACTTCATACCATGAGCAACTGCATGTGCACTTTCTAAAGCTGGAATAATACCTTCAGATTGGGATAATGTTTTAAAGGCTTCAAGTGCTTCTTCATCAGTAATGGACTCATATTTTATTCTATCAATAAACTTATAATAAGAGTGTTCTGGTCCAACTCCGGGATAATCCAATCCTGCAGCAATAGAGTGAACAGGTGCTATATTCCCTTCATCATCCATCAACGTATAACATTTAAATCCATGAATTATTCCAATTTTACCTTTAGTAATACTAGCAGCATGTTCATTCGTATCAAGCCCTTTTCCAGCAGGTTCAACTCCAATAATGTTCACATCATCTTCTATAAAAGCATGGAATAAACCAATAGCATTACTACCCCCACCAACACAAGCAACTAAGTAATCAGGCAATACTCCTTCAGCTTCTAAAATCTGCTTTCTAGCTTCAATACCAATAATTGATTGAAACTCTCTAACCATAATTGGATAAGGATGAGGACCTACTGCTGACCCTAATAAATAAAAAGTATCTTTATAATTTTTTATATAATCCCCCAACGCAGCATCAACAGCATCTTTAAGCGTTTTTTTACCATTAGTAGCGGGAACTACCTTTGCGCCTAACATTTTCATTTTAAAAACATTTAGGCTTTGTCTTTTCATATCAATTTCACCCATATAAATAGTGCAGTCTAAATTAAACAAAGCACAAACTGTCGCTGTAGCAACTCCATGCTGCCCAGCACCTGTTTCAGCAATAATTCTTTTTTTACCCATTCTTTTAGCTAACAATCCTTGCCCAATTGTGTTATTAATTTTATGAGCTCCTGTATGATTTAGATCTTCTCTTTTCAGATATATTTTAGCTCCACCAACTAGTTTTGTTAGATTATTTGCAAAATATAAGGGGTTAGATCTTCCTATATATTGAGATTGATAATATTTTAGTTCAGCTAAAAAATCTTCGTCTTCCATATATTTATAAAATGCTTCACTAACTTCTGCTAGAGCCTTTTCTAACTGCTTTGGTACGAAGGATCCACCAAATTGACCAAAATAACCATTAAATTTTTCCATTTTTTTATTCTCCTTTTTAATACAGTATTTTTATATAGACAGTTGCTAATAAACTTTCAAGTTCATGTGTTATGAAAAATCATTTGACTAAAACCCTCCTTTGTAAATACAAAAAGCCCTCTATCACAAAAATATGTGATAGAGGGCGTATAATATGCGCGGTGCCACCTCTTAAAATACTCATCGAATACATGCTTTTAGCAGATATTCTATCCTTGTAACGTAGGAAAACGTGTCGCTTACTAACTCTTTCAGCTTCCACTCATAAGTCCATTCACTTAACAATCTAATACTAGACTCTCACCTATGTCTAATTCTCTGTAAAGAAATTAATTAAGTTACTTCTCTTAATCAAAGTTTTAATATATTGTTTAGTAGTATACTACATATAATTGAAATGTCAAATGCTAATTTATTAAAGTCTTAACTCAAAGTCTATTGCAGATTATATTTTTGTGTGCTAATCTACATATGAATAACTGAATAAATAGTATATTGTGTTTGAAGAAATTCAATCAGGGAATCTGGTGAAAATCCAGAGCGGACCCGCCACTGTAAGAGGGAGCTTAATTGCAATCCACTGTAGGAGACTATGGGAAGGGCAAGTTAAAGCTGTGAACTTAAGTCAGGATATCTAAAGCAATATGACTAAATATTTAGCTGACGTGGTTTAGGCTAAGATATTACATTTTAAACTTTAAACCAAAAGTTTAAATTGGTATCTTGCTACGACACCCATCAGGGTGTTTTTTTATTAAATAAAAGGAGTGGCAAGTTATGAAAATTAATGACAAACTGACAAAGATAGTAGTATTTATTTTAGTATTAACACTTTTAACTCAAATTAGTTTTGCAGATTCACATGAGTTTGATGTTGAAACTGAGATAGATCAGATGGTTAAGTATTATCAAGAGAATATAAGTGATATTGATTGGGAGTTAAGTTTAGCTTTAAGCAGAGTATCGTCTGAGTTTAATTTTACCCCAGCAAATCTAAAGCTCAATAAAGATTCTTTTAATGACCAAAAAGCAACATTTTATGGTAGTAGAATCTTAACCTTAATTGCAATGGATGAGAATCCTTATGATTTCCAAGGAAGAAATTTAGTCAAAGAATTAAGTAATATGGACGATGAAGGAGTATTTGGATCCGTTTATGACCAAGTATATTCAATCCTAGCTTTAAGAGCTTCAGGAGTGGATATTAAGCCTGATATAATACAAGGCTTGGTTGATATGCAACTTGATGATGGAGGTTTTGGCTTTAGCACAAGCGACCCTGATTCAGCTGGGTTAGCTTTAGTAGCTTTAGCTAATTATAAAGATAGTGAAAATGTTAGCGAGTGTATTGAAGATACTTTGAACTACCTTGAAAATGCGCAGTTAGATACAGGTGGGTTTGCTAGTTACGGTGATGAGAATTCAAATAGTATATCTAAAGTTATCTCTGCTTTAGTTGCTCTAGGAGAAGATCCACTTGATCAAAGATGGATAAAAAGTGGAAATACGATGTTTGATGCACTTAGAAGATTCAAGATTGATAATGGTGGCTATAGATGGACTTTAGATGAGTCGGAAAATAATTTTCATTCTTTTAAACAAGTTCTAATGGCTTATACAGATTATCAAAACAAAAATACCATTTACGATAGTTTAAGAGCTGACTTGGAAGTATCTTTAAGAATTGAAGGAATTAATCAAAGAATTCTTAATACAACTAAAAAGGTATCAGTATATGATAAGGGATTCATTACTACTAAAGACTTTTTACAAGAAGCTTTAGATGAGAGTAATATTGATTATGAGATAACTACGGGTAGCTCTGGATCGTATATTTCAAGTGTTAATGGAATTGAAGCTGGAAAGTTTGGTAATGGAGATGGTTGGCTTTATGTAATTAATAACGAAAGTGGATTAGGAATTGATAATGACATTTTAAGCTATGGTGATGAAGTAGTTTTATACTACGGAGCTATGGCACCAAAAACTCTAGTTCCTGAAGTTGAAATTTCTCCAGAAAATATTACACAAAATAATCAAGCTACTTTTAAAATTAGCTCAACATATCAAGAGTATGATGAGAACTGGAATGCGACTGAAGTATCTACTCCTATTGAAGGAGTAACCCTAGAAATAAATGATAAAAAATATATTTCAGATGATGATGGTGTAATTGTAATAGAAGGTTTAAATAGTGGACAATATCAATATTCACTTCATAAAAACAGAGAAGATGATGTGCCAGCTATTTTAAGAACTTACGGAACAATAGAAGTTAAAGAAGACTTTATTTTCAATGATCATGAAAATATCTCAAACTGGGCTAAAGAAGTTGTTTATGACGCGTATAGTTTAGGATTAATGAATGGGTATAATAACAAGTTCACCCCAAAGGAAAGCCTTACTAGGGCAGAAGCTGTAAGTGTTTTACTGAGAGTTAAAAATATTGAGTCAGAGGAAATTGAGGATGTAAGCTTTAATGATGTGTCTGATGAAGACTGGTTTTATAAAGATATTTCTAAAGCAGTAGAATTAGGACTTGTCAGTGGCGTCAGTGAAACTGAATTTAAACCTAATGAAGAAATTAGCAGAGAACAATTAGCAGCAATTATCAACAATGCATATAATTTAGAATTAATTGAAGATGTGAATTTTGATGACTTTGAAAACATATCAAATTGGGCTAAAGAATCAGTTAAAAGAGTTTCTTCAAATAAAATTATTGTAGGAAGTAATAATAATTTTAATCCAAATCAAGAAGTTACTAGAGAAATGGCTGCAGCAATTTTTTATAGATTGACAATCTTAGAATAAGTGATTGTATGAATAGGAAAATAGTATCTGTAGTTTTAATATTTATTTTAATATTTACTATCACAGCTTGTGATAATTCTGCAAAGATTAATGAACCAAGTGAAAATGAGCAATTAACTGAAGCTGAAAAAACTGAAGTGGAAGATTCATCAAATAAAAGCCAAAAGTCTGAAACTGGAGAAGAGACCAATGAGGATCAGGATGCCCCAAAAGAATCATCTGAGGATGATAATACCAGTGAAGATAAAAAGATTTCTGATGAGGATGTTTCTGAAGATAGTGAAAAAGAGCAAGAACAAGAAGAAACACCTAAAGATACTATCAGCCTTTCAATTGAAGGCCCAGAAGATGAAATTATTTATGCTAATGATAGTTTTGAGTTAAAAAGTGATTCAATGACAGCTTTAGAAATACTCCAAATGTTACAAAATAATGACATTTTAAGATTTGAATATCAAGGTTCAAGCTCTACAGCCTATCTTAAGGGAATAGAAGATTATTACGAGTTTGATTATGGTCCTTTAAGTGGATGGATGATTGAACAAAACGGAGAATTTCCTCTTAAAAGCATTGGATCTCTTGTAGTTAGTCCAGGTGATGATATTAGATTTAGATACACTAAAGAATTAGGAGAAGATTTGACAAATTAAAAGAACAGGAGGGGATAATCATGAGCGCATATGGATTTAGAGACATTCATCCAGTTATTCAGATGATATATTTTTTAGTTTCACTTTTAGCGATTATGATTTTTCCTCACCCGTTTATACTTTCAATTTTTGTAATATTTTTATCAGTGTATTTAATAAAACTAAAGGGAGTAAAGAAATATTTTGGTGATATAAAATTATTTATATTCTTATCTATTATAGTAATTTTAGTTAATCCCATTTTTAATCAAAGAGGTAGAAATATCTTGGCAAAGTTTGGTAATAGAGTCATCACTTTAGAAGCTATAATTTACGGAACAGTTATGGCCTTAATGCTTATTTCAATAATTTTATTGTTTCAAATATTTAATGAGATAGTCAATAGTCATAAGTTTCTATATGTTTTTTCAAAATTTGCGCCAAAAAGTGCCTTTTTAGCTAACATGGCTTTAAGATATATTCCTTTAATGAGGTCGAGATTTAAAAGTTTAATTGAATTAAGAGCTAAAAGAGAAAACTATAAACGCTTAAAAGAAAAGATAAAAGTGTGGGGAAGTGTTTTAAGCATTTTATTGACTTGGTCTTTTGAAGAAGCAATTATTACTGCTGATTCAATGAAATCAAGAGGATATGAACTTAAAAAAAGAACAAACTATAGAATTTTTAAATGGAGAAACAAAGATTTTTTAACCCTTTTAGTGCTAGGGTTAATTTTTATAACTTTATTAATATATAAATTCCTAGGAGTACTGGAATTTAATATTTATCCAAAACTTGATCCTTTGACTATAACAAGGTTTAATTTAGTTGCTTTTATAAGCATTTTTATTTTGAGCAATTTGCCATACACTTTAGATGAAGGGGAAAAATTAAAATGGCGCAATTTAGAGTAGATAATCTCAGTTTTAAATATCCAAATAAAGATAAATATGCTTTATCAGAGGTTTCTTTTGAAGTAGATTCTGGAGAGTTTATTTTAATATGTGGTCAATCAGGATCTGGAAAGACTACTCTTTTAAGAAGCTTAAATCCAAATCTTTTACCAGTAGGAGAGAGGTTTGGAGAAGTTTTTTTTGAAGATATCAAAATTAAAGATATTCCCAATGTAAGAGCTGTTAAGGAAATTGGAATGGTATTTCAAGACCCCGAAATGCAAATTGTCATGGATAGAGTTTCTGATGAGATAGCTTTTTCTTTAGAAAACATTGCCATGGATCCAAAAGACATTAGATTAAGACTAGCAGAACTATCAACTTATTTTGGCTTAGAACAAATATTTGATCATAAGATTAGCACACTTTCAGGTGGTCAAAAACAAATTGTTAACTTAAACTCAGTTTTAGCATTAAGACCAAAGGTTTTAATTTTTGATGAACCAACTTCACGACTTGATCCAATTGCATCTAAAGAATTTCTTAATTTAGTAAAGCTTTTAAATGAACAACTAGGAATAACAATAATCATTAGTGAACATAGAATTGATGATTTAATCTCTTATGCAGACAAAGTAATGTTATTAGATAACGGTAAGTTGATTTTAAATGATACTTCTGTCAATTTTGCTAAGAGCATTATTAATGATAAAAAATTTAGCAATTTTCTTCCAAAAATTTCAATAATAAAAAACCTTATAGATAGCAAACAAATTCCTTTATCTGTAAAAGTTGCTAGAGGATTAATTCAAGATGAAAAGTTACCTGACATTAGCTTTTCAGATCATAAAAAAGATAATAAAAAAGCACTGTTAGAACTTAAAAATTTAAGCTTTGCTTATGATTCAAAAGAAGGATATATTTTAAAAAATATTGATTTAACTATTAGTCAAGGTTCATTTATAGGATGCTTAGGAGCAAATGCCACTGGAAAAAGCACACTACTAAAGTGTCTTGCAGGCATATTAAAACCCATTTCTGGAAAGGTATTTTTTGAAAATAGAAGAATAAAAAAAACAAGTCAATTTTTTGAAATAGGATATGTTGCACAAAACCCATTACTTCATTTTAGGTTTGACAGTGTTAAAGAAGAATTGGATAACCTTGAAGCTGAGAAGTCTTATATAAACAAATTAATTGAAAAATTTGGACTAGCTGATTTATTAAATCATCATCCTTATGACCTAAGTGGAGGACAGCAACAAATATTAGCTATAATAATAGCCTTAGCAGATAAACCCAAAATATTATTATTAGACGAGCCAACTAAGGGGTTAGATCCATTGGCTAAGAATATATTAGCAACACATTTAAAACAACTAAATCAAGAAGGTCTTAGTATTGTTTGTGCTACCCATGATCTAGACTTTGCAGCAGAACATATACCAGAGAGTATTATGGTCTTTAATAAGGAAATAATTTTTAGTGGAAGTACTAGAGATTTGTTAAGTCAAAATAATTATTACACTACAGATATAAGCTTAGTATTTAAGAGAGTAAATCCAAGATGTATAAGTAGTCAGGATGTGAGGGAATGGATAAAACTAAAGGATATTGGCTAGTTGCTTTATTGCTTGTAGTTTTAACAAGCTATTTTAGACTTGAGGAGTATTATTTATTAATATCATTTATAATAATTGGTTTAATTATTATTCCTCAATACAAACAGTTTGAAAAATCAAAACTCAACAGCAGAAATATTGTTGTATCAGCTTTAATAATAGCAATAGCATCAGCCTCAAGGCTTCCTTTTGCTACTATACCTAATGTTCAGCCTGTATCAATGATAGTCATATTAACAGGATATATTTTTGGTGCTAATACTGGCTTTATTGTAGGATCTATGACAGCAATAGTCTCAAATATGATCTTAGGTCAAGGTCCTTGGACACCTTGGCAGATGGTTGCTTGGGGAATGATGGGATTTTTTAGCTCATATATAGCTAAAATTAAAGTTAATAAGAAGTTGATTCTAAGTATTTATGGTTTTATTTGGGGAATTCTTTTTGGTTGGATGATGAATATGTGGTTCTTGCTAGGTTTTATTAGACCGCTTAATTTAAAAACAATACTAGCTGCTTTCACAGCTAGTTTGTATTTTGATATTTTGCATGCATTTGCCAACTTATTCTTTATATATTTATTTCATGACGCATTAATGAAAAAATTCAAAAGAATAAAAGATAAATATAAATTATAAACTCTTTATGCACGTTTTACTATAAGATTTTTGTTAAAGTGTTTTTTAAAGAGTTTTTTGTAATTTAAAGCACTTTCAATTTCAATTGCTGGATTTTCAATTGTCTCTAAAGAAAAAATTATGCTTTTTTCTCTTATTTTAATATCAACATTCTCGACCAGTCCAACCTGATTCCTATCTAAAGCCTCAGCTAACTTTAAAATGATAGTTAAAGTATCTTTTATTTGGAGCTCGTTTTTAGATAGGATTGATAAAAGCGAATCGTCACAAGTATGACACTTTTTATCTCTATGATTAGCAGCTATGAAAGTGCTCATAACTAATTCCCTTTGAGTTAAGCCATTAATACTTGAGTTGAGCATCATGTAAAAGGTATGGTCTTGATGTTGGTAATATTGAATAAACATGCCAATGTCATGAAGATAAGCAGCAGCTTTTAATGTATTAAGATAATGATTTGGAATTTTATGAATCTCACTTAGTTTATCAAAGATACTAGAAGCTAAGAAATAGATATGTTTACTATGATTTAATGATGCTCCAAAGTTATTAATTGAGTTCATTAAAGAAAATACTAGAACATCATCAACTAGATGCTTACCTTTAGGTAGTAAGTAATTATATATCAAACCTTCTCTAACTCCAAAACCACTTATTGCAAGATAGGGTGAATTAAGCTTTTTCATTAAGACATTTATAAACGATGTAGCGCCAACTATTATATCTGCCCTTTTCTTTGACAACCCAGGAACTTTTTTTCTCTCTTTAACTGATTTTGATTGTAAGTCTTTACATATTTTATCAACTCTCTGAGTTAAAATGGTGTAATTGTGAGCTAAATCAAGTGGATAATCAATCTGCTTTCTATCAATTTTGCCAATATTTCTTATACTTCCACCAACACCAATGACTGGTAAGCCTTTTGCTTTATCTAACCAAGGAAGATCACTAAAAATTTCTCTATAAAACTTTATAAAATCTTTTTTATCTTTTGAATTTACTGCTTTGTCTAAATTAAACTTTTGAGTAATGTCAATAGCTCCGTAATCAATGCTTGTACTATGAATTAATTCTCTGTTTTCAAACAACCCTAATTCAATGCTACCTCCACCAATATCAACTAATAGTCCTTCCTCTAAATCAAAACTATTAATCACAGCACAGTAATCATAAAAAGTTTCCATTTCACCACTAATTACATCTATCTTTATTTTGTATAAATCAAATACCTTTTTAACAAACTCAGCTCCATTGCTGGCTCTTCTTAAAGCTGCAGTTCCTATACATAAGACGTCTTTAATTTCATGGATATCAATTAGATTTTTAAAAACTTTGACTGTTTTAAGTCCTAAATCAAATCTTTCTTTTTTTATATAGCCATTTTTAGCTAAACCATCAGCAAGTCTTGCAGAAACCTTCTGGTCATCAATAATTCTAAAAGAGTTTTTGTCAGAAATAATTAATAAAACTAATCTTACTGAGTTTGATCCAATATCAATTATCGCAAGTTTTCGCATCTTGATTCTCCATTAAAAATTTATCATACAAAATATCCTGAGAGTTTATTCCTTCTTCTACTATATTTTTTGATATATATGTATTTTGCTTAATCATTTTACTAGATTTTAAATTGTCATTTAAGTTCAGTGATAAAATTGTTTTTAATAAATTTCTTGAGTTACTATCCTCAATTTCAACTGCAACTTCAACTCTTCGATCTAAATTTCTACTCATCCAGTCAGCACTTGAGATTAAAAACTTTTCATCTCCATTATTATAAAAATAATAAATTCTAGAGTGTTCTAAATACCTTCCCACAATACTAATGACTTCAATATTTTTAGCTGACTTATAATTAGGATTCAAACTGCATATACCTCTAACAATAAGCTTTATCACAACACCAGCTTCACTGGCTCTATATAACGCATTAATAATCTCACTATCAACTAATGAGTTTATCTTAGCTACTATTAAACCCCTTTTACCATCTCTAGCATTAAACTCTTCTTTTTGGATTAAATTAAGAAATTCACCCCTCAAGTTTATTGGAGAGATAAATAATTTATTGAAACTAACACTTTTACCGGTCATTAAATATTCAAAGAGGGAGGAGATATCTTTACATATATCTTGATTAGCTGTAAAAAGGCTTAAATCGGAATAAACTTTAACGGTTTCTTTATTATAGTTTCCTGTACTTAAATGGGCAAAATAATTTATCTTACCATTTATTTCTCGTTTAACTAGACATGTTTTTGCATGAACCTTTTTTTCAAAGAAAATAATTACTTTGCAACCAGCGTCAGTTAATTTATTGTAATAATTTAAATTTCTCTCCTCATCAAATCTTGCCCTCAACTCTATAAAAACAACAACTTCTTTACCCATTTCAGATCCCTTTATTAAAAGATCAATTACAGGAGAGTTATCACATAACCTATAAAAAGTTTGCTTAATTGATTTTACATAAGGATCATTTACAGACGTTTCTAAAAAGTTTAGAAAAGAGTTATAAGAGACATATGGGTGATATACTAAGTGATCTCTCTTAATTATAGTCTCAAATATATTGTCTTTACTCAATTCTTTAACTTCAATCGGAACCTTGGGTGGATAAAAATATTTTTGATCAAGTAATTCAGTTTGATACAATTCAAACCAAAAGGAAAGATCCAAAGGAGCCTTTATAATAGAGATGTCTTTTTCATCTAAAGAATAGATTCTTTTAAGAGTAGGTAAAATATTTACATTTTTTAAGCTTGTGATATCCAATCGAATAACTTGCCCAATTTTTCTTTTCTTTAATACACTTTTTAAGTTATTTAAATATTTATCTTTATGTGTGAAGGAAAGGTATAAATCTGCATTCCTTAATATTCTAAAGCTAACTATCGGAGTGATTTTTCTTTTTGAATAAAATTTATCTAAATTACTATATAAAAAATCCTCACTTAAAATAAAACTATTTCTTTCAGGGTTTAAAAGCACTCTTTTTTTAGATTTTAGTGAGATTAAATATCTTTTAGTTTGATCAGTATCGCTCTCACATATTACAGTTATTACGTTATTATCAACAAAACTTAAATTTTCTAGATTAAAATCACTAATAATAAGTTTATCTTTAAAGTAATCTAGAAAGGTAGATTTATAATAATCTTTTTCTTTTTCATCTAATTCTTTATACGAAGATAATCTAATCCCTAAGGTGCTTAACTTATCAACTAAGTATTCATTAGTTTGATAGATCTTTTTTATTTGATTTTTAGCATAAGTTTTTACCTTATTCAATTTATTTCTTGAATCTGTTAAAACTGTCTGTGCTTGTGAAGTTACCTCATCAAGTTCTAAATCAAGTCCAGCAATTTTAATTCTATAAAACTCATCTAAATTATTAGCTGTAATAGCAATGAATTTCAACCTTTCAGCTAAAGGGTTAGTCAAATCATAAGCTTGATCTAACACTCTATAATTGAAATCAAGCCAACTAACTTCTCTATTAACATATTTTGCATTCATCAAATCACCTACTCATACTCTGTAATTTTAATAGATTATATCATTTAAAATTCAAGTCAATTAACACTTTATATACTCTAAAAGAAAGGACAGCCTTAGCTGTCCAAGAAGAGCTTTCCCTATAGGAGGAGGAAGCTGTGTAAATGCTCTTCGTAATAAACCTAACAGATTATATTTATTTAATGGGTAAGAAAATGTAAAAGTATTGTTGAGATAGTGTTAAATTAAATAATATTGAAAAAATTTGTCTAAAAAAGCAGGTTTTTTTAACTTTTAAGAGAAATAATATATGATAGTAAATTAATATGGAGGGGAAATATATGAATAAACGTCAATTTAAAACTGAAGATTTTATGAAGTTTAAATTTGTCAATGACCCACAGTTATCACCTGATAACAAGCAGATTATGTATGTTTTGAGCACATCAGAGAAGGAGAAATATTTATCAAACCTCTGGTTATATAACTTAGAAAGCCAAAGTGAAAAGCAATTTACATTTGGAGATAGTGATAAACTACCTAGATTTTCACCAGATGGTCAAACAATTGCTTTTGTTTCAAAAAGAAGTGGCAAAAATCAACTTTATACAATGCCTATGAATGGTGGAGAGCCAACACCTATTGTTGAGTTTAGATATGGTGTTAAAGAATTTGCATGGTCACCTGATGGTAAAAAGATTGCTTTTACAGCAAATTGTCTAGAAGGACAAACTGTTGATGATTTAGTAAAACTAAAAGAAGATCAAAGAGATAAAGATATCAAAGAACAACATGACACATTTAGAAAAATAACAAATATGAAGTATAAAATGAATGGACTTCCCGGTGCAGGTTTAATAGGGGAGAAAAACACAAAAATATTTGTTGTTGATGTAAACAGTCAAGATATACAAAAGATTACAGATGGAGATAGAGATGATAGTACTCCAATTTGGAATCCTAACAATAAAGGATTAGTTTTTAGTAGTAATAGAGAAGATAACTATGACCAAGAGCCAAGAATTAGAGATCTTTACTTTATCAACTTAGAAGATAAGAAGCTTAAGAAATTAACTGACAGTGATGGATCATTTTCTTCACCACAATACAGCAATGATGGTAAATGGTTAGCTTTTTATGGAAATAAAGGTGAATGTGGAAGTGCTACAAACAACACACTTTATCTAATCAATACTGTTAATGGTGAAATGAAAGACTTATTACCTAATCTTGATCAATCAGTTGGAATTACAGCTGCTATGGATATGAAGCTAAATGCTCCAACTCCAGGACCTATTTTCACAGAAGATAATCAACATATCTACATTACTTCTAGTTACCATGGTAGTACGCATTTTTACAAAGTAACTAGAGCTAATGGCGAGATAAATCAAATTACAAAAGGATTCTTCCAAGTTAATAACTACTGTATAAACAAGAAAGAAGCAGCAGTAATGTACTCAGGAGAGTTATTTCCAAATGATTTAGCTATAGTTAATCTAGAAAATGGGGATGTAAAAAGATTAACAGAAGTGAATAAAGACCTTTTAGAAGAGTGCTTTGTGTCAGAACCAGAAGAGTTTTGGTATGAAAGTTTTGATGGAACTAAGATCCAAGGATGGGTTCAAAAACCATATGGATTTAAAGAGGGCGAAAAATATCCACTTATAATTAATGTACACGGTGGACCTCATAGTATGTTTACACCAAGCTTTTTCTTTGAGTTCCAAATTATGAATTCAGAAGGTTATGTATTGCTTTTTATTAACCCAAGAGGAAGCCAAGGCTATGGTCAAGAATTTACTGACGCTGTAAGAGGAGATTACGGTGGTGGAGACTTTAAAGATATAATGAGTGCGTTTGATTATGCTGAAACCTTACCTTATGTTGATAAAGAAAACGTAGGAATTACTGGTGGAAGCTATGGTGGATTTATGACAAACTGGGCAGTTGGAAATACAAATAGATTTAAAGCTGGTGTAACTTTAAGAAGTATCAGTAACTGGGTAAGTTTTTATGGTGTTAGTGATATTGGATATACATTTGGAGAGAGTGAAGTAGGATGCACACCTTGGGGTAATATAGCTAAGATGTGGGATCATTCTCCACTTAAATACGTAGAAAAAGTAAACACACCACTTTTAATTATTCACTCAGAAGAAGATATTAGATGTCCAATTGAGCAAGCAGACCAATTCTACATTTTCTTAAAGCGTTTGGAAAAAGAAGTAGAATACTTAAGATTTCCTGAGGAGAATCATGAACTTTCACGTTCAGGTATGCCTAAGAGAAGAGTAGCTAGACTTGATGCTATAAAAAATTGGTTTAATGATCACCTAGAGCGCAACTAAGCAAGCTACAACTTAAAACAACTATATAAACAGGAGGTTTATTAATGGATAAAAGAAAAGTAGAAGTTAAAGATATTACTAGAATTAAATTCGTTTCAGACCCACAGTTTTCTACATGTGGAAAAGGCATAGCTTATGTAATAAGCGAAGCTGATGTAGATGAAAATGGATATAAAAGTTCTATTTATTATGTAGATGAGAAGAAAAATATTAAACAACTAACATATGGTGTTAGTGATAAATTAGTAAAAGATACTTCACCAAGATTCTCACCAGATGGAAAACATTTAGCATTTGTTTCTAACCGCGATGAAGGTAACAAATTATATCTATTACCTTTAACAGGTGGAGAAGCTAAAGCAATTGTTGATTATCCAGTTAGTTCAATAACTTGGTCACCAAATAGTAAATATATTGCCTATATAGCTAAAGATCCAGAGAAAAAAGAAGAACCAGAAAATAAAGACAGAATGCACTTTACTGACTTAAGATATAAATTTAATGGTCAAGGATACTTTACAGATAAGCGTAAGAAACATTTATGGGTAGTCAATGTAGAATCGGGAGAAATTACTCAATTAACAGATGCTCCTCACGATGACAGCGATCCAGCTTGGTGTCCAGAAAGTAAAGATTTAGCTTTTGTTTCAACTAGACATAAAGACGAAACTAATCTTTGGTCAGATATCTATAAAGTTAATTTAGAAACTAAAGAAACTAAACAACTGACTGATCATAATGGACCTGCTTCAATGCCAGTATTTTCACCTTGTGGAGAGTATATATCTTTTGTTGGTCATGACAAAGGTGAGAAGCATTCTGCTAATAATAATGTTTGGATAATGAAATCAAACGGAGAAGATACTAAAAACTTAAGTCTTAGCTATGACAGAACAGTAAATAGAGGCCCAGGATCTGATGTTAGATATGGTGGTGGAAATAATACACCTATCTGGAGAGCTGATGGAAGCGCAATTATATTTAAGATTGGTGATAAAGGAACTTCTAAACTAGTACAAGTAAATTTAGAAGGTGAGGTAAAAGAATTAACCAGCTTTAAACATGGAATTTCTTCATTTGATGCTTTTGAAGAAAATGGAAAGCTTAAATTAACTTATGTAGCAGATACAGTAACTGATGTACCTGAAATTTATTTATTTGCTAATGATAAGCAAACAAAGTTAACTTATACAAATCAAGAGTTAATGGATAAACTAAAATTTGGTAAAATCCATAACTTCACGTATGAAAGCTCACATGATGGCATAATTGAAGGTTGGGTATTAGAACCTGTTAACAAAGAAGAAGGTAAGAAGTATCCAGCAATTTTACAAATTCATGGTGGACCTGCAGCAGCTTATGGTTGGTCATTTTATCATGAGTTTCATTTACTAAGCTCATTAGGATATGCCGTAATTTATACAAATCCGAGAGGATCAACTACTTATGGCGAAGAATTCTCTGATGGAGTTATTGGGGATTGGGGCGGAAAAGACTATGATGATGTTATCAATGGTACAAAATATGCGGTTGAAAATTTTGACTTTATAGATGAAGATCGCCTAGGGACTACTGGTGGTAGTTACGGTGGATACCTAGTTAACTGGATTGCTACTCAAACTGATATGTTCAAAGGAATTGTATCACTAAGAAGTATTTCAAATCTTTATACAAAATATGGTGTTAGTGATATTGGCTGGTATGGTAATAGAAGAGGTATGGGTGGAGCAGATTTATGGGATTCTGAAGATTTTATTATGTCAAGGTCTGCAATCAGATTTGCACCTAATGTAAAGACACCTATACTATTAATTCACAGCTTAGAAGACTATAGGTGCCCATTTGAACAAGCAGAACAGTTCTATGTAGCACTTAAGAGATTACAAAATGCACCTGTAGAATTATTGGTATTCAAAGGTGAAAATCATGAGCTTTCACGCTCTGGTAAGCCTCTAAATAGAATGGATAGATTACGTGGAATCGTTGACTGGTTTGAAAAATACGTTAAATAAATTATAAGATAACTTGAAAAAGTAGAGTTGTAGAAGTATACTAATGCTAAAATAAAGAAGGAGGAAATATTATGGCCCATGTAATAAGTGCTGAATGTATTTCTTGTGGTGCATGTGAAGCTGAATGTCCTGTTGCCGCTATTTCTGAAGGCGACACACAGTATGTAATAGATGCTGATACATGTATTGACTGCGGTGCATGTGTAGATGTATGCCCTGTAGATGCTATTAGCCCAGAGTAAAAATTAAACAATTAAGACCTCCTTAATCGGGGGTCTTTTTACATATAGTAGCAAAAACTTTGTTTTTGATAAAAATTTAGTCTAAACTTACTTAGAAAGTACATCTTTAACAAAAATTTATGTATAATAGATAAGTAAGCTGCATAACTGGAGGAATTTATATGATTAGCTTAAAAAGAGTGTTAATGACTTTAATAATATTTGTCTTGTTTATAAGTATTTTAAACTTTGCACAAGCAGCAGAAGCTGTAACTCTATCAATAGATGATAATATCTTAGATAGTGAATATAATCCCATTTTAGAAAATGAGAGAACTGTGGCTCCAGTTAGAGTGATAGCTGAATATCTTGGTGGAACTGTTAACTGGGAAGATTCTAGCAAAACAGTTACAATAGAAAAAGGCAATAAAAATATAGAATTAGTTATAAACCAATCAACTGTTAAAACAAATGAAGAATCTTTACAATTAGATACTTCACCAAGGCTGATAGATGGTAAGACATATGTCCCATTAAGATTTGTCAGCGAAGTATTGGATTATGAAGTAGTTTGGAATAGTGAATCAAAAAGAGTTGAACTAACAACTCCAAAGGAAGACTCTAATCAAGAAGAAGATAACACTGGTGAAAATGAAGATAACACTGGTGAAAATGAAGATAACACTGGTGAAAATGAAGATAACACTGGTGAAAATGAAGATAATTCTGATGAGAACAATACTTTTGTTATAGAAGAAATAACAAGAGTAAGAATAGAAGATGACTATGCTGTTTTTATTGATGTTGATGAAGGTGTGAAGTATCAAATTACAGGTCTCCCTAAAGATGAGAAGTATCCAAAAGATAGATATGTTATAGATTTCATGAACACACAGTTTAATGTTGAAGAACCTAAACTTGATAGCGACGGAGTTCTTCACTTGAATAATTTTGGTGGGGAATATATTAGTTCAGCCAGAGCGAGTCAGTTCGAAAATTCTCCTTTAACTGCTAGAGTTGTATTAGTTTTATCAGACACTAAGGGTTATCCTCACATAAAAAGAGTAGATGACAGATTGGCAATATATTATTCGAGTAGTCCACAAGGAAATACAATAGAACCAACAAACCCTGATGAGCAAGAAGACGATCCAAATCAGGATCAAGAGGATAACCAAGAAGAATTAGAGCTAGGAATTACAAATAATTCATTTATAATAAATACAGAAGTCGAATCAGAATATACAATTGAAGGATTAGTAGAAGAAGAAACTGAAGATATATATGGTTATATAAGTGAAACAGCTGTTAGATTACGAACTGAACCATCTACAGCAGGAGGTAAAGAAACTGTTGAAACAGTTGTTGGTGAAAATACAAAGATGAAAGTAATAGGGCAACAACAAGGCTGGTATGAAGTTATTTATAAAAACCAGCATTTATGGGTAGCAGATTGGCTATTGTCAGTTGAATTGGAAATGCAAAGAAATAATGTGAATGTAAGAAGAGGTCCAAGCACGAGTTATACTGTAGTTGATAACATACCTAGAGGTTCTACTATTAGAGTTTTGGAGAGACAACCTGACTGGGTAAAAGTTAGGACAGAAAGTGGAAAAGAAGGATATATAGCGG
This sequence comes from Clostridia bacterium, assembly GCA_046542315.1. GTDB lineage: Bacteria > Bacillota > UBA994 > PWPR01 > PWPR01 > PWPR01. Next base: position 21,133 of record JBKHBO010000004.1, read on the forward strand.
ACTATTTAGTAGGATTAAATGAAAGACTATTAAATGGTGTCAATCAAAGTGATAGTGTAGCTCAAAAATTGGAGATAACACTTAAAGATATTCATAAAAGTGATGTTAATTTAACTAAGTTGCCAGAAATTATACAGAATCATGAAATAATTTCTGAAGGCAACGATACTATTATAAGTATAACATTGGATCAACCAGTAGCTTTTAGACATAGTAAAGTTGATAAAGGTATACAAATAGATCTCGGAAGTATTTTACAAGACATAATTGTTACAGAAGATCCTGGAAGAGTAACTGTAGAAATGGAGTTTGATGCACCAACTAGGTTTATTATTCATCAAAATCAATTGAAGGATAACTTCATGCTTGACTTCTTATATACTGTTATTGAAGAGGAAAAAGAGTTTGAACTAGAAGGGAAGATTGCTTCCAAAGTTTTTACTAAAGTTAATAACGAAAGTACAGAAGTTAATGTTAGCTTGGGAGACATTGGTACATATAAATTGAATACTACAGGATTTAGTAAAAATATTAAGCTTGAACTTTTAAGTTCTTCACTAGATGGCAAAGTTATTGCTTTAGACCCTGGGCACGGAGGAAGAGACTCTGGTGCACCATATGGAGGAATTAAAGAAAGCAATATTAACTTAGATATAGCTTTGAGAGTCAGAGACTTACTTCTTGAAAAAGGAGTTATTGTGATTATGACTAGAGATACTGATAAAACTGTGACTTTAGGTGAAAGAGCAAACTTTGCTAATGAAATGAATGCTGATATAGCTATTAGTTTTCATGTGAATTCGACTTTATATGGAACAGCAAGTGGTGTAGAAACATTCTATTATCCAAAAGCAGAGAACGAAAGATTAGCTAGAGTTTTACAAGACTCATTAGCAAATGCAACTGGATTTAGAAATAGAGGTGTTAAACAATGGAAAGAACTATATTTCACTAAAAACACACTTATGCCATCTGCTTTATTAGAAATGGGATTTATTAACAATAGCACTGAAAGAACATTTTTATTAAGTGAAACTGGACAAGACAAAATTGCAAAAAACATTGTAGCAGCTATAGAAGGATTTTTCTTGTATCAATAGAAATCTTGACTGCTTATCTTCGCTTTGCTAAAGTAAGACTAAGAAATTAATGGAGGTCATTTGAGTGGAATCAAAAAACACAATAACACATGCTCAGGTTGAGGAATTAGAATTTTTGCTTAGAAAAATTAGTGCAATTATTAAAAGAAGAGGAAGAGATATATTAACAGATTTTAAAATTACTCCTCCTCAATTTAATGCATTACTTGTGTTGCGGAAAAATGGTGATATGACAATAGGTGAGCTTGGAGAAGCAATGTATCTTGCCTGTAGTACAGCTACAGACCTAATTGATCGCATGGAGAGAAATGGTTTAGTAGAGAGAGCAAGAGACACAAATGATCGAAGAGTTATTAGAATTCATGTCTTAGATAAAGGTGAAGAAGTTTTAGAGCATGTTATGATAGCAAGAAAAAACTATCTACAAGAGGTACTAGAGCATGTTGATAATAATCAATGTCAAAAAATGATAGAGTCTATGAGCTTGCTTTATGATAAGATGACTAAAGAGGAACTAGCTTAGGCTAGTTTTCTTTTATTTATAAAACACTTGTATATTAACTAAAAAAATAATAAAATTATAATGCAGTGACTAAAAGGAAGAGTGATTATATGAGAATCGGTAACAGATTAAATGACCAACTTAGAGAAACAAAGATAATTCCACACTTTTTAGATCACAATAAAGCAAGTGTATTAATAAGTTCTGGTAAAACAAAAGTTTTATGTGCGGCAAATGTTGAGGATAGGGTTCCTCATTTTTTGCTTGATTCAAACCAAGGATGGTTAACTGCAGAATATTCAATGCTACCTTCATCAACACCAGAAAGAAATAATCGAGAAAGATATCGTGTAGGTGGCAGAACGAAAGAAATTCAACGCCTAATTGGAAGGTCTTTAAGATCAGTAACAAATCTTGAAAAACTTGGTCAAAGAACTATCACCATTGATTGTGATGTATTACAAGCTGATGGAGGCACTAGAACGGCATCTATTACAGGAGCTTTCGTTGCTTTATCAATTCTAATTAAAGATTTATTAGATAATAATAAGATAGAGGAAAATCCATTAACAGGAAGCTGTGCAGCAATAAGTATTGGCATCTTTAAAGGACAAGCTATTTTAGACTTGTGTTATCAAGAAGACTCAAATGCAGATGTTGATATGAATATAGTAATGAATGATAAAGGTGAGTTTATTGAAATTCAAGGAACAGCTGAAGAAAATACATTTACAATGAAACAACTAACCGAAATGCTTGAATTAGCAAATAAAGGGATACGGAGGTTAATCCAGATACAAAACTTGGCTCTGGAAGAGTTCTATGGATAAAATTATTTTAGCTACAAGAAGTAAAGGTAAAATCGCTGAGTTTAGTGAATTATTAGATCCGTATAAGGTAGAAATCTTAACTACTTATGATTTAGATGAGCCTTTAGAAGTACAAGAGACTGAAGACACTTTTAGAGGAAATGCAAGACTAAAAGCAACTGCTTATATGGAGTTAACAGGATATCCTGCACTTGCAGATGATTCAGGGTTAATTGTAGAATCTTTAGGTGAAAAACCAGGAGTATATTCCTCTAGATACGCAGGCATTAATGCAACAGATAAAGAGAATAATGAGAAGTTATTACATGAATTAAAAGATGTTCCCATGGATAGAAGAAATGCAAAATTTATTTCTGCAATAGCTTTAGTATTTCCAAATAATTCTGTTCAAATTGTTGAAGGAACATGTGAAGGCATAATTTTAGAAGAACCAAAAGGTGATAATGGATTTGGATATGACCCACTATTTTACGTCCCTGAAGTAAAAAAAACTTATGCAGAGATGACTTCTAAAGAGAAAAATCAATATAGCCACAGAGCGAAAGCTATGCAAAAACTTGCTCGCATATTACCATCTGTTTGGAGATAAAATCCCTTGACTCATTAGCAGATATATGCTATCATCACTCTTGTTGAATAAGCGCCTGTAGCTCAGCTGGACAGAGCAACGGACTTCTAATCCGTAGGTCACAGGTTCGAATCCTGTCAGGCGTGCCAACTTTTATTTTTTAACATGGTGGGTGTAGCTCAGTTGGTAAGAGCGCTAGGTTGTGGCCCTAGAGGTCGTGGGTTCAATTCCCATCACTCACCCCATAGTGTTGGGGCTTGGCCAAGTCAGGTTAAGGCACCGGACTTTGACTCCGGGATGCGCTGGTTCAAATCCAGCAGCCCCAGCCAACGTGCGGAAGTGGCTCAGTGGTAGAGCATCGCCTTGCCAAGGCGAAAGTCGCGGGTTCGAATCCCGTCTTCCGCTCCAATTTAGAAGGAGGCACCGTGATATATGGGTGCCTTTTTATCATATTATAAAATTAACAAGTAAATACACTGAAAATGTATATGGAGGTATAATAATGAAAGTAATTACTGAAAAGATCGATGCAAATGTGGTAGAATTAAAGGTAGAAGTGCCAGTAGAAAGGGTAGAAGATGCACTACAAAGAGCATATAAACAGGTTGTTAGACAAATCACTTTACCAGGGTTTCGTAAAGGTAAAGCTCCTAGAAAGCTGTTAGAATCTAGATTCGGAGTAGAAATATTTTATGAAGACGCTCTAGATATTTTACTTAATGAGTCATATGTAGAAGCTATTGAAGAAGCTCAAATTGAGCCAGTAGATACTCCAGAAGTAAAAGAAACAAATTTAGAACAAGGACAACCATTCACATATACAGCTACAGTTACAGTAATGCCAGAACCAGAACTTGGTCAATATGAAGGCATAGAAGCTGATAAAGAAATTGTTAATGTTTCGCAAGAAGACATTGATAAAGAAATTGAAGCTACTAGAGAGTCTCATTCAAGACTAGTAACGGTTGAAGATGAGGCCAAAAAAGGTGATACAGTAGTTATAGACTACGAAGGATTTGTAGATGGAGAAGCTTTTGGTGGTGGACAAGCTGATAATCACTTACTAGAACTAGGTTCAAACTCATTTATTCCTGGCTTTGAAGACCAACTTATTGGAACAAAAGCAGGAGATGAAGTAGACGTTATAGTTACTTTCCCAGAGAACTATCAAAGTGATGAGTTAGCTGGTAAAGAAGCAAAGTTTGAAGTAGTAGTTCATGAGGTAAAAAGAAAAGAAGTACCTGAATTAGACGAAGACTTCGTATTAGAAGTTAGTGAGTTTGAAACAGTTGAAGAGTATAGAAAAGATGTCAAAGAAAAATTAATGGAAGCTAAAGAGCAGCAAGCTGAAGCTAAGTTTAAGAATTCTTTATTAAATAAAGTAGTAGAAAATAGCAACGTTGAAATTCCAGATGCATTAGTAGAATCTGAAATTGATCGTATGCTTGAAGATACAAAAAGAAGTATGCAGCAATATGGTATTGGAATAGAACAATATGCTCAAATGCTTGGCAAAACAATAGAAGATCTTAGAGAAGACATGAGAGAGCAAGCTGCTAAGAGAGTTAAAACTGATTTAGTTTTAGGAGCTATTGTTAAAAAAGAAAATATCGAAATTAATGAAGAAATGTTTGAAAATCGCTTAGCTGAAATGGCACAAGCATATAATCAAGAAGTAGAAGAGCTTAAAAAAATGCTACAAGCACAGCCACAGGCAATTGAAAGCTTACAAGATGGCTGGAAAAAAGATCAAGCTATCGAATTGATAGTAGAAAAAGCTATTGTTAATGAAGTAGAAAGTACAATAGAAGAAGTAGAACAAGAAGTTAGCGAAGCAGAAGAAGTAGAACAAGAATAATATAACATAAATTTACTAGGAGGATAGAAGATGAATTTAATTCCAATGGTAGTTGAACAAACAAATCGTGGTGAAAGAAGTTACGATATTTATTCTAGATTACTAAAAGAAAGAATCATTTTCTTAGGTAGCCCTATAACAGATAGCGTTGCTAATGTTTTGATTGCACAATTTTTATTTTTAGAAGGAGAAGACCCAGATAAAGATATTTACTTATATGTTAATAGTCCAGGTGGTTCTGTTAACGCAGGATTAGCTATTTATGATACAATGCAATATATAAAGCCAGATGTATCCACTATAAGTGTAGGATTAGCTGCTAGCATGGCTTCAGTTTTACTGGCTGGCGGAGCTAAAGGTAAGAGATTTATCTTACCACACGCAGAGGTAATGCTTCATCAACCTATGGGTGGAGTGCAAGGACAAGCTAGTGATATAGAAATAAGTGCAAATCAAATAATTAAAACAAGAGAGAGATTAAATAGAATATTAGCTGATAGAACAGGTCAAGATTATGAAAAAATAGCCAATGATACTGATCGTGATTTTTGGCTAACAGCAAAAGAAGCTGTTGACTATGGCTTAGTTGATAAAATTATGGAGAATAAGAGCTAGTTAAAAGGAAGGTTAATATGTTTAAATTCGAAGAGAAGGGTCTTGTAAAATGCTCTTTTTGTGGTAAAACACAAGAAAAAGTTAAAAAAATTGTAGCTGGTCCTGGCGTATACATTTGTGATGAATGTATAGAGCTCTGTATGGCTATTATTGAAGAAGAAATTGAGCAACAAACAGAGCTTGATTTAGATAATGTTCCTAGACCAGAAGAAATCAAGAGTAGTCTTGATGAATATGTAATAGGACAAGAAAGAGCAAAAAAGACTTTAGCAGTTGCAGTATATAATCATTACAAAAGAATAAATGCACTTGCTAATAGTGACGAAATTGAATTAAATAAAAGTAATATTGTATTGATAGGCCCAACAGGAGTAGGAAAAACCTTTTTGGCTCAAACTTTAGCAAGAACATTGAATGTGCCTTTTGCTATAGCTGATGCAACATCATTAACTGAAGCTGGTTATGTGGGTGAAGACGTTGAAAACATTTTACTCAAATTAATCCAAGCTGCAGATTATGATGTTGAAAAAGCAGAAAAAGGAATCATTTATATTGATGAAATTGATAAGATTGCAAGAAAATCAGACAATCCTTCAATCACAAGAGATGTTTCTGGAGAAGGAGTTCAACAGGCTTTACTTAAGATTCTTGAAGGGACAGTTGCTTCAGTGCCACCTCAAGGTGGAAGAAAGCACCCTCACCAAGAGTTTATCCAAATAAATACTGAGAATGTATTATTTATCTTGGGTGGATCTTTTAGTGGGCTTGATGACATTATACAAAAACGTATTGGTAAAAAATCTATGGGCTTTGGGGCTAAGGTTGAATCTAAAGAGAATAAAAAAATTGGGGATATATTAAAAGAGATAGTTCCTCAAGATTTATTGAAATATGGTTTAATTCCAGAGTTTGCAGGAAGAGTTCCGGTTGTAGCAACTTTAGATGCATTAAATAAAGATGCTTTAGTCAGAATTTTAAGAGAGCCAAAAAATGCAGTTGTAAAACAATACAAGAAATTGTTTAGTTTAGATGGAATAGAATTAGAGTTTACAGAGGAAGCACTAGAAGCTGTTGCTATTAAAGCCATGGCTTTAGAAACAGGAGCTAGAGGATTACGTTCTACTTTAGAAAAGTTAATGTTAGAGTTAATGTATGAATTACCTTCACAAAAAGATATAGTCAAATGTGTCATAACTGAAGGAGTCATTAATAAAGGTGAGGATCCTGTTATAGTGAGACAATCTGAAAAAACTAAAAATAAGAGTGCCGGTTAAATAAGCATGCCCCTTTAAGCAGTGTTGCTTAGAGGGGCTTTTAAGTAATAACGAGATAAATGGAGGTGTTTCAATGTCAAACAAAGTTTACCCAGCTGTGGCATTGAGAGGAATGACAGTTTTCCCTTACTCTGTTAAAACATTAGATATAGGTAGAAAGAATTCATTAATTGCAGTAGAACAAGCTGCTAGTGACGATAATTACATAGTGTTAATTCTTCAAAAAAGATCAGCACAAGAATACCCGCAAAAAGATGATATCTATGATATAGGAGTTTTAGCAAAAATTAGACAAGTGATGAGAATCCCTGGAAATTATTCAAAGGTTTTAGTAGAAGGATTAAAAAGAGTTCGAATCAGTGATATAAAAAAGGTAGAACCTTCTATTAGTGTAGAAGTTGAAGAAATAGATACAATTAAAGATGAAAGTGAAGAAACTTTACTTAGAGTAGTAGATGACTTGTTTATGGAATACATTTCTTTAAGCCAGAATATTCATTTTCAAAACCTAGAACTTGAAACCAGCAGTGAAGATCCAGAACAATGGGTTGATATTATTGCTGGCAACTTGCCTTTTAATATTGAAAAGAAGCAATTGTTATTAAGCGAGAAGAGTTTAACTAAAAGAATGGAATTGCTCTCTTTATATTTGCAAGAAGAAATTGAATTTCAAAATATTGAAAAAAATATTAAAAACCAAGTTAAAACTAAAATGGAAAAGACTCAAAAAGAATACTTTTTAAGAGAACAGCTAAATGCGATTCAATCAGAATTAGGGCAAGAAGATGATTCAGAAACTGACAAGTATAGAAAAAAACTAGCAGAATTAGAATTGTCAGAGGAAGCAAATGAAAAAATTGAGCAAGAGATCAATAGATTAACAAAAATTCCACAAGGCTCACCAGAAAGAGTTGTAATTGATAACTACCTAGAATGGATTTTTTCTTTGCCTTGGAATACATTGGATAGCCAAGAAGTAGATTTAATTAGAGCTGAAGAAATTCTTAATGAGGATCATTATAGTCTTGAGAAGGTAAAAGAAAGAATACTTGAATATATTGCTGTACTAAAATTGACAGATAAACTCAGAGGACCTATCATTTGTTTAGTTGGACCTCCTGGAGTAGGTAAGACATCTTTAGCTCAATCAATTGCACGTGCTTTAGGAAGAAAATATATTAGTAGTTCTTTAGGTGGAGTGAGGGATGAAGCTGAAATTAGAGGTCATAGAAGAACATACATAGGTTCTATGCCTGGAAGAATAATTCAAGCGCTAAAAAGAGTGAAAACCAGAAATCCTCTCTTTTTATTCGATGAAATTGATAAAATGAGTAACGATTTTAGAGGAGATCCAGCATCTGCGATGTTAGAAGTTTTAGATCCAGAACAAAATTCAAAATTCATAGATCACTTCTTAGATATACCGTTTGATTTGTCTAAAGTAATCTTTTTAACAACAGCAAATGCAACACACAATATACCAAGACCACTATTAGATAGAATGGAAGTTATTAATCTATCTGGTTATACAGAGTATGAAAAAGTTGAGATTGCCAAAAGGCATTTGATTCCTAAACAATTAGAAGCACATGGGTTAAGATCTAGCCAAGTAAAATTCAAAGACAATGCAATTTCAATAATGATAAACGAATATACGCGAGAAGCAGGAGTAAGAAACTTAGAAAGAACGATTGCAAATTTATCAAGAAAAGTAGCTAAAGAGATTGTTGCTGGAGAAAGAAAAACAGCTAGAATTACAGAAAACACAATATATAATTACTTAGGAAAACCAAAGCATACACATGATGAAATTACTGACAAACCAGAAATAGGAAGCGCAACTGCTTTAGCATGGACTGAAGTAGGTGGAGCGACCATGCCTGTTGAAGTAGTAGTTTCAAAAGGTAGTGGTAACTTAGTATTAACTGGTAAACTTGGGGATGTAATGAAAGAATCTGCTAAAACAGCAATTGGCTTTTTAAAGTCTCAAGTAGCTGAAAATGAATTAGAGTCTGAATATTTTAATGAAAATGATATTCATGTCCATGTCCCTCAAGGGGCAATACCTAAAGATGGCCCATCAGCAGGGATAACTATTGCAACTGCAATTTTATCTGCTATAAAGAAAATACCAATAAAACAAAACTATGGTTTTACAGGAGAAATTACTTTAAGCGGCAAAGTATTAAAAATTGGTGGTTTAAAAGAAAAATTATTGGCTGCTATTAGAATTGGTATAACAGATGTAGTCGTTCCAATTAAAAATCAAAGTGATATTATAGAAATGTCAGATCAAATTGTTTCTAAACTAAGTATTCATTATGTAGAACATGTTAAAGAAGTATTTGATTTGGCCTTTGTGAGGAGCAAAAATGAAAATTAATACAGCAGAATTTGTAAAAAGTGCTCCTAGCTTAATTCATTGTCCAACAGCCAACTTAACAGAAATTGCTTTTATAGGGAGATCTAACGTAGGAAAATCTTCTTTAATTAACTTTTTAGTTAACAGAAAGAAATTAGCAAGAACTAGCTCTGCTCCTGGAAGAACTCAGACATTAAACTATTATTTAATTAATAATGAATTTTACTTTGTAGACTTTCCTGGTTATGGATATGCAAAAGTATCTAAGTCTGAAAGGAAGAAGTGGAATGAAGCTAGAGAAGAGTATTTAGTACATAGATCTCAACTGAAAGCAATTGTTATGGTAGTAGACATAAGACATGATATATCACCATTAGATGTGCAAATGCTACATCAACTGCAAATGCTGTCTCTACCATATTTCGTTGTTTTAACAAAAGCTGATAAAATATCACGTTCAAAAAGGAATCAAAAACTTCTATATTTTACACAAAAATTCCAAGTTAATGCAGAGAGACTTTTTGTGGTTTCTAGTGAGAAGAGATTCGGTAAAGAATCACTAATTAAAGAGTTGGCAAAAGTAATATAATAGGTTACAATGGATATTGTATACAATATTTATAAAGGTGGTTAAATAATGACACATAAAGTTAAAATTATGGATACAACTTTGCGTGATGGTCATCAATCATTATGGGCAACCAGAATGAAGACTGACACAATGATACCAATCTTAGAAAAATTAGATAATGTTGGGTTTTATTCATTAGAGATGTGGGGAGGAGCTACATTTGATTCTTGTCTCAGATATCTAAATGAAGACCCATGGGATAGATTAGATATAATTAGGAAACATGTAAAAAACACAAAATTGCAAATGCTTCTTAGAGGTCAAAATATTTTAGGATACAAACATTATCCAGATGATATCTTAACAAAGTTTGTAGAAAAGACAATTGAACATGGAATTGATGTTTTAAGAATTTTTGATGCATTAAATGATGTTAGAAATATGTCAAAAGCTATTGAAGTTACACTGGCAAATGGTGCAATAGCTGAGGGAACAATAGTTTATACTATCAGTCCGGTTCATAATATTGATAAATACTTAAAAACAGCAAGTGAACTAGCAGAATTAGGCTGTCAACAGATATGTCTTAAAGATATGGCAGGAATTCTTAAGCCATATGAAGGGGCTAAGCTTATTAGATCCTTAAAAGAAGAATTAGGTTTACCTATTCACCTTCATACACATATGACTAGTGGTATGGGAAATATGTTATACCTAAAAGCTATTGAAGATGCAAAGGTAGATATCATTGATACTGCATTTGCTCCTTTAGCAAATGGAACATCACAACCTGCAATTGAGCCAATTGTTGCTACATTGCAAGGAACAGAGTATGATACAGGCTTAGACTTAGAAGAGTTAGCTGAAATAGCTAAATACTTTGAAGAAATTGAAAAAGAATATCCAGAGTCAAAACTTGTTAATAAGTCAGTTGATATTAATGTTTTGAAGTACCAAGTACCAGGGGGTATGCTTTCAAACTTCCGTAAGCAATTAAGTGAAACTAATCAATTAGATATGTTACCAGCTGTATTAAAAGAAGTTGAATTGGTTAGAAGAGATTTAGGATATCCACCACTAGTAACACCTTCTAGTCAAATGGTTGGAGCTCAAGCAGTTCTTAATGTTATGACTAAAGATAGATACAAAATGGTTACTAATGAAATTAAAAATTATCTTCGTGGATATTATGGAAGACCTCCAGGAGAAATTGATGACGATTTCCGTAAGAAAATTATCGGAGATGATGAAGTAATAACCGTAAGACCAGCAGAAACAATGGAGCCAGGGTTTGAAAAAGCTAAAAAAGAAATTGCTAAATATATGGAAAGAGACGAAGATGTTTTATCTTATGCAGCTTTTCCAAATGTAGCTGAAGAATTCTTTAAGTATAGACAAACAGCAAAATATAATGTAGATTTTGATGAAGTTGAGAAGCAAGAAGAAGAAGGAATAGAAGGGGTACATCCAATTTAGACTTAAGAAGCGTTTATCGCTTCTTTTTCTGTCTAAATTTTAGGGAGTGAAAACATGGTTGGATATATAATAACTTTTATGTTAATTGTAGCTGTGATCTACTATTCATACTCTTTAGTCAATAAAATAAAAATTGATAAAAAGTATGTTTTAAAAATTTTATCTAAGGTATTTCCAGATGAATCCTTTGATATTAAAAATGTTAGTATTGAAAGAACAGGTTCTATTAAACATGAGGATACTGACATTGTTGAGATGGCTTTTTATAAAGTTGATGCAAAATCAAATAAAGAGAACACTTATAGTTTTGAGTTAAGAAGGTATAACCCAGAAGCAGATATTGAAGCTCAAGAATATAGTAAGTTTAAAAAGAATGCTAAAGCAGAAGACAATGTTACTGAGAGTGTTTTAAGTGGTTCACCAGATGCTGCTAATACAGCTACGATAGAATCTGCTCAAAGCATGTTGCAAGAACAGTCTAAAAGAGAAGCTGAAGATAAGATGATTAGAGCAAGAGTATTGCAACATGAGCTAGGTATAAAAATAGCTAGAATTTTATCTGAACGATCAAGATTAATTCCGGAAGTATTTTATTATGATATTGTTAAATACTGTACTTTAATAGAATACCCTGGAACACAACTACTTAAAGACTATCTTTTGAATTCTGATGAAGACCAAAAACAACAAGCTGTTAATAAGATTATTAATGAGATAGCAAAAATACATAATACTTTTAACGATATATCAGTTTACTTGCCTCCTAGAAGAGACATGGAACCTGAAGATTTTAGAGGATTATTAAAAACTGGTTTAGACAGTTTATATGAAGCTAGACTTATTAGCTCTCAACAAAGGCTGGAATTACTAAACGAGTATTATACTATAGGTTCATTTTTAAGTAGTAATTATTTAAAGAATATAAAAATTGAAGGGGTTACACCTTACAAAATTTTAGTAAATAAAGGCAACTTTTTTATTAATGAGTTTTATTCTTATGATATGGCACCTCAGCTTACAAATGTAGTTGAATTCTTAAAAGATCCTCTTATATACGATTTAGAATTAGAAAAAGAAGCTATTGCATCTTACTATAACCAAATAAATGTAGATATGGATTATCAAAAGTTTATGAAGTATTACCATTTATTCAGTTGTCATATTCTTACAATTCAATTATTATATATGAAACTTTATTTCAAAAAAATAGAAGAACATAGAGACGAAATTGAAGATGAAGAAAATATCTTATTAAATTGGGATGAGAAGCACTTTGATATGCTTTATCAAGATGCAAAAGAGAAGTGGCAGAGTTTTGAAGAAAGTAAATTTTTTATTGATAAACTCGATGAAATAATTAATGCAGTTTGACATAGAAATTATTCAGTGCTATTATAATTAAAAATAATTTATAAAACTTATGATTAGAAGTAGTATCTAATTTAATTACCTTTAGAGAGGATAAGTCACTGGCTGAAAGCTTATCTAGGTAAGAGTTAGAGAAGTCGTCTATGAAGTGATAATGTGAAATTAGTAATATTATCCGGTGAAAATCGTTACATTTTTGAGAGCCACATTTTTATGTGGAATTAAGGTGGTACCGCGAAATCCATTCGTCCTTTGGGATGAATGGATATTTTTATTTTAGGAGGGTTTATAGTGAAAGAAAGAATAGAAAAAACATATGATGCAAAAAAAACAGAGGGAAAATGGTATCAGTTTTGGGAAGACCAAGGCTATTTTAAACCAAAAGAACGCAAAGAGGGTTCTGGCAAATTCTCCATAATGATGCCTCCGCCAAATGTAACTGGTCAATTGCATATTGGACATGCATTAGACATGACATGGCAAGATATTTTAGTTAGATTTAATCGCCAAAAGGGCCTTGAAACAGTTTACATCCCTGGAACTGATCATGCAGGAATTGCTACACAGAGAAAGGTAAGAGACCAATTAGCTGAAGAAGGCATAGATATTTACAAAATGGGAAGAGACGAGTTCATAGATAGAGTATGGCAATGGAAAGACCAATATGGTGCTGTAATCATTGATCAAGCACGTCAATTAGGTATTTCATGTGATTGGGAGCGAGAGAGCTTCACGATGGACAGTAGGTGCTCAGAAGCGGTACAAGAAGCATTCATTAACCTTTATGAGAAAGGACTTATCTACAAAGGTAGTTATATTGTAAATTGGTGTCCTTCTTGCGATACTACAATTTCAGATATAGAAGTTGAACATTATGAAAAACAAGGAAAACTATATTATGTTGCTTATCCTTTAACTGATGAGGACGGGGAAATTATTATAGCGACAACAAGACCAGAGACTATTTTAGGTGATGTTGCTGTAGCAGTAGATCCTGAAGATGAAAGATTTAGCAAATATATTGGGAAAGAATGTATTTTACCAATTCTTAATCGCAAGATACCAATTATTTCTGATGAATATGTAGATAAAGAGTTTGGAACAGGAGCAGTAAAAATTACTCCAGGACATGACCCTAATGACTTTTTAGTAGGAAAGAGACATAATCTACCTGAAATAAATATCATGAATGACGATGCAACTATTAATCAGGAAGGTGGCCCATACGTTGGCTTGGATAGATATGTGTGTCGCGAAGCTATAATTAAGGATCTTGAGAATATAGGTTTACTTAGAAAAGTAGAAGATCACAAAATGAATATAGGACAATGTTCTAGGTGTGATACTGTTGTAGAGCCTTTAATCAAAAATCAGTGGTTTGTAAAAATGAAACCGCTTGCAAAAAAAGCAATAGAAGCATCAGAGAATAACTTAGTTGAATTTGTGCCTGATAGATTTGAAAAAATATACCTACAATGGCTAGATAAAATTCGAGACTGGTGCATTAGTAGACAACTTTGGTGGGGACATCAAATTCCAGCTTGGTATTGTGCTTGTGGTGAAATTATTGTAAGTAAAGAAGAGCCAGACCAATGTCCTAATTGTGGAAGAATGGGATTAATACAAGATGAAGACGTTTTAGATACATGGTTTAGCTCAGCACTTTGGCCTTTTTCAACTCAAGGATGGCCTAATATTCCAGTAGAAGACTTAGAATTTTATCCTACTTCTACATTAGTAACTGGATATGACATAATATTTTTCTGGGTAGTTAGAATGATAACTATGGGTCTAGAGTTAACAGAAAAAATACCTTTTGATACTGTTTTATTACATGGTCTTGTTAGAGATAGCCAGGGTAGAAAAATGTCAAAAAGTTTGGGAAATGGCGTTGATCCACTAGAAGTAATTAAAGATTTTGGTGCAGATGTTTTAAGGTTTACTTTAGTGATAGGAAACACACCAGGAAATGATATGAGATTCCAGTTTGATAGACTTGAATCCAGTCGAAACTTTACTAATAAATTGTGGAATGCTGCTAGATTTATTCAATTAAATTTGGATGAGAATACAAAACTAGGTTTCCCAGACAAAGATTTATTAAGTAATAGTGATAGATGGATTATTAGTAGATATAGTCAGTTAAGTAATAGAACGACTGAGTTGCTACAAAAACATGAATTTGGTGAAGCAGCAAGGATGTTATATGACTTTCTTTGGAGTGAATTCTGTGATTGGTATATTGAAATGTCAAAATCAAGGTTGTATAGTGATGATGAAAAGGCTAGAGAAATTACAAGATCTGTTTTAGTAACTGTTTTTTCTAAAACATTACAATTATTACATCCTTTTATGCCATTTATAACTGAAGAACTTTATACTTCTTTACCTCATGAACATGATTCAATTATGATAGCACCTTGGCCTGAAGAAGAATTTATTGACCAAGAGAGCATTAAAGAAATAACTAATGTTATGGAAGCTATTAGAGCAATAAGAAACTTGCGTCAAGAATCAGATATAACACCTGGGAAAAAGATAAACGCAATTTTCTTATGTCAAGATAAAGAGAATATGGCATCTTTTAATAACAATAAAATATATTTAAAGTCTTTGGCCAACATAGACCAGCTAAACTTTGTTCTTGATGATAAAGGCTTACCTAAAAAAGAAGAGTCACTAACTGCTGTGATCAAAGGTGCTTCAATCTATATACCTATTGTTGATGCTATAGATTTAGATCAGGAAATTGATCGATTACAGCAAGAACAAAAACGATTAGAATCAGAAGTAAAAAGAGCCTCTAGAAAATTGGCAAATGAAAACTTTGTCAAAAAAGCACCAGAGCATATAGTTGATGAAGAAAGAGAAAAATTGAATGACTACAAGAAGCAACTAGAAGCTGTGAAAGAACGTATTATAGAATTAAAAAGATTGAAGTGATAAAGATGGATTTCAATTATGAACAAGCAGTAGAATATATACATGGAATAGGGATGTTTGGCTCTAAGCCTGGCTTAGAGCGCATCTCTGCTATACTAAAACATTTAGATAATCCAGAGAAGGACTTGAAAATAATTCATGTAGCTGGAACAAATGGAAAGGGTTCTACTTCAGCCATGTTAGCTTCAATTCTTTTAGAAAATGGATTTGATGTTGGGCTTTTCATTTCACCTTATCTGGAAAGTTTCAATGAAAGAATTCAAGTTAATGGTAAACCAATAAAACAGGAAGAACTTGCTAAATTAGTAAGTGAGATAAAACCTATAGTAGAAAAGGTCGCTGAAACTGAAGCTGGGCAACCTACACAGTTTGAGATTGTTACAGCAATGGGCTTTAAGTACTTTAAAAATATTGGTGTCGATTTTGTAGTTTTAGAGGTTGGTCTTGGGGGAACTTATGATGCAACAAATATTGTAAATCCCATAATTAGTTTAATAACTTCAATAGGGTTAGATCATCAAGCTATTTTAGGTGATACTTTAGAAGAAATAGCAGCTGAAAAAGCTGGAATAATTAAAAAGAATAAACCTATTGTTATAGCAGTGACTAAAAAAGGACCCTTAAAAGTAATAAGAGAAAAAGCAAAACAAAAAAAAGCTTCATTTTATGCTTTGGGAGAAAGCTTTAATGTTAAAAGGATCGATTATTCAATTGAAGGACAAACTTTTGAATATACGATTGATCAAAAGACTAATGTATATAAAACTTCCTTTTTAGGAGAACATCAAATAAGAAATGCCTCTTTGGCTTTAACAACAGCCTTTTTAATGAAAGACATGGGTTATAATATAGATAATGAGAAGATTTTATCTGGATTAGCTAAAGCTAAATGGCCAGGAAGACTAGAAATTATTAATAAGAACCCATACATCATTTTAGATGGTGCCCACAATGAACAAGCTACAGAAGTAATTTCATCTTCAATAAAAGAACTCTTTAGTAAAAGGATAATTTTAGTCCTTGGTATTTTATCAGATAAAAATTATCAAAAAATGGTCAAAGACTTAGTTCCTTTAGCAAAAACTGTTTTCATTACTGCACCAGATTATTACAGGGCTTTGGATACAACGAATTTAACTAAAGAATCTAAAAAATATTGTGAGGAAGTATTTGAAATAGATGGAGTAGCTAATGCAATAGATGAGGCAATAAATATTTCAACTAAAGATGATTTAATATTAATAACAGGATCTTTATATACCGTAGGTGAAGCTAGAACTCATTTGAAACAATTATATAAGTAAATATAATAAATAATAGTTTTTAATATAATAATTGAATAAATAAGTTAATTATCGGCAAAGAGAATTCTTTGCCTTTCTTTTTTGATTAAACCTTGTGCAACTCTGTAATTGTAAGTGATATCTGATAAAATATAAACAATATAAAAGAGATAAAGGTGGTATTAGATGAAACAAATAATTCTTGCTTCAAACTCTCCCCGAAGAAAGCAGCTTTTAGAACAAATTGGATTTGACCCAATAGTTTTACCTAGCAAATATGTTGAAAAAAATAATTTGCCACCAAAGTTACAAGTTCTAGATAATGCAAAAGGGAAAGCAGAGTGGATATCAAAGCGGTTTGAGGGCGATAGCCTAATCATTGCAGCAGATACGATTGTTACGGTTGATAATATTATTTTGGGCAAACCAAAAGATAAGCAAAAAGCGAAAGAGATGCTAGAGATCTTAAGAGGGAAGGCACACTTAGTTTTAACAGCTATATATTTATTTGATATTTTAACTAAAAGAGTTGAAAAAGATATCATAGAAACAATAGTTTATATGAGGGATTTTTCTAATAATGAATTAATTAATTACATTAATACAAAAGAGCCATATGATAAAGCTGGAGGCTATGCCATACAAGGAAAAGCAAGCATTTTTGTTACAGAAATTAAAGGATCTTATTCAAATGTTGTTGGATTACCTTTAGCAGAACTAGCTAATTTATTGTCAAAATTCAATATTG
Organism: Clostridia bacterium; assembly: GCA_046542315.1. GTDB lineage: Bacteria > Bacillota > UBA994 > PWPR01 > PWPR01 > PWPR01. The sequence goes on from JBKHBO010000004.1 coordinate 38,631, forward strand.
AGGTGTCCAATAAGTGGTAAGTGGAAAGTATACTATTAAAGAAATGTCAGAAGATTGTAGGCCCAGAGAGAGATTGATAAAACATGGAGCTTCTTATTTAAGTGAAGTAGAGTTATTGGCAATATTAATAAATACTGGGTATAAGTATAGAGGCAATTTAGTAACAGCAATAGACCTTGCTCATAAAGTCTTATCAGAGTATACCCTACAAGAATTATTAACCATACCAGCAAACCAATTACAGAGAATCCCTGGGATAGGAAATGCCAAATCTGCATCAATAAAAGCTGCCTTTGAACTTTCTAGAAGAATAGCTCAAATTAGTAAAAAAGAAAAATATTGCATTAAAGGCCCTAAAACAGCAGCAAATTATCTAATACCTTTATTAAGGTTTAAACAACAAGAGAATTTTGTGGTATTATTATTAGATGCAAAGAATCAAATTATACGTTATAGTAGAATTCATATAGGGACTGCAAACGCTTCCCTAGTTCATCCAAGAGATGTTTTTAAAAAGGCGATATCACATAGTGCAGTTAACTGTATTATAGCTCACAACCATCCAAGTGGAGATGTAACACCGAGCAGAGAAGATATATCTGTGACTGAAAGATTAGTAGAGGTTGGTAAAATTGTTGGAATAGAGGTAATTGATCATATAATTATTGGTAACAATGATTATATGAGTTTTAAAAAAGAAGGCCTAATGTAATAGGAGGAAATGTAATGGCTATATTAGATAGTTTTTCAAAATACATAAGCATAGACCTAGGAACTGCAAATACTTTAATATATATAAATGGAAAAGGTATTGTACTTAATGAACCTTCTGTAATTGCTATAGAAGAAAAAACTAAAAAGGTGGTTGCAGTTGGACACGAAGCAAAAGCTATGGTTGGTAGGACATCAAAAAACATCAAAGTGGTTAGACCTGTTTTAGACGGAGTTATTGCTGATTTTGATGTTACTGAACAAATGTTAAATCAGTTTTTATCCAAAGTATATAAAAACAGAGGATTTATCAGACCAAAGGTTGTCGTTTGTATTCCTTGTGGTGTGACCGGAGTTGAAAGAAGAGCAGTTCAAGATGTTACAATTCAAGCTGGTTCTAGAGAAGCAATTATAATCGAAGAACCAATGGCAGCTGCTATTGGAGCAGGTATTATGACAATGGAGTCAGAAGGAAACCTTGTTATTGACATTGGAGGAGGAACTACAGAAGTGGCTCTAATTTCTTTAGGGGGCATAGTAGTATCTGAATCTGTAAGAGTAGCCGGGGATGCTATGGATGAGGTTATAGTGAATGCTATAAAGCTTGAATTTAATTTAGCTATTGGTGAATCTACAGCAGAAGAAATTAAAATGGAAATTGGTTCAGCTATAGAAGATGAAATATTCGATAAGAAGAAAATGGACGTTAGAGGCAGAGACTTAGTTACAGGGTTGCCAAAAACTATAACCATAGAGGCAAAACAAGTGAGAAAAATGTTAGAACCTGTTATTAACCAAATTCTTGAATCTGTGAGAACTACTTTGGAAAAAACACCTCCTGAACTAGCTTCTGACTTAATGAGAAGAGGCTTGTTATTAACAGGAGGGGGAGCTCTATTATATGGAATGGATAAAAAAATAAGTCAAGAAACTGAAATGTCAGTCATTATACCAGATAATCCTTTAACTGTTGTAGCAATAGGCGCTGGTAAGTATTTGGATTATATAGCAAGTACAAAGGCAAAGAAATAGAGAGGACAATATGCGAGACATTTTGAAAAATCATTTAATTTTAATATTGATTATTGCAACCATATTAATTGGTTCTACTATTATATACACAACTAATAGTAATGATTTTATATCGGAGGTAGTTCATACGATTTTTCGCCCTATCCAAAGCTTATTTACCTCTATAACAGAATTTGTTTCAAATACATTTCAAGATATAGATGATTTTGGAGATGTTCAAAAAGAGAGAGATGACTTATCTAGGCAAGTGTCTTTACTTAAAGTTTCACAAGTTTTATTAGATGAAGCAAGACTTGAAATAAATCATTTACACAATATATTAAATTATTCAGAAGAACTAGAAAATTTTGAAACATCTTATGCAAAAGTGCTTACAAGAGACCCAAACAATTGGTTTAATTCTTTAACAATAGATATAGGCGAGATTGACGGAGTAGTAGAGGGGATGACAGTAATAGCAGTTCAAGAATATGATTTAGGATTAATAGGTGTTATAGATACAACAACAAGAAACACTTCAACAGTACATCTACTTATCGATCCTAGTAAAAACATTGCTGCTGCTGCAAAGACTTCTGGAACTATTTTAGGAGAAGAAGAAGAAGCAATCTTTGATGGTATTATTGAGGGTTCTGTTAGTGAATTAGGCTTGTTAAAAATGATATATATTTCACATGAAGCAACAATTGAAGAAAATACTAAAGTTATCACAACAGGACTTGGTGGTTTTTATGTGCCCGACATTCCAATTGGAACAATTAAGTCCTTAGAGCGTGATGCATATGGTTTATTACAAACAGCTACAGTAAAACCATTTATTGACTTTACAAGGATTAAAGATGTTTTAGTAGTAAAGTCGCCTCTGCCAGAAAATATGGAACGTGATCAAGATGAATAAACCACTCTTTTATTTGATTGGTATTTTGTTAACTCTATTTCAAATGTTTTTTGCAAATATTTTTGATATAAACGGAGTGGTTCCTAATATACCTATGATATATCTAATTTTAGTAGCATTATATTATGGGGAGAAAGAAACCATCTATCTTGCTTTTATTTTGGGCATAATCAAAGACTTATATTATTATAGCAACATAGGAGTAACAACTTTTATTTACGTTATTATTGTATATATAATCGGTTATAATAAGAATTATTTTTTCAATGAGAACCTCAATATAGCTCTATTATTTGTAGGACTGGCGACAGTATTTTTAGAAGGATACTTTTTTTTAACTAGCATGATTTTCATAAGTACACCTTATGATTTATCAATTTTAAATGTTTTAGTAAGGCTTGTATATAATATGGCAGTTACGAGTATATTTTTTATAATTTCAAAGTATGATTGGAAGCAGGTAATCCAGTGATTGATAATAATATTGATAAAAAAAGGGTAAAAATTTTAATAGTAATAGTTTTTTTAGTTTCTGCATATTTATTAAGTGGATTAATTTGGATTCAACTAGTAGATGGACAAGAATATGCAAAAAAGGCTGTATATAATAGCTTAAGATTCCTTTCGATTCCAGCAACCAGAGGTAATATGTTTGATATTAATGGTGAGGTAGTTGTTAATAGTACTAGTGGGTATACTATTAATGTTACATATATTTCTCAAGAGCAAACTAAAGAAGTTGTCAATATATTAGCTCCTTTAATGCTTGATAAAAAATTAGAAGAAGAATTTTTAATTGAAAGTGAGTACGAAAATATAGAGGATAATAACGAAGAATATCTTGAATATGTAAAAGCAAACAGTAAATTTGTGCTTGAAGAATTAAAAGAATCTATTCATGAAATTATTGAAACACAGAGATACTATCGAAGATATGAACCAATTAGAATTGCCCCTATTTCCGGAAAAACTATTAAAGAAGTTGATATGAAAGTAGTTGCAGCAATTGAAGGTAGTAGAACTCTATTGCCAAATGTTAGTGTAGAAGTTCAACCGATTAGGCAATATAAACTACAAGACTATGCTTTTCATATTATTGGAAGTATTAATCAAATTGATAGAGTTGGTAATGACGGTTTAGAAAGGTCTTTTGATGATTATCTTTCTGGGGAAGATGGAAGGAAGCTTGTGGAAGTAAACGTAAGTGGTAGACCTACTTCTGCAATTGGTGAAATAGAGCCAACTCCGGGAAGTGACTTATATCTAACAATAGATTCAAAATTACAAAAAGTAGCAGAAGATGCTCTTATGAGGTCTATTGAAAAAACAAAGCAAACAGTTTTATCAAATAACCCAAACGATCCAGAGAAATTACTGCCAAACTCTGGTGCTGTTGTTGTAATGGATGTCAATACGGGTGCAGTTTTAGCTAGTGCTTCAATTCCACAAGTAGATAGAGATAATTATGCATATTATTCTAGTCAAAGTGCATTAAATGATGAATTAATTAGAAGGTTTTCTCCAATGATGAATAAAGTAACTAGTTCTACTAGACCTCCTGGATCTGTTATGAAGCCACTTATTGGATTAGCAGCTCTTGAAAATAATTTTGCAGATGCTAATACCACTATTTATTGTGATGGAACATATCACGGGGTAAATAATACATGGTCTAATTATAATGTAATGTATTGTTGGGATAGATCTGGTCATGGCGGACCTATAGATATCAGAGCAGGATTAAAGAATTCATGTAACCTATATTTTTATCCACTTGGAGAAAAAATGGGTTTGGACTTGATGAAAGAATATTATGATAAATTTGGATTTGATAGATTTGTTAGTCTAACTACAGGTAATATTTCAACTAGAGAGCTTTTCACATCATATGGTAATAATCCTATGCCTGCAGACTTAGCACAATTAGCTATAGGGCAGGGAGCTACGAGTGTTAATCCACTTCAAATAGTTCAGTTTGTTTCAGTACTAGCTAATGCTGAAATTAATGCTGAAGGCAATTATGTTGGAAAACTATATAAGCCATATTTGGTAGAAAAAATAGTTGATGAAGCTACTGGTAATGTTGAAAATCTTGGAAAAGAAGTTATTGATGAAATAATTATAGATAAAGAATCTTTAGACTTAATAAGAGGTGGAATGAAAGATGTTATAATGGAAAGAGGCGGTGAAGATGGAAATACTGGTACTGGTTACTGGCAGTTTCATCAAGGTAATACCCCTATATTCCCCTTTGAAATAGCAGGAAAAACTGGTACCTCACAAGAGGTAGGTTGGGGCAATCATGGATGGTTTATTGCTTATGCTCCATATGATAATCCTGAAATAGCAGTTGCAGTACTTGTGGAACAAGGCAGATCAGGTGGCTCTACTGGAGGTCCAGTTGCAAAAGAAATTTTCTTAGAATATTTTGCTGATATATTAGATTAATATGGAGGTAAGTGATGGCAACAGAGGCATTAACATTAAAAGGCGATAAACAAGGATTGAAAATATTAATAAATGGCACTTTTACTGAACAAGAAATATTAGATAATTTGAATAAGAAACTTAGTGAAAATGCTAACTTTTTTAAAAATTCAGAAGTTTTCATTATTAGTAGTACAATAGAGAAGATTAATTATGAATTTTATAAAAAGATTAAAGATATTTTAGAAAAAGAGTTAAAACTAAAAGTAAAATCAACATACAAATCTTATAAAAATGAATTAGCAGAAGAAGAAACAGAATTATTAAAAACTGAATTTATTATAGGTAGTGTTAGATCTGGACAGTTTATGGAAGTATCTGGTCATATCGTAATTACAGGTGATGTCAATGCCGGTGCACAAGTTCACGCTGACGGCAATATTATTGTAATGGGTGTAATTAGAGGAACTGTTCATGCTGGATATTCAGGTAATAAAAGTGCAATAATAGCTTGTAGTAAGTTTAGAGCACCACAAGCTCAAATCAGAATATCTAATCTAATAGTTTTTAAAAGTGATGATGACAAGAATGTAAGTGATGATTTAGAAATAGCACATATTGAAAATAATAAAATAGTGCTATTAAGTAAAGATAAAAAGTTTACGTAAGGAGATAGAAGTTAAATATGGGAATTGTAATAACAGTTACATCTGGAAAAGGTGGAGTTGGCAAAACTACAACAACAGCTAACATAGGTGCAGCTTTAGTTAAAAAAGGTTATAGAGTTGTACTTATTGATGCAGATATAGGACTTAGAAATCTAGATGTAGTTTTAGGGTTGGAAAATAGAATTGTGTTTGATTTAGTGGATATAGTTGAAGGAGAGTGCCGACTAAACTCTGCTTTAATCAGAGATAAAAAATATGAAGGATTATATTTGTTACCAGCAGCACAAACAAGAGAAAAAGATGCTGTAAATGAACAGCAGATGAAAGAATTGACAATTGAGCTTGCGAGTGAATTTGATTTTGTAATTATTGATTGCCCTGCAGGAATTGAACAAGGCTTTAAGAATGCTTTATCTGGGGCAGATCAAGTTTTAATAGTGACTACACCTGAGGTAAGTGCAGTTAGAGATGCAGACCGTGTAATTGGACTAGTAGAATCTAAAGGAATAAATAATATAGGATTAATTGTAAACAGATTGAGACCTGAAATGGTTGAACGTGGTGATATGCTAAGTGTTGAAGATATTTGCGATATACTAGCTATTAAACTAGTAGGTGTTGTACCTGAAGATGATAATATTGTCATCTCCACAAATAAAGGAGAACCAGTTGTAGGATCAGATGACTCTAAAGCAGGTCAAGCTCTGATTAATCTAACATCTAGGGTTTTAGGTGAAGAAGTTCCATATATCGACCTAAAAGACAAACCTAAAGGTTTTTTTGCTTCGTTACGCAGCTTGTTTGCGCAACAATAGATAGGAGTGTTATATATGTTATTTCAATTTTTTAGAAAGAAAAAGCAAGCAAATAGTGGTAACACTGCAAAAGCAAGACTCAATAATGTTTTAATGGCTGATAGATTAAAAGTTTCACCAGAAGTTATGAATCAAATTAAAAAGAGAATTCAAGAATCTGTAGGACAATATGTAGAAATTGATATAAATGATATTGAAATGCAAGTTGAACAAAAAAGCAGTGGAGTTACATTATCTACAAAATTAGCTATAAAAGAAATTAAAAAGAAGAGATAAAAGTGTTTGATTTTGATAAAAAACTATTAAAAAACTTAGATTGGTCTTTAATAGTAATCTATGTATTGTTATCAATCATAGGTTTATTTGCTGTTGCAGCAACTACTGCTTCAGATGGAGTTTACTTTACATCGGCAGTAAAACGTCAATTGATGTGGGTGTTATTAAGTTATGGAGTAGTTGCAATTTTACTTTTTCTTGATTATAGGGTTTTTAATGAAACAGCCTATGCCTTATTAGCTGTATCTATACTGTTGCTAGTTTTTGTTTTGTTTTTTGGGCCTGAGATTAAAGGATCTAAACGGTGGATTTTTATTGGTTCATTTTCCTTACAACCATCAGAGTTTGCAAAAATATTTTTTGTCTTAGGATTTGCAAAGTATTTAGTTAGTAAAAGGAATAATATTAACAGTATCTTTAATGTTTTAAGTGCTGTTACTCTAGGTGCTTTACCTATAGTGCTAATCTACCTACAGCCAGACTTGGGTACATCTTTAGTATTAGTTTTTATGCTTATTGTATTATTGTTTGTAGCAGGAATTGCTTGGAAGTATATAATTGCTACTGGAGTGGCTTCATTAGTAGCAGCACCTATAGTTTGGACATTATTAAAGGATTATCAAAGAAATAGAATTTTAACTTTTTTTAACCCAGAATCAGATCCTTTGGGTGCAGCATATAATGTTATACAATCAAGGATAGCTATAGGTTCGGGTAATTGGGGCTTTTTATCAGAAAGTAGTACATATGTTTTCAATTTGACAGGAAAAGGAATCTTTTCAGATGATAGCATGACAAGCTTAAAATTTATCCCAGAACAATATACAGATTTTATTTTTTCTGCAATTGGTGAAGGTTTTGGATTTTTAGGAGCAGCCCTAGTAATTATTTTGATTACACTTTTAATCTATCGATCTATTAAGATTGCCATTAAAGCTAAAGATTTATATGGAGCGTATGTAGTAATTGGACTAGCGAGCATGTTCTTATTCCATAGCTTGGTTAATATTGGCATGACTATGGGATTGATGCCTGTGACAGGTTTGCCTTTGCCATTTATAAGCTTAGGTGGATCTTCGTTTTTAGCAAACTCAATTGCTCTTGGAATCATATTAAACATTGGTATGAGGCACAAAAAGATACAGTTTTAGAAAGATATTATGAGGATGGAGAATTATTGATGGAAAAAGAAATTACTAAATTATTAAATGAAATTAGAAGTCCAGCTAGATACTCTGGACATGAAGTTAATTCAGTCCACAAAAACTTCAATGAAATACAAATAAAATTTGCACTAGCTTTCCCAGATGTTTATGAAATAGGAATGTCTTATCCAGGATTTCAAATACTATATAATCTTTTGAATAGTCAAGAAGATGTCTTAGCTTCTAGAGTTTTTGCACCTCATTTTGATTTAGAAGAAAAGCTAATTGAACAAAATTTACCATTATTTTGTTTAGAATATTGGAAACCATTGGCTGAATATGACTTTTTAGGATTTAGTTTACAGTATGAAATGAGCTTTCCAACAATAATTAATATGCTAAAGCTAGCAAAATTGCCATTAAAAGCAAAAGATAGGGATGATTCTGCTCCAATAGTTATAGGTGGAGGGCCTTGTGCCTTTAATCCTGAGCCTATAGCCCCTTTTTTTGATATAATAGTATTAGGTGAAGCAGAAGAAGTATTAATAGAGATTCTAAATATATATAAACTACATAAAAAAGGTAGTTATTCTAAAGAAAAATATCTAGAAGAGATCAAAGACATACAAGGAGTATATATACCAAAGCACTTTGAGTTTAAATATAATGAAGACTCAACTATTTCAAGTATTAAGTCAAAAGCAGGCAAAGATAGAGTTAAAAAAAGATTTATCAAAGATCTTAATAAGATTGATTATCCTACAAACCCTATAATACCTTACATTGATATTCCTCATGAAAGAATGGTTTTAGAAGTTTTTAGAGGTTGTTTACGGGGATGCAGATTCTGTCAAGCAGGGTTTATATACAGGCCAGTAAGAGAACGCGATGTAGATACATTACAAAGCCAAGCTAAAGATGTATATAAAAATACAGGCTATGATGAGATATCTCTAATGTCATTAAGTACAGGTGATTACTCGCAAATAACACCTCTTCTAAAGCACTTAAATAAAGACTTTGAGGATAAACATGTTAGTATTTCATTACCGTCTCTAAGAGTGGATTCTTATGATATTGAGTTAGCAAAAGAAATTCAAAAAGTTAGAAAAACAGGCTTAACACTAGCCCCAGAAGCAGGGACTCAGAGAATGAGAAACTTTATAAACAAGCAAGTAACTGAAAAGGACCTAATAGACACAGTAAAAGCTGCAGTTGAAAATGGATGGAGTAGAGGTAAGTTATATTTTATGATTGGACTACCTACCGAAAAAGAAGAAGATTTATTAGCAATTGTAGATTTAGCAGAAAAAGTAGCCAGACTTGGAAAAAATGGACCTATGCAAGTTACGATTAGTGTTGCAGGATTTGTTCCCAAGCCACATACCCCTTTTCAATGGGTAAAACAAAATACTATAGAGGAATTAAAGGAAAAACAACAGTTAATATTAGCTAATCTTAAGAGAAAAAGATACATCAAATTTAACTATCACGATGCCTATGTCAGTCATATAGAAGGAGTTTTGGCTAGAGGAGATAGGAGATTAGCCGATGTGATGGAAAAAGTAGTAGAAAATGGTGCAAGACTTGATAGTTGGGATGAGTTTTTTAACTATCAAAGATGGAAAGATGCATTTATTGAGTGTGGATTAGATGAACATTTTTATGCAAATAGAACTAGAAGCAAAGATGAAATTATGCCTTGGGATCATTTAGATAGTGGAGTAGATAAAAAATTTTTGTGGGATGAATATAATAAGGCATTAAATGAAGAAGTAACACCAGATTGTCGCGATGAGGGTTGTACTTTTTGCGGGGTTTGTCCAAGTTTAAGTGTAGTTACAAAACTTGCAAAGGAAATATAAAGATGAGATATTGGATTAAATTTAGTAAAAAAGGAAAGCAAAAATATATCTCACACAGAGATATGCATAAAGTTATTAATAGAATTATTATTAGGGCCCAAATGCCTGTTGCTTATAGCGAAGGATATAACCCACATCAAAAGATATCGTTTTCTAGTCCCTTAGAACTCGGTGTTGAAAGTTTAGCGGAATATTTAGATCTTGAACTAACCAAAGAGATGTTACCAAATAAGATTGTAGAGATACTAAACGCTAATTCAACTAAAGGCATTGAGTTTTATAAAGCAAAAGAACATGTAATAGGCGCACCAAAACTAATGGCTTGGATAGAAACTGCTGACTATATTGTCACTGATATCGAAGATAATAAGATTGATGAGTTAAAATTAGCGATAGGAAAAATTTTAGAAAGAGAAGAAATTATAGTTGAGAAAAGAAGAAGAAGGCGAGTTATTAAGATTAATATTCGAAGTTATATACATAATATAGAACTAAAAGATAATCAACTCTCAGTTAGATTGCAAACTGGGCAAAGAGGAAATTTTAAAATTAGTCAATTTACTGAAATTTTTAATCGTATCAGTGGATTTAATCTTAACAGCTACAGGATTTTGAAAACTGAAATGTATGGCCAAAATTTAGGGCAATATATTGCACCCTTTGAACTTCTTAATCAACTTAGAAATTAAGGAGGGAATTTTTTGCCAGGTGAAATTATTGTAAACGTAACCCCAAGAGAGATAAGATTGGCATTGATGCAAAATGGCGAATTGCAAGAAATTTATTTTGAAAATGCTGATCATCATAGAATAGCAGGAAATATTTATAAAGGAAAAGTAACAAACGTACTACCAGGTATGCAAGCAGCATTTGTTGATATTGGACTTGAAAAGAATGCATATCTATATGTCACAAATGCATTAACTATGAATACAGTTATTAATGGCGTTAGAAAAAAAAGAAATAAAAGAAAGAAAATTAACCAATTGCTTCATCCTAACCAAGATGTAATTGTACAAATTACTAAAGAGCCTATTGGAACTAAAGGAGCTAGAGTCAATTCTAAAATATCATTACCAGGAAGATATTTAGTACTAACTCCACTTGAGAAGAAAATAGGAGTCTCTCAAAGAATAAAGGATAGCAAAGAAAGAGCAAGATTAAGAAAAATTGGAGACAAGATATCAAAAAAAGATGTAGGACTGATCATTAGAACAGCTGCTGAGGGAATTAGTGAACATAAAATTAGACAAGATTATACATTCTTAATTAATTTATGGAAGAAAATTAAGATTAAAGCAGTAAAAACTAAAGCTCCAGTATTACTTCATGAAGACGCAGACCTAATTTTTAGAGCTGTGAGAGATCTTTTCGATGGTGATATTGAAAATTTCCATGTTGATAATAGAGAGGTATACCAAAGAGTTGTATCTATAGTAAAAGATTTAGCCCCAGAAGCAAAAGATAATATTCATTTATATAAAAAGAAAAGAAACATATTTGATGTATTTGGTGTTGAAAGTGAGATTAATAAAGCACTAAAAAGAAAAGTTTGGCTCAAATGCGGTGGCCACTTAATTATAGATAGAACAGAAGCAATGACAGTTATTGATGTAAATACGGGTAAATACGTTGGAAAAAACGATTTGTCTGATACAGTTTTAAAAACAAATTTAGAGGCAGCTGAAGAAGTAGCCAGACAATTGAGACTTAGAGATATTGGTGGAATTATTATTGTAGATTTCATTGATATGACTACTAGGAAAAACCAAACAAAAGTAATAGAAGCTTTAGAAGAAGCATTCTTGAAAGATAGAGCAAAGCCTACTGTTTTAGATATTACAAAGCTAGGTTTGATTGAGATTACAAGAAAGAAAGTGAGTTCTGGCTTATCAGATATAATGCAAAAAGAATGCCCATATTGTGAGGGAACGGGTAGAGTAGTTTCTGAAGAAGCAATTGGCACATATTTAGAAAACGAGATTAAAAACTACTTTAGAACATACACACCAGAAGCAATACTAATAGAAGTTAATCCGTTAGTTGCAGCAGTATTAATAGGCTCTGGTGGCTCTAACCTTCAAAGATTAGAGCGAGAAGTTGGAGGAACTATTTATGTAAGAGGTGCTGAAAATAGACATGTAAGCGAGTGGAAAATTGTCAGCTCAGGCACATCTGAGAGTGTGCAAGCCAAAGCACTTCCTGTGAATAAAGGAGATGTTTTAACGATATTAGTAGAAGAGAAACACCAATCTAATGAAAATATTGGAATAGCTAGAGTAAATGGTTATGTACTGCAAATTCCTAATGCAGGAGATCAAGTTGGTGAAAGAGTTAGAATAGAAATAGAAGAAACTCACAGGACATATGCGATAACTAAAATTATCTAAAAAACGCTTGCTTTTTAAGCAATTTACTGCTAATATAAACAGTCGTAGTGCTTGGTCAAAACCGTTCGGTTTGGGTGAGTCAAAAATGCTCTTGAAAGCTACCTAAAGGCGGCGAGTCTAAGACAAGGAGGTGCAAGCATGTACGCTATAGTCGAAGCTAGTGGAACACAACATAAAGTTGCAGTTGGTGATGTGGTTAAAATGCAATTACTTCATGCCGAAGAAGGCAGTGAAGTAACTATGGATAAAGTTTTAATGATTAGTAATGATGGAGATTTAAAAGTAGGAAATCCATATTTAGAAAATGCAAAAGTTAAGGCAAAAGTAGTTGAGAATGGTAAAGATAAGAAAGTTATTATTTTCAAATATAAGCCTAAAAAAGATTACAGACGTAAGCAAGGTCATCGTCAACCGTATACAATGATCGAAATTACAGAAATAATTAGTTAACAATATGATTAGAGCTATTTTCTGGGATACTTCAAAAAACAAGCACATCGAAAAGTTTCAAATTGAAGGTCATGCAGATTATGCTGAATACGGACAAGACATTGTATGTGCTGCAGTCTCGGCTCTTACAATAACTATTATTAATGCTATGACAGAAATTTTAAAAGTTTCTGTTGAGTATACTGAACAAGATGGTAATATAATATGTGAAATACCATCACTAAATAATGATGAAAAGAATTCAAAAATACAATTATTAGCTCATACTTTATTAATGGGATTAGAAGATATAGCTAATGAATATACTGATAGTATTGAAATTAAAACTATCACCAAATAAATCAGGAGGTGAATTCCATGATTAGAATGAATCTTCAGTTGTTCGCTCACAAAAAAGGTGTAGGAAGTTCTAGAAACGGTAGAGACAGTAATGCTAAACGCTTAGGCGTTAAAAGACATGATGGTCAATTTGTAAATGCTGGTTCAATTTTAGTTAGACAAAGAGGTACAAAGTTCCATCCAGGTCATAATGTAGGACGTGGTGGAGACGATACTTTATTTGCTAAAATAGAAGGCGTTGTGGCATTTGAGCATATGGGTAAAAAAAGAAAAAAGGTATCAATTTTGCCAGTTGAATATATTGCTGACTAACAATAAAACTTCCGGATATCCGGAAGTTTTTTGATTAAAGTTAACTTTATAAATATAAAAATTCATATTATACTATTTTTAGTAGTTATTAAGGAGGCTTATCTAATGTTTATAGATAAAGCACGTATAAAAGTTATAGGTGGAAATGGTGGAGACGGTGTCGTTGCTTTTAGGAGAGAAAAATACGTTCCACATGGTGGTCCATCCGGAGGTAGAGGTGGAGACGGTGGTTCTGTTATAATTGAAGTTGATAAAGGTCTTAGAACATTAATTGATTTACAATATAATAAAGTGTATAAAGCTGAAAGAGGTTATCATGGTGAAGGTTCTAATAAAAACGGACGTAGTGGTGAAGATATTACTATAAAAGTTCCGCCTGGAACAAGCATTTATGATGATGACAGTGGAGATTTTTTAGCAGACTTAACAGTACACGGTCAAAAATTTTACGCTGCAGAAGGCGGAAAAGGTGGCCGTAGCAATACTAGTTTTACTACCTCTGTACGACGCGCACCAAACATTGCTGAGAATGGAATGCCTGGAGAACAAAGAAATTTAAGACTAGAGTTAAAGCTTTTAGCAGACGTAGGATTAGTTGGATATCCTAATGTAGGTAAATCTACTTTATTGTCTGTTGTATCAGCAGCAAAACCAAAGATTGCAGGGTATCATTTTACTACTTTGAAGCCTATGCTTGGAACAGTTTATCTAGATTTTGGCGAGAGTTTTGTTATAGCAGATCTACCAGGTCTTATTGAAGGAGCTGCACAAGGCCAAGGTTTAGGGCATGAGTTTTTAAGACATGTTGAAAGGACCAAGGTCTTAATACATGTAATTGATGTATCTGGTTTTGAAGGAAGAGATCCAATTAATGATTTCCATGATATTAATAATGAACTTATTTCTTATAGAGAAGATTTGAGTAAATTACCACAAATAATTGCTCTAAATAAGTTTGATTTAATTAATGAAAAAGAATTAGTACAAGATGTAATTGACTATTTTGAAAATTTAGGGCATGAAGTATTTCTTATTTCAGCTGTGACTGGTTATAATACCAAGGAACTTATGAGGCAAGCTTACGTCTCATTAGAAGAAGCAAATGAAAAAGAAACGGATAAAGAACCCGTTGAAATGGTCATTAGAGCACCTAAATTACTAGATGAAGGCTTTGAAATTACATTAGTTGACGATATCTTTGTTATTAGTGGTGAAATACCAAAAAGATTAGCTAATGTAACTGACTTTGCAAGTAAAGAATCACTTTATAGATTCCAAGGTTTATTGAAAAAGTATGGTATTATAAAGGAGTTAGAAAAAATGGGAGTCAAAGAAGGAGATACTATTCGATTTGATAATATTATGTTTGAATACTTCCCAGACTCTAAGTAAGGAGTAGTACATGAATAAAATTGGTGTTTTTGGGGGAACTTTTGACCCCATTCATAATGGACATTTATATATAGCTGAAAATGCTAGAGTAGCTTTTAATTTATCTGAAGTTATTATTATTCCTTCACATAAACCACCACATAAGCAAAATAAAGCTATTAGTAAAGAACATCATAGATATAATATGTGTGAATTAGCTATTAGTGATAATGATCGGTTTAGTGTATCTGATATTGAAATGAACAGAGAAGATGTTTCATATACATATAATACATTAATGACTTTAAAAGAAGATAGACCAAATAGTGACTTCTATTTTATCATGGGAGCAGATATGTTCTCTGATTTTCCAAAATGGTATAAAGCTAAAGAAATTATCACTGACTTCAAGATAATTGCTTTTCCAAGAGAAGGTTATGACATTTTTGAAATAATCGAAGTGGATTTTTTCAATAATTATAAAGAAAATATTAATCTATTAGAGTTAGCAACTGTAGATATTTCTGGAACTAGCATTAGAGAACAAATAAAAAAAGGTTTATCAGTCAAATATATAATACCTAATAAAGTAATCCAATATATTGATAAGAATAATTTATATAGAGGTTAGATGAATGAATAAAAAAGAGATAGCAAAAGATATAAGTAAAAATCTATCAAAATATAGGATGAGACATTCAGTTGGTGTAATGAATACATCAAAAAAGCTAGCAAAAATCTATGGTTGTAGCATCGAAAGAGCAGAATTAGCAGGTCTGCTACACGATTGTGGTAAGTATTTTAATGATAATGATATGATAAAAAAAGCTAAAGAGCTAGGTTTATGTATTTCAATAACCCAAAAATATGCGCCTGATTTACTTCACGGACCTGTAGGTGCTGAAATAGCTAAATCAAAGTATGAAGATTTGGATATAGATATGTACAATTCAATATTTTATCATACTACTGGAAGACCGAATATGAGCAAATTGGAAAAAATAGTATATGTAGCTGATCTTATTGAACCATTTAGAAATTATCCAGAAGTTGATGAGCTAAGAGATTTAGTTGGAATAAACTTAGACCTTTTAGTAGTCAAAATTATGGATAGGGTTATCAACTCTTTAATAAGGAGTAATAAGTATATTGATCCCAAGACAGTTTTGGCAAGAAACTACATATATCATCATATGAAAAAAGATTAAAGATTAATGGATCAAAGGTGAAGAAAATGAAAAAGAAAAATGGATATTTAAAAAAAATATTCTTAGTAATATTTATAGTTATTATAGGTATTGGCATTTATGGAGGATTTCAATTCTGGTCGTTTATAGATAACGTTTATAATGAACCTAATATAATGCTTGAAGAAGAACTTCTCGAAAATGAGCCAATAAATCTACTATTTTTAGGTATTGATAGCAACCCAGGAAGAAGTGACACAATTGTTTTGGTTAGCTACAATCCTTCTACAGAAAAGCTTTTGGGAATCTCTATACCAAGAGATACAATAGTAGATATCCCAGGATATTATCGCAATACAGAAAATCCATATGGAGAACAAAGGATCAATCATGCACATGCTTATGGAGGTATACCTTTAACTGTAAAAACAGTAGAAAACTTTTTGGGGATAAATATCCATTATCATGCAAGAGTTGACTATTCGGTATTACACAATTTCGTAGACCTGATTGGTGGAGTACCTCTAAATGTTCCTTATGATATGAATTATACTGATGAGGCAGGGGACTTATACATCAATTTAAAAGAAGGTGAACAAACTTTAGATGGTGATAAGGCTGAGCAGTTTTTAAGATGGAGAAAGAACTCTGATGGATCTGGTGATGGTCTAGGAGATATTGGCCGGGTTCAAAGACAGCAAATGTTTATAAAAGCTGCAATTAAACAGTTAATGAAACCTACAAATTTGCTAAAAGTTAACAAAATAGAAGAATTAGTGTCAGATAAAGTAGTAACTAATGTACCCCCATCAAATATGGTAGGATGGTTTAAAGACTTTGCAATAGGATTTGACTTTGATGAAAATTTTGAAATGATGACTGTCCCAGGTGACTATTCTAATAGTGGATCTTTCTGGGTCGTATCAGATAGTGATCGGGATCAGCTAAACAAAATAATACAAGACCATTTGATGCCAGGAATAGAAAGCGAAATAAGTATTAAAGTATATAACTCTACAGGAAATAATGATATAGTAGAAAAAACAATAGATAGGTTAAATAAATACTCATTTATTAATGCATCATTTGCAGGAGATTATGAGAAGGAACTTCCTTTAACGGAAGTAGTTAGTTACACTGAAAATAATATAGCAAAGTATGTTGCAAGTATCGTTCACGCACAAAATAATGTATATGTAGGCAATAATAATGATGATGCTGATATAGTTATTATCATTGGAAGCGATTTAGTTATATAAATAAAATAAAAAAATAGAGTATAGGAGGCACAAATTTGCAAATTAAAGAATTAGCATTAAAAGCAATTACATATGGTCAAGAAATTAAAGCAGAAAGACCAATATTGATGGATGTTAGGAAACAAACAGCGATGACTGACTTTTTTGTTATAATGTCAGCTGCTAATAAGAGGCAAGTGGAGGCAATTGCAGATAATATAAAATTGTCTTTTAAAGATAAGCTTGAAATTTTACCTGAAGCAGAAGAACGAGATGAAAAAAGTCAGTGGATCTTACTTGATTATGGAGACTTTGTTGTTCATGTATTTTTAGAAGATACAAGAGAATTCTATGACTTAGAAAGACTTTGGGGAGATGCAGATATTACTGAGGTGTTATAAGTGAATAACGCATATGACTATTTAGCTCAATTTTATGATGAATTGATGGGAATTAATTACAAAGATTGGGCTAAATATATAATTAGTTTTCTTAATGATTCTAAAAAGGATATATTAGATCTAGGTTGTGGCACTGCCAAACTTAGTAATGAATTGCATAATCAAAACTATAATATTACCGCAGTAGATTCATCTAAAGCTATGCTTAATATAGCTTGGAATAACTTTGGTAATACCTTCCCTATAATAAATCAAGATGCTACAAAACTAGATTTAGGAAAAAAATTTGATGCAGTAATAAGCACTTGTGATGTAATTAATTATATTCTTGAGGATGATAGTTTATTAAGAATTTTTGAAAATGTCAGAAAACATCTACTACAAAAGGGTAAATTTATTTTTGATATTAGTTCTAAATATAAATTAACAAAGTTGAATGGAAATAATACTTTTTTTGAAGATAGAGAGAATGTAACATATATTTGGGATAATAATATTGAAAATAACATTTTAGAGATGGATATTACGCTTTTTAAATATGACTGCTCTTTAGATTGTTATAACAGATTTGATGAAACCCATAAACAAAGAGTTTGGGAAGTAAGTGAAGTAATTTCACATTTAAGAAGCAGTGGCTTTGTAGTAGAAGGCGTATACGAGTTCTTTACTAAAGATGCTCCAACTGATTTAACTGAAAGAATCTTAATAGTAGCAGGATCTAATTAATAGGAGGTTGTTATGAAAGTTCTAGCTTTAGCAAGTAGCCCAAGAGTAAATGGAAACTCTGACATATTACTTAATCAATGTATAAAAGGTTTAACTAGTAAAGGCGCAACTGTAAAAAAAGTGTACTTAGATAAATTAGATATAAATCCATGTAAAGCATGTGATTACTGTAAAACTGAAAATATTGGTAACTGTATTCATAATGATGATATGGATGAGCTTTCTAGAGACTTTAGTGAGGCAGACTTGTGGCTTTTTGCAACTCCAATTTACTGGTGGGGTCCAACAGCTCAACTAAAGTTAGTTATGGATAGATGGTATAGCTTTTATAAATACGCTAAACTAGAAGATAAAAAAGCAGCTGTGATAATAACTATGGGTGCTAGTGATTATCAAACTGCAATTCCAACTATTTTGATGTTTGAAATGGCATTTTCCTATTTAAATATGAAAAATCATCAGCCATTAGTTGTAACAGCTTATGAAAAAGGTGAAGTTAATACGGATAAAAATTCTTTAGAAAAAGCATTTAATTACGGTATTGGCCTTGCATAATTTATAAATATCCAGTAGTATTTTATAGTAAATAATATGGGGGTATAGCTCAGTTGGGAGAGCGCTTGACTGGCAGTCAAGAGGTCAGCGGTTCAAGCCCGCTTATCTCCACCATATAAAAAAATCGTTGTGGTTATAACACAGATGTGTTTACTACAACGATTTTAGTTTTAAATAAATTTAATATAATCATATAATCCAACACTATAAGTTTTAAAATATAAAAAGGAACTCAAAAAAGAGTTCCAAGTTGGTGCGAGTGAAGGGACTTGAACCCCCACGTCCGAAGACACTAGATCCTAAGTCTAGCGCGTCTGCCAATTCCGCCACACTCGCATATTAAATTATTGGCTGGGGCTGCTGGATTTGAACCAGCGCATCCCGGAGTCAAAGTCCGGTGCCTTAACCTGACTTGGCCAAGCCCCAACAACCAAAAAAAATGGTGGAGAGAGCTGGATTCGAACCAGCGAAGGCTGTGCCAACGGATTTACAGTCCGCCCCCTTTAGCCACTCGGGCATCTCTCCAAAAAAATATGGAGCCAGTGATGGGACTCGAACCCGCAACCTGCCGATTACAAGTCGGCTGCTCTTCCAATTGAGCTACACTGGCTTAAAAATTTATTAACTTATTAGTGGTGGGCCCACCTGGATTCGAACCAGGAACCGTTCGGTTATGAGCCGAATGCTCTACCCTTGAGCTACAGGCCCTAGTGGTGACCCCAGCGGGATTCGAACCCGCGTCTTCAGCGTGAAAGGCTGATGTGTTAACCACTTCACTATGGGGCCGATTTATTATTGGTCGGGGCACCAGGATTTGAACCTGGGACCTCCTGCTCCCAAGGCAGGCGCGCTGCCAAACTGCGCTATACCCCGTGACCGGCGTTGTCTATTATACAACATGTTTATAGTCAGGTCAACACTTAATTATAAAAATAAATTTCAATAATCTAGCTAAAGATTTCTATTGCTTTTTTGACTACAAGAGGTATTATACATAAAATATGGACTGATTTCAATACTAAATTTTAGATAAATATGTTTTGATTCTAAAAAAATTGAATGTATAATGATTATGAGGTGAAAAAAAATGAGTTTAAAAACTTTACAAGTTACACTAAATGTTGCAGAGTCAAGAAGATTAATTGCAAAAGGATTAGTAAAGACCAAATTATTCCAAGATGCTTTCAAAGATCATAAGATTATTTTAGCTAATGGGATAACCAATGCGTTTATTTATGAAGAGATTCTAGATGAGACTCTTGAAGACAAAAGTGTTTTCACAGCAGGAATTGTTACTAATGGAGTTGCGTGTATTACTGATGGAAAATATAGGAAAGATCCATTAGTCCTTATTGAAGGTGAAAAAAGTGACCAAAATTGGTTAGATGTAGTGAAGACATTTGGAAAAGAAGATTTATTCATTAAAGGTGCTAATGGTTTTGACTTATATGGAAGAGCTGGTATTATGGTTGCAGGAGCAGGCGGAGGTACAATAGGCAAATCATATGGCCATATTGTTTCAGCAGGTAGTACATTAATAATTCCTGTCGGAATGGAAAAGTTAGTTCCTTCTCTTGAGGATGTCAATTTGTATACAGGCATTGATAGTATTGATTATAGTATAGGTAAAAAAAGTGGAGTTTTTGTCATCTCTGATGCTAATATTTTTACTGAGTTAGAAGCCTTAAGAACACTATTTGACGTAGAAGCTAATGCAATAGCAGCAGGTGGAATTAATGAATCCTTAGGGTCTACAACTTTTATTATTAAAGGAAACGATGAACAAGTACTAGAATGTTTAGATTTTATAAAGAAACTAAAGCAAGAGAAAGCTATTGTTGGTAAAAAAGCTTTATGTGAGAACTGCAATAATCCATGTGAAAAATAGTAACTAAAGTATTATTTGATTAAGAGAGGTTTTTAGATGAAAAATAAAAAAATAAAATTAAACGGCACATGGAAGGCATGGCCAGGGAAAAAAGCCCCTCTTTCAGAAAATTATTATACTTCTAAAGAAAGTGCTAATTATTGGTATGACGTAAAACTGCCTCATAATTGGAATTTAGATAAGAGATTTAATAATGATGAATTTATAGTATATTATTATAATTCATTTAATCTAGAAGGAGAAATTGAAGACAAAAAATATATATTAAATCTTGAAAATGTATTTAATCAATTTTCTCTTTATGTTAATGGAGATTTTGTAGTAGAAGGTAGCACTTATTTTACTATTTCAAAAATAAATATTTCAAAATACTTAAAAGCTGGAGAAAACTTTCTTTATTTAAAAGTTAGCTGGCCTATAAGTGAAAAAAGTGATCCTTTTACGGGTATATATAGTAACTTTGAGTATGGAAATTCAGCACAGATATATGGTGGGATTTGTGGAGAAGTTGAATTAGACGTTTTCGATAGTTGTTATATTAAAGCATTTAATATTGACTACACGTTATATGAGAATAGATTTGCTGATATGAATGTTAAGTTTAATACTGTAAGTGAATTTTCTTTTGATGGCATCTTAGATTGGACATTAACTCCTTATAATTTTGAAGGAAAGGAATTTAAAGGTAGTGAGATAACCAGTGTAAAAAAAGGCAGTTCTTATACTCAGTTCAATTTTCGAGTTGGCAGGATTAGACTTTGGTGGCCTTGGGAACAGGGATTTCCACATTTGTATAAATTAAAAGTGACAGTTTTGGGCGAAGATTTGGATGTTGTTTGTCATGAAGATATTATTGGATTTAGAAATGTAAATAATAACAATAGAAAAATAGAGATAAACAATCATCGATTATTTTTAAGAGGTGTTCATTACTTACCAACTTCTTATTACATGAGCGAAATAACTAGAGAAAAACTAGAAGAAGATATACAGCTTATACTAGACGCAGGATTTAACTGTGTAAGATTATTTCATCATGTTGCAAATAAAGACTTTTACGAAATATGTAATGAAAATGGATTGTTGGTTTGGCAGGATATACCTTTTAATTTTAGTACTAGTAAAATGGATGATAGAGAAATTTTAAAAAAGTCAGTTCAGCTCCAAAAAGAATTGCATAAAAACCCTTCAATAATTATATTCGCAACACCTAGTATTTTTGACTCACAGTTTTATAATTTGAAAGATAAGTTTACTAGAAAATTGCTGTTAAATAAAATGTATAAAACTCTAAAAAAAATAGAAAAAAGCAAACTTGTTTTGAGAAGTCATAGTTATTTCAGTTTAGTTAGAATACTAGATTGGAGATTCCAAGTTTCAAATAGATTCCAAGAATTTAAATCTGCATTAAATAGAATTGGGAAAACAGATACAAGTACTAATATAATAACTTCTTATGGTTTCCCAGCTTATCCTGAGATAGCTACGATGATTAAAATGAGTAGGAATTTAGATGAAGACTCTATAAGCACTTGGACAGGTACATTAGATGTGGATAAAAGAAATATCAAGAGTATAGATTCTCAAATTCCTAGAAGGAATTATGAGAGAGCATCTTCATATTATATGGCAACTCAGCACTTTCAGGCTAGGTTAGTAAGGTTTTATGGTGAACTATGGCGAAGATATAAGTTTAGATCATATAATGGATGTTTTTTATATTTCTTTAATGACCCAGAATTGGTTGTTTCTGAAAGTTTAGTAGATTACTATAATCGACCTAAGCAAGCATATTATGCAGCCAAAAGTACGATGCAGCCAATAAGTGTTTTAATGGATTGGCCTTCTGAACACTATACTGATGGTGATTTAATACGACTAGATATATATGTAATAAATGATACAAAGAATGAGTTTCCTTCAGCAATACTTAAATGGGAAGCTATTAATAGTACTGGTGATGTGCTTTTATCAAAAAGAAAAGTTGTAGACTTAATGAAAGATGAAGTCTCTATAGGTGCAGTTTTAGAGTGGGATATTGATGACTCCGTTGAGTTAGATGAGTATGAGATTAATATTAAACTAATATTACCAACCAAAGAAATGGTAACTAATAGTTATAGAATTAATATCAAATAAAATGCAGGAGAAGTTAGTTTTTGGTAGAATATATAGTAGTTAATACTTAAGGAGGTATTGTGATGGTTAAATATAATAAAGACAAGTTAGTAATGGTTTCAGTTCAAGGTGAAGTAACTCACCCTAAGTCACGTCGGAGCCCATACAGAATCGACACAAGAACAGGGATTCCAAAGGTGCTGCCTGGCACTGGTGGTATTACTTATAATAAAAAGATAGGTGACGTTTGTACAGGTTTTCAAGCTGATCATGTAGAGCCTGGTGTGACATTAAAACTTAAAGATGAGAATGAAAATGGTGGATTAAATGTTTTAGCATGCGTTGGTAATATTGCTAAAGTTGTCTCAGGTGATGCTAAAGGTGATACTGGTTATGTTACTGGTAAACATGGTGGTGCTGAACATGTTATGGTATATTTCCCTGAGGAAACTTTAGAAAAGATGATTATTGGGGATAAAGTTTTAATTAAGAGTTTTGGAACAGGATTAGAAATAGAAGGATTTGAAGATGTATTAGTTATGAATACAGATCCAGAACTTTTTGAAAAACTAAATATCAAAGTTAATGATGAAGGTGTTATGGAAATTCCTGTAGCAACTCAAGTCCCTGCTTATTTGATGGGATCTGGAAT
Source organism: Clostridia bacterium (assembly GCA_046542315.1). Taxonomy (GTDB): domain Bacteria; phylum Bacillota; class UBA994; order PWPR01; family PWPR01; genus PWPR01. The sequence continues at coordinate 62,095 of JBKHBO010000004.1, forward strand.
AGGATCTTCTAATGCATATCGTGGAGACTATGATATTATGACTGCTGATCCAAAAGCATATAAAGAGTTTGGTCTTGACCAACTTCGTTTTGGAGACATCGTATTACTAAATGATTGTGATACTACAACTGGAAGAGGTTATCTAGAGGGAGCAGTTACAATTGGAGTTGTAATTCATAGTGATTGTGTTTTAGCTGGTCATGGGCCAGGGATCACAACATTGATGACATCTAAGAAACCTTTAATTAAAGGAATTAAAGATTCAAACGCAAATATTGCTAATTATTTAGAAGTTAAGTAGAACCAAATATAATTAGAGGTTGACATTAAGTCAACCTCTTTTAGAATAGTAAAAATTTAGATAATTTATGGAGAGATATTATGATTAAATTAATCAAAAAGGTCCAAGTTTACGCTCCTGAAAATTTAGGAGTTAAAGATATATTGATAGCAGGAGAGAAAATAGTTGCTATTGAAAATGAAATTGATGGAACTAAAATTCCAAATTGTGAAATAATTAATGCTGATAATTTAATAGCTGTTCCTGGATTTATAGACGGACATGTACATATGATAGGTGGAGGAGGCGAAGGTGGCCCCAAGACAAGAACACCTGAGCTGAATTTAACAAAAGCTTTAGAAGCAGGAGTAACCACAGTAGTTGGTTGTTTGGGAACAGATGGAACAACAAGACAGATGTCATCTTTATTGGCAAAAGCTCAAGCTTTAGAAGCAGAAGGAATCTCTACATACATATATACAGGTAGTTATGAGGTCCCAGTACCAACGCTCACTGGCTCAGTTAAGACAGATCTACTATTTGTTGACAAAGTTATAGGGGTTGGAGAAGTAGCAATTTCAGATCACAGATCTTCACAACCCACATATAATGAAATTAAGCAATTAGCAGCTCAGACAAGAGTAGGAGGTATGTTAAGCGGAAAAGCAGGTTTAGTTCACCTTCATGTTGGTAGTGAAAAGGAAGGTATTGATTACATTTTTAATATAGTTGAAGAAACTGATATACCAATAAAACAATTTCTACCTACACACATGGGAAGAACAGAGCATCTACTTAACCAAGGGCTTGAATTGATTAATATGGGTGGTAGAATCGATATTACAGCTAGTGAAAAGGCTATAGGCCAAGTTAAGTATTTATTAGATCAAGGAGCCGATATAGAAGGCATTACTGTAAGTTCTGATGGAAATGGAAGCCTACCAAAATTTGATAGTAAAGGTAATCTTATAGGCTTAAAAGTAGGGGAAATGAAAACTGTTTTCAATTTATGGAAAGCTTTAATTACAAAACACAATATTCCTATTGAGCAAGCTTTGAAGATTACAACTTCAAATGTAGCTAATAATTTAAAGATTAATCACAAAAAAGGAAGTTTAAAGATAGGTCTTGATGCTGATATATTGATATTGGATTATGATCTAAACATGGAAATGCTTATTTCAAGAGGTAGTACGGTTGTAAAAGGTGGCAAACCAATTATTTTCGGAACATTTGAAAGATAGAGAGTGATATTATGAGTAAAAAAAATAAAGTCTTATACGTATTTCTGTTATTATTATTTTTTGTCGGTGGAACTTTTTTGGGCTATCAAAATGGTAGTGGTGAAACTTATGACACAGAGCTAAACTTAGAGAAAATTATACAAGCATATGAGTTAGTTGATCAGCATCATGTTTATGATGAAATTGAACCTGAGAAAATGACTGATAAAGCAATTAAAGGCTTATTACAAGACTTAGATCGTGGATATACAAGATATTTGACAAAGAGTGAGTTTGAAAGTAGTCAAAGAACCAGTTTATATGGAACATACGGTGGAATTGGTGTCGTCGTTGTAGTAGATGAAGGTGTAGTTAAAATAGTATCACCATATAAAGGTACTCCTGCTGATAGAGCTGGATTAAAAAGTGGAGATATTATAACAAGTGTTAATGGTGAATCTATTAAGAATTATGATATAGACACAGTAGGTGAAATGGTAAGGGGTGAGCCTGGCTCAGAAGTGACTCTAACAGTTATGTCTTCTGACAACAATGGTGAATTAAAAGATGTAGTATTAGAAAGAGAAATTATTGAGATACCATTTGTTGAGTGGGAACTTGCTGGAGAAGATGAGGATATTGCTCATGTTAGTTTATTTTCATTCAGTAGAATAGCTGTAGAGCAACTAGATACTGCTATAGCTGAAGCTCTGGACGCAGGAGCAGAGAAGATTCTTCTTGACCTAAGAGGTAATCCAGGAGGAGATTTGGAAGCAACTTTAGGCATTGCTGACTTATTCTTAGATGCTGACAAAACTGTATTTATGACTCAAGATGTAGATGGAAAAGAAGATATTTATAAAACAGAAACAGATGCAAAGTATGATCATCCAATGTTTGTTTTAGTTGATCATGGGTCAGCGTCAGCTTCTGAAGTAATATCAGGTGCAATAAAAGAAAATAATAGAGGTAAGATAATAGGATATAATACCTTTGGTAAAGCTAGTATGCAAAGTGGATTCAAACTGCTTGATGAATCATACGTATGGATTACAACACATACATATTTAACACCAGATAGAAATGATATTGATATGAAAGGAATCATTCCAAACTTTGAACTTGATGAAGAATTGTTAAATTCTGAAGATACTGACCAAGAAGTATTGGAAGCAGCTATTGAGATAATTAATAGTGAAGAAACAAGTCCTGAAAATTAAAATGAAATTATTAATTGCAATGAATAGTTTTAAAGGTAGCCTTTCAGCAACACAAGCAACTAGTATTGTTGAAAAGGCTGCCTGTGAAACAGGCATAGACAAAGAGGATTTATTAAAAGTTCCTATGGTTGATGGGGGAACAGATAGTTTAGATGTATGGCATAGGTTCTTGGATACAAAAATTAATGAACTTAGGACTGTAGATCCTTTAGGAAACCCTATAAAGACAACAATATTGGTGGATAAGAAAAATAATAAAGCATATATAGAAATGGCAAGAGCAAGTGGTGTTCATTTAATAGACCCTTCTCCTAAAACGATTTTTGAAGCGACTAGTTTTGGAACAGGAGTATTAATACGAAAAGCTATAGAAAAAGGCTTCAAGGAGATATTTTTGGGGATAGGAGGCTCTGCAACTCATGATCTAGGGACTGGAATTCTTAGAGCATTAGGAGTAAAGTTTTATAATAAGAACAAAGAGGAGCTAAAAACTCCAGAGGAACTATTTAGTCTTAATTCTATAGATTATTCTAAATTAGATAATTTGCCTAAAGATTTAAGAATAACTTTTTTGTGTGATGTAAATAACAAGTTGCTTGGTGATAAAGGAGCTGCTTATACATATGCAAAGCAAAAAGGAGCTAACTCTGAAAAACTAATAGCTAAGTGTGAAAGTTTATCTGAGTTATTTTATAACCACTTTAAAGCTAATTATGATATAGAAATAGGAAACAAAGCAGGGGACGGAGCTGCTGGAGGACTACCTTCAATTATAAGAGTGCTAATGAATGCTGAATTAATGTCGGGAGCTTCTTTTTTATTTGATATTGTAAATCTGGAAGATACTCTTAGAGAATTTAATTTAGTTATAACTGGGGAAGGTGCATTTGATAGTCAATCTTTTTTTGGGAAAGGTCCAGGCTATTTGATTGATAGAGCCAGAAAGGTGAATGCTTTTACTTTAGTTCTTAGTGGAAAAGTTGATTCTGAAGTGTTTAAAAATCAAGATAATAATATTTCTTTTTTTTCTATTAATAATTCGCTAGAAAGTATAGAACAAGCTCTCAAAAATACTGAAATAAATTTATACAATACAGCAAAAAATGCTTTAAGCCTTTATAAAGCTGGTTTAAAAACAAAAGAAGCAGCTAAATAGCTGCTTCTTTTTTGGCAGGGGCGGCAGGAATTGAACCCGCAACCAACGGTTTTGGAGACCGCTACTCTACCAATTGAGCTACACCCCTTTATTGAAAGACCTTTATTATAATAGCAAAGATAATCATATAATGTCAAGTATCTTGCCCAAGTAGATTAAAATATATAAGCGGAGGATTTTTTATGAGAGTCAATAAAATTGGAGTTTTAACTAGTGGTGGAGATGCACCAGGTATGAATGCTGCTATAAGGGCTGTTGTTAGGACATCTCTATATCATTCTATTCCAGTTGTAGGTATTAAAAGAGGATACAAAGGAGTTATTGAAAATGACTTTGTTGAATTACAAGCGAGAGATGTTGGGAATATTATTCAACGTGGAGGAACAATGCTATTTACAGCTAGAAGTGAGGAATTCAAAACTGACAAAGGCTTTGAAAAAGCAGTCAAAAATTTAAAAGAAAATAATATTGACTCCCTTATTGTTATAGGTGGCGATGGCTCTATGAAAGGTGCTCACTTATTGACTAAAAGAGGAATAAATGTAGTTGGAATTCCAGCAACTATTGATAATGATGTTAGCGGTACAGAACAATCTCTAGGATCTGATACTAGTTTAAATACTATTACAGAGGCAGTTGACAAATTACGAGATACTGCTTTGAGTCATGAGCGGATATTTGTTGTAGAGGTTATGGGTAACACATCTGGGTTTCTCGCTTGTGAGTCAGCTGTTGCAGTTGGAGCTGAGAGTGTTATCTCACCTGAATATAAGTGGAGCATCGACGGTATTGTTAAAAGAATTGTAAGAGGATATGAGCAAGGGAAAAAAAGTCATATAATAATTGTATCTGAAGGAGCTGCGAGTGGAAGAGAAGTTGCAGATAATGTAATGGCAAAATCAGGTATGGAAGTTCGCTTAACAGTATTAGGTCATGTTCAAAGAGGAGGAACACCGACTACTGTAGACAGAGTTTTAGGCACAAAGTTTGGTTTTGAAGCAGTAAATGCTTTAATTAATGGTAAAAGCGGTAGAATGGTTGGTATTATTGATGGTAAAATTTCTTTTACAGATTTAGAGAAAATTAAGACCGAGAATATAGTCGATGATCGGATGCATGAAGCTGTGCAAAATATTTTGTCAATATAAAAGTCAAATTTAAAACATACAAAAAATACCTGCTTTTAATTTAATTAAAGTAGGTATTTTTAATTTATTTTATTTTCCAAATATCTTTTTTAACAGCTGAAAAAATTCTAAGTGGAATTTCTGGATCAAAACTTTCTTGTTCTTTTATAAGGTTTTTAACATATTGCCTCTTTGTGTTACCATCAGCAGGGCATAGATTTATATTAATTACAGGTAAATTGTAAGACTTTGCTATACTTATAATATCCTTTTCTCGCATATAAACAAGAGGTCTTATATATGTTACTTTCATTCTATCTAAGTATGCCTTTGGCATAAAAGCATCAATTTTTCCAGAAAAAAACATACTCATAAGAGCTGTTTCTATCACATCGTCTAAATGATGTCCTAGGGCGATTTTATTACAGCCTTCACGTACTGCGCGGTTTATTAAGGCTCCATTTCGCATTTTTGAGCAAAGAGAGCATGGATTACTTTCTTCACGATGCTTAAATACAATTTCAGAAATTTGAGTTTTTTCAACTATAAACTTGATGTCATTATCCGTACAATATTGTCTTATTTCATCATAACTGTATTTATTACTTTCTACATAGTTCCATCCTAAATCAACTGCTATAGCAATTAACTCATACTTCACAGGCAAAGTAGCAAGTAAAGTCTTAAGTGCAAATAAGCATGTTAATGAATCTTTTCCTCCTGAGATGCCAATTGCAATTCTTTCTCCATCATCTATCATATCAAAGTCACCTATAGCTCTTTTTATAGGTATTAATTTTCTTAATAAGCTTTTTGATGCCATCAAAATCTTCCTTTAACTCTTTTTGTTATTTATCTTTATTTTTTAATTCTTTTAATAAAGGATTTTTGGATGTTAATTTTTTTAACTGATCAGTGTTTGTGTGTGCATATATTTGAGTTGTAGCAACAGATTCATGACCAAGTAGTTCTTTTAATTCTAAAAGCGTACCTTCATCATATAGCATTGTAGCACAAGTATGTCTCAACTTGTGAGGTGATATATCTTTTTTGATTCCACTATCTTTAACATAGTTTTTTACAATCTTTTGTATACCTCTTACTGATAGTCTTGTTTTTCTATATGACAAAAATAGAGCAGAAGAAGAGGAGGGGGGCCTAACATTAATATAATCCTCTATCGCATTAATCACAACTTCATTTAAAGGTATCAGTCTTTGCTTACTACCTTTACCAGTTACTTTTAGTGTTTCTTCAATAAAATCGATGTCACCTAAATCAATATTTGATAATTCACTAACTCTGACACCACAAAAAAGAAATATCATAAAGATAGCTAAATCTCTTTCTTCGAATTTTCCATCAATAGAATTTAGTAATGTTTTTGTTTCTGCTAAAGTTAGATAAGTTGGTAAATTCTTTTCAATTCTTGGCTCTTTAATAGTGGCAGTAGGATTAAGCTTAATATAGTTTCTCTCTAAAGCATAACGGAAGAGAGACTTTAGACATCTTAGTTTTCTTGCAGAGGCATAAGGAGAGTTTTCTAATTCTCTTTTTGTATATGTAATAAATTTTATAATTGCAAAGTCATCAATATCTTCTAAATCGTAAATTTCTAGTTTTTCATCAAGAAAACCATAGAACAATTTTAAATCTGAAGCGTAATTACTTATCGTTAGGGGAGAGTAATTACGAACATGACTTAAATACTGAATGAATTCTTCGATAATTCTTTCAACTTTCATGTTTTCACTCCTTGTGTGCGTAAAATTATTATTTTACGCACTAATTATATCACATTAATTTTAATATCGCTATATTATTTAACAAATTTAAAAAAAAATGATTCAATTATAGTAAATATTTGAGCTTTAATACATATAAAGTCATTCCAGGCAAGTCCTACACTTTATAATAAACTTAAAAAAAGTTAGTTATATCCTTTTACTTTATAACTTTAGATATAATAACTTACATATCTTTTTAATATGTTCTTTCATTTAAAAAACAAAAACTTGTAAATATTAATATAAATAATTTCACTTACTCTTTCTATCTGCTTCATACTTCTAAAAACAAAAAATTAACATATAAATAAGAAATAATATCTAAAGTATTAGATTAGAGAAATTTATTGTGCTTATAACTTAAAATATAATGAAGATGCATTATTACAATTATAATCCATGTATATTTACACCTATAAAAAAATAAAACGGCTCAGAAAGCGAATATGGAGCTCCAATTTTGCCGTTTATTTTTATTATTTATAATTTTATCATTATTTTAATTTTTACTAATATCCTTTTTATCTTCACTTTGATCTTCCTTGAAAGTTGAATTCTTTTCATGTCGTATTGTATTATCTGAAACATTTGTATTGTCATCATCTTTAAATGCTTCGCTCAAACCAGCTAAGTATCCAAATACATTGGCCATCTCATTAGGCAATATAATTTTAGTAGACTTTCCATCAGCTACATGTTCCATAGATTTTAATGCTTCAAGAGCTAAATATTCTTTATCTGGATTTGCACTTGTAATTAATTTTATTCCTTCTGCCATAGCTTTTCTAATATTTAATATAGCTGCTGCTTCACCTTCAGCTTCTAAAATTCTTTTTTGTTTTTCTGCTTCAGCATGCAATATAGTTTGTTGTCTAGCACCTTCAGCATTTAAGATTGCAGAGCGTTTATTTCCTTCAGCTCTTCTTATAGCTGCTTCACGATCACCGTCAGCTCTTAAAATAGTTTCTCTTCGTTCGCGTTCAGCTCGCATCTGCTTTTCCATAGCTTCTTGAATATCTCTTGGTGGCATAATATTTTTTAGTTCTACGCGATTTACTTTTATTCCCCATTTGTCTGTAGCTTCATCTAAAATTATTCTTAATTTAGAATTTACTAAATCTCTTGATGTCAAAGTTTCATCTAAGTCTAACTCACCAATAATATTTCTTAATGTTGTAGCTGTCAGATTTTCAATGGCTGGAATTGGATTTGAAATTTCATATGTATACTTTACAGAATCAGTAATTTGAAAATAAACTACTGTATCTATTTGCATTGTTACATTATCTTTGGTAATAACTGGTTGAGGTGGAAAATCAATAACTTTTTCTCTCATGTCAAGTCTTGCTCTTTCTCTGTCTAAAAATGGAATTAGAAAATTTAACCCGCTTGTCATTCTTTTATGAAATCTTCCGAGTCTTTCAACTATACCTTCTTCTGATTGTCTTACTATTTTTATACTCCCTGCTAAAATTCCTAAGACAATAATGACAGAAAATATCCCTAATATAGAACTTAAAATATTCTCCATAACTTACTTCTCCTTTACTTTCTTTTCACAATGGTTTTAACACCTTGAACATCAATTATCTCTACCGCTAAATCTTCTTCGATAATCACATTATCATCGTTAGACTTAGCACTCCAAATCTCTCCTGAAACCCTAATTTGGCCTATATTCTTCTTATTATCAATTTTACTTATAACAACACCTGTTTGACCAATAAGACGTTCTACAGCCGTTTTTGTACCTTCTTTTGGAGGAAACAGTTTATTAATCAATGGCTTTAGAAACATAAAAAATATTATTGAAGAAAATAAAAAAACTAATACTTGTGCCCAAATTACATCTGTAATTAAAGAAATTAATAATGCAAAAATACCACCTACAGCTACTGTGATTGGGAAAAATCCTACTGTTATGATTTCTGCAATAACCATAGCTAATATTATAATTATCCAGACCATCGATGGATTAATTGACATAAAGAATCACCTCTTCTTAACTTCAATTATATATAATAGAAATCTATAGACTTTATTATATCACACTTTTGGATCTGGTATAAAATCTTGGACACATAAAAGTTAACAAGCAATACTGTGGAA
>JBKHBO010000080.1:0-5390 GCA_046542315.1 Clostridia bacterium
AGGTATGTAAACATTAAGCATACAACTCTACAATTACCTAGATAGTCTTATTTTTCATTTATTCTACATATAATTTCTAGTTAGTTTTTGTATTTCAACTTCTATTAAAATTATTAGCTTAAAAGAAGTATTTATAGTAAAATGTTTCTATAAATACACTAAGGTGGTAAAAATGAAAAACAAAAAAGCTGTAATAATTATAGAGATCTTTCTATGTAGCCTTTTGGTATTTGGTATATACTCTTTATCACATTATGTTTATGCTGATGTTTATGATGTTACAATACCAATAAGTGTGATAATTAGTTATATTGTAGTTTCGATGATCAATTTGAAAAAAGAGTCAAAGAACCTAAGACATAAATTCCGCTACTTTACCGTTATTTTATTCGTGATTACTTTTATATTTATTTTATCTACTAAACCTGTTTATACATATCATGAGGGTATTGGTATAGCTAAAGATAATGATTTTGATAATGTTAGTGTTCTTTCAACAAAATCAATTCTGTCTTTCAATCTGGAGAGAAATTATTTTATAACTAACTCATATTTATATATAGGAGAAAAAAATAATCAAAAGTTGTATCTCTTGTTAAGTCCAATAAATGGCGAGATAGAAACTTTTGATTATGAAGGCAATAATTATATTAGTAGATATTTTGAACTGAAAGGAAGCTAAGTTAGTTTCTTTTAGCTTATATAAACCTCTTGTTCAATATATTTCATGAAGTTCGCTTTATTTTTACTGGGTATGATATTAGGCCTACCTAGGTTAGATCTTGATCCTGTAGAAACAATTATCTCAATAAAAACTGGCCCCATTATGTTTTAACCTTTTTCAACTTTTCTCGCAACTCTTCTTTTGTTTCAACTTTGAAAGTAGTTTTATAACCACACCCTGAAGCAATTTTTAATAAGTCAACTTTAGTAGCTACTGATGGTTGACCTCCAACAGATTCATGGGCACCATTATTTATAACCACATGAATAAAGTTATCCCCAGCTTTAGTGCCAATCATTGTCATTGCACCCATATGCATTAACATTGCTCCATCTCCATCAATAGCCCATACTCTCTTGTTTGTCTGGAGTGATACTCCCAAAGCAATACTGGAAGCATGTCCCATTGAGCCTACAGTCAAAAAATCCTGATTATGAGTCTCTTGATTTTTATCTCTAATTTCAAAGATTTCTCTAGATGTCTTACCGGTTGTAGAAACAAGTAGATCTCCTTGAGAGCAACTTAAAATATCTTTTAATACATCTTCTCTTTTTAAATTAGTTTCCTTTTTAATTTGAATATTGCAATCATATTCTAAACTTTTTTCTTTTATTAATAGAGCTACACTTTCATTATTTGATAAATGTGTAGATAAATACTTCCATTTTGTAACTAGCTCATCCAGTGTAATATTTTGATTGATTTCTTCATAAGCAATGCCTAGAGTACTTAAGAGAGATGGTGTGACCTCTCCTTGCTTTAAATGTTGTGGTTCATCTAATATACCAGGCTCCCCTCTCCAACCAATTATATATATAATCGGAATGCCAAAAACATTTATATCTGTTAAAGACAAAACTGGGTATGCAATATTACCTAATCCACTATTTTACAAGTATACACATGGATATTTATTTGTTGCTAAATAATAGCCAGCTGCAATAGCTACTGCATTTCCTTCATTAACTGCAATATGATGCTTGTTATCTAGTCCATAAGTATTGATTAAATAATTACAAAGAGGCTTAAGTTTGGAATCAGGGACTCCTATGAAAAAATCAATATCACCCAATACACTTAAAAATTTTTCTATCTTCATTTTTACCCTTCTTTTAGTAGTCTTTTTTAGCTATTAAAAATTTGTTCTAATCACTATATCTTCTTTTTATTAATTTTAATAACCTTTATAATAAAGTATAATCAAAATAATCATTGTTGTAGAGGAGTTATTTGCTTTGGATAAAAAAAAATTACTTTTATCTCTGATGTTACTCATATTCTCCATATTTATCTTTAACACAAAATACGATATATCTATTTTAGAAGTCATTGAAGAAACTAGAACAGATGCACTTAATTCTTTTTTTAAAACTTTTACTCACTTTGGTTCGTATAGATTCCTTATTCCTTTTAGTGTACTCATATTTTTCTTCTTTAAAGACAAGTTGCCTCTCTCACTTGGTATTTTACTTGCCTCAATTTTTAATACAATAATCAAATACATTGTGTCAAGACCTAGACCTAACTTAGCACCTTTGGTAAAGTACACCTCATTTAGCTACCCCAGTGGTCACACCATGGTTAATGCTGTATTTGCATATTTTCTTTATAGATATCTATTCAAAGCAGACAAAAGAGCTATTATCCCACTAATTTTATACAGCTTGCTTATGGCTTATAGCAGATTATATCTAGGGGTTCATTATCCAAGTGATATTATAGGTGGCTATTCCGCAGCATTACTATTTATTGCTTTTTTTGACTATGTTTATAGTAAAAATACAAAAACTAAAAAATCTTTTTAATAATCTTAGAATCATCAATCAAGCCAACTTCTTGAAAGAATAATAATTTGCTTGTATACTAAAATTAGAGTTTATTAAGGTATAGGATTAAAGCTATATTAGAGTAGGAGCTGTATAAATGAACTGGAATGAATTGAATAAAGTAATACAAAATTGTCATAAGTGCAATCTCTCACAAGCAAGAACACATGTTGTTATTGGCCAAGGGAACAAGAAGGCTGACCTTTTAATTGTAGGAGAAGGACCTGGTAAGAATGAAGACCTCCAAGGTGAACCCTTTGTTGGAAAAGCTGGTCAACTTCTAGATAAAATTTTAGAAGCAGTTCAATTATCTAGATCTGAAGTATATATTACCAATATTGTGAAATGTAGGCCTCCTGATAATAGAGACCCTAAAACCGAAGAGAAAGAATCCTGTTTGCCTTATTTAAGAGCGCAATTTTTACTAATCCGTCCTAAAATCATCTTGTGTCTTGGGAGAATAGCAGCTCAAACACTTATTGATCCTAGTTTCAAAATTACAAAACAACACGGTGAATGGTTTGAGAAGAAAAACGTTTATATGATGGCTACGTTTCATCCAGCTGCATTGTTGCGTGACCCTAGTCGAAAAAGAGCTGTATGGGAAGATATGCAAAAATTGAAAGCGAAGTATGATGAATTGAAATCTTAAGAGAATTTACTGATCATAAGGAGGATTGCTAATGAGTAAACAAACTGTATTTGTTAACCAATTCACTGATGGCATATTAGATCCGAATAAAGAAATGCTTGGACCTGTAAAAGATGGTGGAACAATTGTAGCTAATACTGCTCCAGGCTGTTGGGGACCAATGATAACTCCTTCAATTAAAGGTGGTCATGAAGTTACAACTCCAGTTAGTGTAGAAAATGCAAAAGTTGGAGATGCTATTGTTGTCTACATTAAATCTATTAATGTTACCTCAGATGTAACAGCTTCAGGAAATGACAAACCTATTGATGATAATTATATCGGAGATCCTTTTGTAGCAGCAAAATGTCCTCACTGTGACACAATCAATCCTAGAACTAAATTAGTTGGTGTAGGACCAAAATCTGTTAAATGTCTTGAATGTGGTGAAGAGATATCCCCTTTCCAATTCACGCATGGTTATACAATTGCATTTAATGAAAAAAGAGAATTAGGAGTAACTTTAAGTAAAGAAGCAGCGTATAAAGCTGCTGAGAATGTAAAAGAATCTATGGCTTTACCTGATAATTCTAAACAAAATCCTATAGTCAATTTTGCGCCGCATGATTTGGTTGGTTCAATTTCAAGAATGAGACCGTTTATAGGACAGCTAGGAACTACTCCTTCTAAACCTTTTCCTGACTCACATAACGCAGGTGACTTTGGAGCGTTTCTAGTAGATGCTCCGCATGAATATGCTTTAAGTGAAGAAGAGCTAGAAAAACACAGAACAGATGGCCATATGGACATAAGTAAAGTCAGAGAAGGATCTGTGTTAATATGTCCTGTTAAAGTTGATGGTGGAGGAATTTATGTAGGAGATGCTCATGCTATGCAAGGTGATGGAGAAATAGCTGGTCATACAACTGACGTTTCAGCTGTCATAGAGCTAAAGGTTAAAGTTATTAAGGGATTAAGCCTTGAAGGCCCATTATTACTACCTTTAGAAGAAGACCTACCTCATCTAGCAAAACCTATAAGAGAAGATGAGCTAAAATCTGCTAAAGAGTTAGCAAACAAATGGAAGGTCAAGGACTTAGAAGAAACTGCTCCGATTAGTTTTATTGGAACAGGAGCAGACTTAAATCAAGCTATTGACAATGGTTTATCAAGAGCTGCTAAGCTTTTTGATATGACAATGGCAGAAGTTAAAAACAGAGCTACCATAACTGGTACAATTGAGATTGGAAGAGCTCCAGGAGTAGTTACAGTAACCTTCTTAGCTCCAAAATACAAGCTTGAGGAGCTTAACCTATATCAAGTAATGAAAGACCATTATAAACTATATTAAACAAATTCAAGACTACTTTACCATAAGTTGGTAAAGTAGTCTTTTTTATTTCAAACTTTTTATAAGAAGAAATCTTTGATACCAAAGCCTATAAGTTTTTTGCATATATATAAGCTTGTATTCGAGTAACATGACTTATATTGCCCTTGCTGACTCTCTTTCTGCTTGAAAAAATATTTATTACAATAGGCTTGCTAGATCTATTTTCTTAGATTGTTTTATCAGACATTATTTCAATTTACTTTGTTTTGCTCACGCAAATATATTTGAGCAATATTTTTCTCAACTTAAACTTTTAGAGGATCATATTGCTTGTTCTCATTTCAGTTGTTAAAAGCTGCTACTTATAAACATATAATACATATAATCTTTCCTTTTAAAATCTCTTCAAACTCTTCGATTGTTTATTTATTGTTTATAGAATATACTAATTCTATGCTATCTCCTCCTTAACGTGTTTTATTATCCTAGTAATACTATTTTTTTAGAATTAAAAAACAGCACATTAAAATATGCTGTTTAGTTATTTCTTTTTACTTTTTAAATGGCTTTGTTATAAGTTTAATTAAGGTTTTAACTATAAAGAAAATTCCTAATAGAAAAACGCCAACTATAACCCAAAATAAAACAGAACTACCTTCTTCAGAAGTTTCTTCACCAGCTACATCTGTATCACCAGCAGCAACTTGATCACTTTGTTCTGATTCATTGTCGATTAAATCTGGTTCATAAGATTCTATGTCTTCTATTACTTCATCTTCTCCCAAACCTTCATAGTAATTTGGTATTGAATCGTAATCTATTCCAGCTACACAAAACCATAACAAATCATATCATTGCATTAGGTGTTGTGATAAA
>JBKHBO010000024.1:0-26217 GCA_046542315.1 Clostridia bacterium
AAAAAAGTCAGTGAGGGATATGGAGCATAGACTTAGATGTGTGAGTCAGTTTCAAAAGGCAGCAGAAGAACTATTGCTAAGGGGTGGCAAAAGAGTTCTAGAGAACTTTTAGGAATATCTTAAAAGGATTACAAATGCTAAAAAACACCAGTAAAAAATCTATGGTGAAAGAGAAAAAACTAATTAGAATATCAGAAGAATAAGAAAATTAGTGTAAAGCTTGATAAAAAGGTTGCAAAAGGATTTTACACTACCAATGAATATGAAGGGGGTGTTTCAAAACAGAATTTTCATTCTATTTTGAGACACCCCCTTTTTTTGCCTTATTCATCTATATTAATGTATCCTCCATCTGATAAATCTGATAAATTTGTGATAATAACAGTGTCGTTTACTTCTAAACCAGAGGCGATTTCTGTGTAGTCAACAACATCCCAACCCGTTTCTATAGCTACTTCTCTACTTTTATTGCCATCAACTACCATTACATAACTTTGACCTTGAAGGCTATAAACTGCTTCATTGGGTATAAACAAAGCATCTTCTTTTTCTCTTGTTATTATTTCAACATCTATTTCTGAACCTACTCTTAGAGACGATTTATCAGGTAAAGCAATCTCTACTCCAACTCTTTTTTGAGATATGCCTAAATCAGAAAGTTTATCTAAAGCTGTAGGGTAAATTTTGTTGACAACCAAACTTGTTTGATCAAGATGCTCATGCTGAACCTCTACCTTTGATCCAGCTTCTAATAATTCTAGTTTACTAGATATAATTTCACAATATAAGTAAAGTTTTTCTAAGTTAGCCATTCCTCCAAAAGGGTTTCCTGGCACTACAACTTCACCTTCATTAATGTTCATAGAAGTTATAACTCCATCATAAGGAGCTGTAATACTATAATACTCTCTATTATTTTTCATTCTAGCTATGTTGTAATCAATTTCTCTAATTTGATAATCAAGTTGTTCTTTCTCGTATTTATTTCCACCTTGTTTCAAATTTTCTAAGTTGTTAGCAGCAATTTGATAAGAGTTTTTTGCTGATAAGTAAGCACTTTCTATTTCTTCATATTCTATTTTACTTATGGCTCCTTCGTTAAAAAGTACTATGCTGTTATCATACCTTTCTTTAGCAAGGGCCATTTGTTTTTCTAATGATTGTACTTCAAGTTCCATATTCTCTATTTGATTATTAGGGGGGTTAACTAGCTGATTATGCAAAGACTTTAGTCTTTGTCGTTGAGCGTACAACGCTTGCACTTGAAGATCTATGTCAGTTGCTGCTACAGTTAGTATGGTATCATCCTTTTTTACACTATCCCCAATTTTGAAGTAAATGTTTTCTACTACTCCATTAACTTGTGAGCTAATTCTTAAATTTTTGTAAGCTTTAACAGTACCAGTTTCTGAGACATAATCAACCAATTTTCCTTGACTAACAGTAGATACTTCAACTGAAGGAGCATTTAGATAACTATATAGAAAGTATCCCCCTACAGATCCTAATAGGATAATTATTACAACAACAACTAATAGTTTCTTATTTTTTAATAACTTTTTCATAATGTCCCCCTATACGACTCTGTTTTTTAGAGCTTCTAAAAAGTCCAATTTATCTATCTTTTTCTTAGTAGCTAGTTGTGCCAAAACTATAAAGACTATAGTAACGAGTGCTGCTAAGATATAGCTTGAAAAGTCTGGTGTTAAATTTAAAGTATAAAGATCGTTACTAAAAGCTTTATCAATAGAGTCTAAGAATAAATTACCTAATGGTACACCCATTATGATACCTACAATCGACATGATAAAGTTCTCTTTTGTAACAATACTATATATCTCTTTTTTGCTAAAACCCATTACTCTAAGAGAAGAAAACTCTCTAGTTCTTTCTGATATATTCATAGTAGTAGCTGTGAATATGATTGCAAAACCAAGCACTCCGCCCATGATAACCATAAAGCCAATAGATATTATTATTAACCCAATGAACTCTCTAAAAGCCTCTATTATCTCATTTAAAGATAAAATATTTGAAACAGCAGGTACATCTTTAATATCTGTCAGTATTTCTTTACCACCTTTGATATATGCCCCAGTCATAATACCATCATCAAGCAAAAGATTATTCATTCTTTCTATAGGCATATATGCATTTATACCGAAAAGTTGTTTAGTTATTGCTGTTATTCTAACAGACTCATCATCTCTTCCAGGTAGAAATGATTTAATAGTTACTTGATCCCCAATATTAACGTTAAGCTTTCTGGAAAGATTTTCAGATACTACTAAACCACTATTTGGCATAGAGTAAGTATCTTCTTCTAAGTCTTTAAATGTATAAAAAATGCTATTAGGTACTAGCCCAATAATGTTAACAATTTGACTTTGTCTGCCATTGACAAACTCAAAGGGGTATTCACTTCTAGGTTCAACCATTTCACTTCCTATAATTTCTCTGAAGTCAGACAGTTCACCAATAGGTAGTGGTTTATTGAAATCAACTGTGTAATCCATCTTTTGAAAATTGCCATAATGTTCAACTAGCATCGCATCAAAAATATCACCCATAAAGACAGAAAACAGGAGTACTGCATATGTCAATGCGACTCCAAAAGCTATAAACAGGAATCTTTTTTTACTTCTAAAAGTGTTTCTAATAACAATTTTCCAGCTGAATGTGATTTTTTTTCCACAAATTTTTCCACTTTTCAAGTAATATTCTTTTTCCATCCTTTGGAACTGGTGCTCTCATAGATTCAGCAGGAGAAATATTTAATATATCTTTTGCTCCCCAAAGTCCTGAAACTACACAAAAGAAACTAGACAGAAAGAGAGAAAGAAATATATATCTTGGATAAATAGCTAAACTTAATAATGGAATATTAAAGAACTCTACATACATTTCTGTCATTAAACCTGAAATAGAGAACCCTAATACCAAACCTATTACACCACCAAAGACTGCAATACTAAGGGCATATTTTACATAATGCAGTACAATGTCTTTGCTACTATAACCCATTGCTTTTAAAATCCCTATTGCGATTCTATCAGTTTTAACCATTCTTTTTAGCATGACAGCCAATATCACTGCTGCTACTCCTAAAAAAATAAAAGGGACTGCTTGTGATGATTGTTCAAGTCCGTTTATCTCTTCATGGACCATTCGATTACTTAGTTGGTTCTCTTGAGTAAAAATTCTCATTACTCCGAAACTATCCAATCTATCTTCAAGGATATCCTTAAATTGTTTAGCATTGACTCCTTCTTTTAGATTAAGCAATAACTCATTGTAATTACTACCAAGGCCTAAGTTGTCACTAGCAAAGGAATCACTTGCATAAATTACTCCATATTTTTCTGGAGTTGGGAGAAAACTCTGTTCATTTTCCATCAAATAAACAAACTCAGGACTTGCAACAATAGCAGCTACTTCACTTTGATACTGGCGTCCGCCATGTTGATATTTCATAGTATCGCCAACATTAATATTTCTAGCATTTGCAAATTGTTCTAAAACCATTATTTTTTCACTGCTATTATCAATTAATTTACCTTCAATTAGATAAAAATCATTAATAAGGCTCTCTTTATTTGGAACTGAAATTATCCTTACCATAACTCTTTCATCTTCTTGTGCGGTTATAACAGGGGCTTCTATTACATGTCGACCTTGGGCTTGTAAAATAGAATTATCAGCCTCTAGTTTTTCAATTGCTCCTTCATGGATTCTTAATAACTGAACAAAAATATCTGCAAAATTAGTTTCAGTATAATAATTGTCTAAAGTAGAAACTAAGTTTGTTGAAGCTATGCTTAAAGCCGTATAAATCATTATTCCTACCAATAAGACAGTTATTATAGCAATGTATTGCCCTTTAGAATTTTTTATCATTCTAATAAGACGCTTATCAAGGTTTTTCATATCTACCACTCAATTTTCTCTGGATCTACAGGATTATCATTTGTGTAGTTTTCAGTAATTTTACCGCTTCTCATTTTTACAACTCTATCTGCAATTTCACCAACTGCAACATTATGAGTTATTACTATTACTGTTTTTTCTAAATCCTTATTTATATCCTTAAGTAGTTTGAGTATCTTTTTTCCTGTTTCATAATCTAGTGCACCTGTTGGTTCATCACAAAGTAAGACAAGAGGATTCTTCGCCACAGCTCTAGCTATTGCAACTCTCTGTTGCTCTCCGCCACTCATTTGAGCAGGGAAGTGATTCATTCTCTCATCTAATCCTACAGACTTCATTACATCTTCTATATCTAACGGATTCTCTGTAATTTCAGTGGCTAATTCAACATTTTCTTTAGCTGTTAAATTCGCCATAAGATTATAAAATTGAAAAACAAAACCTACCTGATGTCTTCTATATTCCGTTAGTTGTCTTTCATCTAAAGAAGTTATCTCTTTTTCTAAAAAGAAGGCTTTTCCTTCACTTGGAGTATCCATGCCACCAATAATATTTAATAAGGTACTTTTGCCAGAGCCACTGGGGCCTAATATTACTACAAACTCACCTTGATAGACTTCAAAAGAAACTTCTTGTAAAGCTTTGACAGTAACTTGACCCATTTTATAAAATTTGCTTATTTTTTCAGTTTTAATAAGTGTTTGTGACATTTTTTCACCTTCTTATATCTTTATATTACAAAAGCTTTTTACTGCCCGCAAACAATAAAGTTAAAATAATAAACTTTTAATTAATATCTACTGGAGGATTTTATAATGTTGCAGAAATAATTTTAATAAAGCCTATTTTTTAAATTATATTTTTCTACAGATAAGCGTATTACAGATTATTTTAGTTTTTCCAAACACTAAATTAGAAATTGGTTTTTGTAATACTCATCTTTTGAAACTGCTATATTTGATCCAATTATTATATCACCGCCCATAGCAATCTGAGAGTATTCATCCATCAAGCCTACAAAAACAATTTTGAAACCCAGATTAGAGATGATATCTGCCATTAGATTTTTAAAGTCAAACCAGTTGTCATTATTTTCAAGTGATTTACTTAAAAGCTTCTTTATCAGTAGAATTCAGGTTGCTACATTATGTCCAGAATCTAGGATAAACTAGAATAAAAACTCCCTCACTCTTAAATATATTGTAAATCTTAGATAAAGTTGGGATTAGTGTATCCTTAAACATTCCAAGATGAGAAATAACAACATCAACTCTACTATTTCTTATAAGTATAATGGTTAGATCCTCTAATTGGCGAAATACTTCCATGGAATATAGCTAGATTACTAATATTATAATATTCTTTGCATATCTTAGCATAATAACAATGTACTTTACCAAGTTCAAAAGCTATAGCAATTTTGCAATTATCAGAAAAAGCTGAACTGGTAGCACAAACTCCGACTCCTATTCTCCAGACAATACAACTTGTGAAAAGATTTCTTAATGTAAACAGAATATTTTACACTACTTTTTGAAATAAATAGAATACTTAACAATGTAAGTCAACCTAAAGACCTAACATTGGAATTGTATTTTAAACGTTTATATGATTAATATGATTTTAATTAGTTGCATGTCCTTATATCATTGGAGATTCCGTAATAAGTATAAAACACACTGCTATAATTTAAATTCTATTATCTATTTTGGTTGCAATCTTTATTGCAACTTATTTCGTTTTAAGCATGTAAGGTTCTTTAGACATGGACATCTTTATTGTAATCAATGAGTTTTTAATAAAAAGCCTTTTGCTACAGCTATTGTTGTTTTTACTTAACAATTGTTCATGGTTGTTTAACAAAATAGAATAGACTAATTGATACAATGTAGTTGAATAAAAAGTGGGTGAGATTATGCAGCTTCTTATATTTAGGATTGAAGATATTGTAAGAAATCAAGTTAGCAAGTTATCGCTTAGAGACACTATTGCACTTAAATCATGGAAAATACTAGGACACAAAACAACCTTCATTACAAATAAAGGTATTATAGAGCAAAACTTATCAAAGCATGCTATTAACTCATTTAATAAGATCATTCTTTATAATGGTGGTGTTATTTATGATACTGAAAAGAAGATTCCATTAATTATAAACTTTTTTAATGAATACAAAATTGGTACATTGCTATCTTATATCGATAAGTATCACACTGATGTATTACCTATTGTTGATAAATTAAATACTTTATTAATATCAAAAAAGAAATCCAATCTTTATCCTCCATTTTATCAGACCAACTCAAAGAAAATTAGGTACTTTTCAAGAATAAGTTATTCAAATATCGCAAAGATAAAGCTTTTTGGACCACAAGAGAAATTAAGAGAAATAAAAAAAGAATATAGTAGTATATTTAGATTTTATCAAAAAAGTTCAATGCTTGAGGTTTTTCCACATGGAAATATTAATTATAAAAATATTATACAACTTAGCAAGTTTGATAGAATAATTGAAATTGCTACAGAGCAAGAATTCTTTGATGATAGAGATATACTAGTAAGCACATATTTTAGCCCTGAGAGGCTCAAGAGTAAAGCTGAAATTATCATTAGTAAGGAATATGAGAATGAAATTTTGTATGGAGCAATATGTAACTTAAGTGAAGCACTTCATTGTAAAAATCTAAAAGTGGTGGGGAAATAATGAATAGAAAACGTAGAACCAAAGTTTTGATAGAGGGAAACTTTAGCTTGATTAAGCCAATCATTGACAAAATAAAAGAAGAAGAAAAAATATATACTATAGAAGAACCAAATACAGGTTTAGTAATGGTAAAAATGAGAGACTCAGCAAAGAAACAACTTTTTTACTTAGGAGAAGTTTTGGTAACCGAAGCTAAAGTCAAAATTGAAAACAGTATTGGATTAGGAATAGTGAAAGGCAACAATAAGGGTTTAGCTTACGATATGGCAATAATAGATGCTTTAGCTAATAATAATTTTTCAAAACATGAAGAATTAAAAAATAGAATGATTGAGATGGAAGTTGCTTTAGAAGAAAAAAGACAAATGGAGCTTGCTATTTTATCTAAGACTAAAGTGGATTTTGAGACAGTGGACGAGGAGGTTAAAGCATGAAGCTAGATTTAGTACATGATATTCAAGTTTCATTTAGAAAATTATTAAATTCTATGAGCTACCCCGGGAAAATAAATAGCTTACCAAATAGTGTGAAAACTGAATTTGATCTAATCACTTTTGACTCTACTTATGCGTTGATGTATATGCTTTTAGATGCAGAAGTGACCTTTCACATTTGCTCAAATGAATCGAAAGAAGTAAGTAAATTTATAAGGCAAGTTACAAATTCAAAGGAAGATACTATAGACAAAGCTGATTATATTTTTGTATTAAATGATTGTACGAGTGAAGAAGTAGATGAAGCGATAGAGTTAGCAAAAGTTGGAACTTTAATTAATCCTCATAAAAGTGCAACAATTATTCTCGAAGTGAAAAATTTAAGTAACGAAAAATTATATAGATTAAATGGCCCAGGTATTAAAAATTTCTATTATTTTGGATATGCTAATGTATCAAATTTAATAAACATTCGAAATAAAAAAAATGAAGAATATCCAATGGGTATTGACTTAATATTTTTGGATGATAAATCAAATATTATGTCTATCCCAAGGACAACTAGAATAGAGAAGGTGAACTAATATGGCTTATGTAGCAGTCAAAGGTGGTCAAAAAGCAATTGATGAGTCCATAAAAAGACTTAAATATAATAGAGTAAAAGAAAATAATACATTAAATGTTAAAAAAGTAGAAAGTGGCTTAAAAAGATTAATTGATCAAGTAATGTCTGAAAGTAGTCTTTATTCTGAAGATCTTGCATCTATAGCAATTAAACAAGCTGAAGGAAGTCCTGAGGAAGCAGTCTTTTTGATGAGAGCTTTTAGATCTACTTTACCAAGAAAGCATTACTCAACTGTAATTAATAGCAATCAGATGAGAGTGATGCGTAGGATTTCCTCTAGCTTTAAGGATATACCCGGAGGTCAAGTTTTAGGAGCTACACATGATTTTACTCATCGTCTTATAGATTTTGATTTAGTTGATGAAAGTAATGATGATATAAAAGAATTTCTTGCAAAATATACAGATATAGATAATCAGGAAATAGATAATATTGAATCTGCTGAGATACCAAAAGTAGTTGATTATCTAAAAAAAGAAGGTTTAATGATTGAATACAATGAGGATAACTCTCCTCCAAAAGATATTACAAAAGAATCTTTAAGTTTCCCTACTAAACGCAGCGAAAGACTACAAATTTTAACAAGAGGACAAACTGGAGCTGTTTCTGCATTGGGTTATGCTTCATTAAGGGGTTTTGGTTCAGTTCATCCTACTGTTGGAGAATTGCGCGTTGGATATTTGCCTGTACATATTAATGACCCATCAAATAATAATGATATTGAAGACGATCAGTATTATATAGGAGAAATCAAAGTTACAGAAGTAGAAACTATTACTTCAGTTTCACTACCAAAAGGAAAAGGAAATATGGAGTTAAAGCTAGATATAGGTTATGGATTGTGCTTTGGCCAAAATGAAACCAAAACAATAGCAATGAGTATATTAGATAAATGTTTAGATTCACCAGAAGAACACTTTCCTACTCATGATGAAGAATTTGTCCTTTACCACATCGACTCGGTTGAAATGACTGGATTCATTTCTCACCTTAAACTACCACACTATGTTACTTTCCAATCTAAACTTGATAATTTGAGAAATACTAAAGAGGAGAAGAAATAGAATGGATTATGAATATAATTTCGGTTTTCTCGATGAAGGTTCAAAAAGGGAAATTAGAAGAAGTTTGTTAAAAGCTGTGGCGATTCCTGGTTATCAAATACCTTTTGCATCAAGAGAAATGCCAATAGCTAGAGGGTGGGGAACAGGAGGATTGCAAATTACTTTATCTCTAGTTGGCAAAAATGATGTCTTAAAAGTTATAGATCAAGGGTTAGATGAATCAGTAAATGCTGTAAATATAAAAAAGTTAGTTATAAGAACTACAGGAATTCAAAAAACCATAGATACTAAAAAAGCTACAATAATACAATCTAGGCATAGAATACCTGAAGAAAAATTAGAAAAAGGGCAAATATTAGTATTGCAAGTTCCACAACCTGAACCATTAAGGAGAGTAGAAGCTAGCGAGTATAAAACTAAAATGCTTCATGCAGATGAAGAGTATAGTGGTGCCTGGCTTATGCTATTTGAGCAAATTGTAAGGTATGGTTCTATGATAACAGGTGCAGCACATCCTGTTATTGTAAATAATAGATATTTAATGGCGCCTAGCCCTATACCTAAGTATGATAATCCAAAACTTAACAATTCAGAAGCTTTGATATTGTTAGGTGCTGGAAGAGAGAAAAAAATATATGCAGTTCCTCCTTATACAGAAGTAAAATCACTAGCTTTTGAAGATTATCCTTTTGAAATAGAAAGCAGTGAAGGAAAAGTATGTAACTTATGTGGAGCTAAGAATGTTTTTTTCGATGAGATTGAAGACGAGGTTACTGGTCAAACATATTATCAGTGTAATGATTCCAGCTATTGTTTAAAAAGAATGAATCGAAAAGAGGTAGAACAATAATGGAGAAAATTGAAAAACCAATACTTAAAGCAATAAAGATTACTAAAAAATTTGGGCTTGGGTGTGATTACTGTGAAAAAGATGGACAAGTAGTTGTTGAAAACTTAGATGGTAATTATTGTCCTTATTGTGAAACTATATATGCAATTAGAGATATTTCATTTGATTTATATGAAGGTGAAATACTTGGGATTGTAGGTGAGTCTGGTAGTGGAAAATCAACGTTAGTCAGATGCCTTTATTTTGATCAAGAAATCACAAATGGTCATGCATATATTGAAAGCTATAAAGAAGGTAAAAAAGATATTTTTAAGGAGACATCTCAGAAAAGAAGGTTTATAAGAGATAATATCTTCGGGATGGTTTATCAAAATCCTTATCTGTCTCTTAAAATGCACTTTTCAGCATTAAGTAATGTAGCTGAGAGATTAATAGCTGCTGGTGGTAGAAATGTTAATAAAATGTTAGAGAGAAGTAATCAATTATTAGATCATGTTAATATTGAAACGTTTAGAAGAAAAGACCAACCAATTAATTTTTCAGGTGGAATGCAGCAAAGGGTTCAAATTGCAAAAGCATTATCAAATAATCCACCAATACTTTTTCTAGATGAGGTAACGACTGGATTAGACCTATCTGTGCAGGCTAATGTATTAGATCTGATTAAAGAAATTCAGAGAGAGTTAAGAATAAGTATGGTAGTAGTATCACACGATTTAGGGGTTATTAGAATGTTAGCAGATAGGACATTGGTAATGCTAAATGGAGTAGTAGTAGAAAGAGGATTAACTGATCAAGTTTTAGAAGATCCTCAGCATTGTTATACACAGCAACTTGTAAATTCTCTGCTATAGGAGGTTAATCTTGTATAGAATTATTAATGGGAAAATCGTATTAGAAAACTCAGTGCTTGATGGATATGACCTAATAATAAAAAATGACAAAATATTTAAAATAACTAATCGACCTAGAGACTATAAATACAAAATTATTGATGCAAAAGGTGGATATGTGACACCTGGTTTTATTGATATTCATGCAGATTATATTGAACATATGGCAGCACCCAGACCTTCATCTTTAATGGATTTTAAGATTGCTATTCACGAAGCAGAAAGAGAATTAATATCTCATGGTATTACTACAATGTATCACTCTCTAAGCTTATACAAGCCTAAAAGTAAAGGAATAAAGCCGATAAGAGAACCTGCAAATGTAAAGAAGTTTGTAGAGTTGATATCAAAAGTTAAAAATGAACAAAGACAAATACATCACAGACTTCATCTAAGATATGAAATTGATAACATTGAGGGATTTGAAAGTGTTAAAGAATATGCAGAAAAGAATAAAGTAGATTTACTATCAATAATGGATCACTCTCCTGGGCAAGGGCAGTATAGAAACTTAATTAGATACAAAAAAATGCTTAAAAGCTATGGAAGAATAGAGACTGAAGAAGAGGCAGATAAAATAATAATGGAAAGACAAAATAGTGAAAAAGCTTCTTTGACTATGTTAAAAAAATTAGCAGAAGTAGCAAAGTCAAACAATATACCTATGGCATCTCATGATGACGATACAATAGAAAAACTAAAAACAGTCAAGGATTTAGGTGCTAAAATATCAGAGTTTCCGATTACTTTAGAGGTTGCTAAAAAAGCTAAAGAGCTAGGCTTTTATACTGTTGCGGGGGCACCAAATGTGTTATTAGGAAGATCAACTTCAGGAAATCTAAGTGCAATTGATGGAATAAAAAGCAACTGCATTGATATATTATCTAGTGATTATTATCCTGCTGGTATGCTTCATGCAGTGTATAAACTCTTTAAGACCTTAGGTTATGAATTACATGAGGCTATGCGACTAGTTACAATTAACCCTGCTGAAGCTATAGGAATTGATAAATCTACCGGGTCAATACAAGAAGGTAAAATTGCTGATATTTTGATAATAAATGAGCTTGATGATGGAATGCCCGCTATAACATCTGCTTTCGTAGCAGGTAATTATTTGTTTAGCTCCTTTTACAGAGGTATAAAAAATGGTGCAAACTAAATGTTTGGGTGAAAAGCCTTTAATTCACGAAGGTGTAAAATATAGAAAAGTTGAGTTTGGGATTTTTACAGAAGTAGGTGCTAACACAGCTCTATCAAATACAAAGTTTGATGATTTTTCATATTGTGGTCATCTATGTATTTTTCAAAACGTTGAAATAAAGAAGTTTTCCAGCATTGCAGCTATGGTAAGAATTGGCGCTACAGATCATCCAATGTGGAGACCAACTCAACATCACTTCACTTATAGAAAAAAGAAATATGGTTTTGCAAATGAGGATGATAAAGATTTTTTCAAATGGAGAGAGAAACAGGTCTCAGTAATTGGGAATGATACATGGATAGGACATGGTGCTTTAATAAGTCCTAATGTAAAGATAGGTGATGGAGCCGTTATAGGACAAGGAGCGGTAGTAACAAGAAATGTACCACCTTATGCTATTGCTGTAGGTGTTCCTGCTAGAGTAATTAGATTTCGTTTTAGCAAAGAAGTAATAGATAAGTTGAAAAAAATAAAGTGGTGGGATTGGGATTATGAACTCATCAAAGAGAGAATAGATGATTTTTCAATACCGATAGAAGAGTTTGTAAGTAAATATTACGAGGTGTAAAAATTGGAGATATTAAAAATTGAAAGTTTAGCAAAATCATTTACTTTACATAATTTAAATAAACACATAAAAGCGTGCGAAAAAATAAATTTTAACGTAAATAAAGGTGAATTTATTGGCATAACGGGTAAAAGTGGTAGTGGTAAATCTACTATATTAAAAAGCATATATCGTACATATTTACCAGAACAAGGTTCTATTTGGTACAACTCGCTGAAATTTGGATGGGTAAATATTAGTGAAATTAGTGAAAGAAAAATGATCTATTTAAGGAAATATGAAATAGGTTATGTCTCTCAATTTTTAGATGTGTTACCTAGAACAACAGCGCTTGAAATCATTGAAAAAGCTGTTTTAGATATGGATGTCAAAAAAGAATTTGCACATAAACAAGCAATCAAAATGCTTAAGCATTTTGAATTAGATAAAACACTATGGGATAGTTACCCAAGAACATTTTCAGGAGGTGAGAAACTAAGGTTAAATGTTTCAAAAGCAATGGTAAAAAAACCAAGACTTCTCTTACTAGATGAACCTACAGCAAGTTTAGACAACTATAACAAGCAAAAAGTTAAAGAGTTAATAGAAGCATTAAAGGAAGATGGGACTACAATGTTAGGTATTTTTCATGATTTAGAATTTATGGGCTCACTTTGTGATAAAGAGTATAGTATGGAAGAAGGATTGTTGAAATAGTTAAACTCAAGATATAGATACAATACAAAAAAAATTAAATTTGGAGGATTACAATGAAAAATTTATTAAGTGCTTTATTAATTTTAGTTTTGGCAATAGTTTTTACTGGTTGTGAAACTCAAGGACAAGATAACACCGATTCAGATGAACCTATTGAATACTTACTAGCATCTTTACCCAATGATGGAGGAGAAATAACTCCAGGTACTCAACTTATAATTGATGAGATGAATAGAGCTTTAGAGCAATATAATGCGACTGTAAAATATGTATCTGCAGATGATTATTCTGTTGTAGCTGAATCTATAATAACCGGGCAAGCTCATTTTGGCACTCCTTCTGGAGCAACATTCACAAAAGCTCATTTGGAAGATAGTGATATTATCCCTATGTGGGTAGCAGCTCCAAATGGGAATCCAGATGAAGGTGGGTATCCAGCATTTATTGGAACTCATATAGATAATAAAAGTGATTTTGAAGGATTAAGTGAAGAAGAAGCTATCGAATCATTAAAAGGCAAACCTTTTTCTTTTGTTTCAGCCACCTCTACATCAGGAAGACTAGTTCCTACAACTACTTTATATGATGTTTTTGGGCCAGAAGGTACTGGTGATGTATCTTCTAGAAACTACATTTTTGAAGAAACAACTGAAGATGGTGGAATTTTTTCTGAAGTGCAGTTTGGTGGTAACCACCCAGGCTCAGTGAATCTAATAGCAGAAAAAAAAGTATATGCAGGAGCATTTTGTTGTAGTTATGCAGATGAAAGAGAAGATGATATATATATAATTTCAGAAAAAAGAGTGCCCCCAGGACCTTATTGGACAAATACAAAATATGTAGATCAAGAACATATTGATGCTTTGGTAGATCACTTTACTAATTTAGATGAAAGCAATGCATTGCCAGGATTATTTGGTAATGGAGAAGACGATATTTATACACCTGACTATCAATTTGTTGCAGTTGACCATACCTTTTATAATTTCTTAAAAGAAATGTATGCTGGAGAATAGGAAAGGAAGTAAAAAAATGGCAGCTCAAGTTGTTTTAAGTATAAGGAATCTAAAAAAAACATATAATCAAGAAACTGTTGCTTTACGAGGAGTGTCTTTTGATGTAAGTAAAGGCAATTTAGTTTCAGTTATAGGTCCAAGTGGAGCAGGTAAATCTACTTTATTTAGGTGCATTAATAGAATGATAGAAGCAGATAGTGGAAGTAGTATAATGTTTAACGATGAAGACATATTAAAAGTCAGTAGATCAAAATTGAAAAAAGCTAGGCGAAGTATAGGAATGGTTTTTCAACATTATAATTTAGTATACAGACTAACCGCACTAGAAAATGTTTTACATGGTAGGCTTGGCTATTACTCTACTATAAAAGGAGTCTTAAGTTTATATAAAGATGAAGATGTAGAAAAAGCAGAAGATCTACTTGAATTATTGGGTTTAGGTGACAGAAAATATTTTAGGTGCAGTAATTTGTCAGGAGGACAAAAGCAAAGAGTTGGTATAGCTAGAGCCTTAATACAAGATCCGAAAATCATTTTAGCTGATGAGCCAATAGCTTCTCTTGACCCACAGTCTTCAAAAGTTATTATGGACTATTTAAGGAATATTGTAGATGAATTCAATATTCCTTGCTTAGTCAATCTTCATCAAGTAGAAGTTGCTATTAATTACTCCGATAGGATTATAGGTGTTTCTAATGGTGAAATTGTTTTTCAAGGGCCACCAAGTGAACTAACAAATGAAGATATAAAAAACATTTATGGAGCTGAGTTAGATGATATTTTACAAAAGTAGATTAGATGTTTTACCACGATTGAAATTAACAAAAGAAAAAAAGAGCAACTTCTTTAAAAAGAAGTTGCTAAGAGGCAGTTTAATTCTATTAATAGTTTTATTATTAGCGTTTTGGGGAGCACAAAGGGTAGGATTTGAACCACTTCTGATCTTAACAAACTTACCCCAAGCGCTTGCACGATTTATTTACTTATATATACCACCTAGTTTTGCTGAAATAGATGAATTGTTTACAGAGTTAGTAACAACAATTTTACTAGCAATCAGTGCAGCTTCTGTAGGAGCAGTGTTAGCATTTTTCTCAGGATTAGCAATTTCAAAAGTAACTGGAAAAATAAAATTTTTAAAAGTTACTATTAGATTATTAGCTACATTTATTAGAAATGTGCCAGCTGCGATATGGGCAATTACGCTTTTAATGGCTTTTTGGTTTGGGGAGTTTTTAGCTTTTATTGTTATGGCATTGAGTACTTATGGTTTTATGACAAGGCTATTTGCTAATGTTATAGATGAAACAAATTCGCATAGCGTTGAGGCATTAGAAGCAACAGGCGCATCCTATTGGCAGATAGTTTTTCAAGCAGTTTTGCCAGAAACTTTACCAGTTATAATATCCTGGGCATTGTATGCTGTAGAAACAAACATAAGGTCAGCAACAATTATAGGTATGTTAGCTGGTGGTGGAATTGGTTATTTGATTGGTATATACAGACATTTTAGAAAATTTAATCTACTGTTTGCTGCAGTAATTTTTATTGTTATTACTATATTAATAACAGATCAAATTTCTAATCAAGTAAGGAAAAGAATATTATGATAGATAATCAAATTAGAGTTAGAAAAAAGCGAAAACTTAAAAATATAGAGGTTTCAGATAAAATAATCAGAAGCTTAATGGTTTTATTTGTTTTAGTAACGTTATATACCTTGTTGATAAGAGTAGAATATAAATGGGAAGCGTTCAACGCTAAGGTGGGTTTAAATTATTTACAGAACTTTTTCAGAATTGATCAAGTGGAGCTTTCAGTTCAGCTTGATATGTTGGGGCGCTTAATAAATACCTTAATTTTAGGTTTTCTGACGACACTAACAGGAGCTTTCTTTGGGTTAATATTCGGTCTTTTAGGTGCTAATAATTTAACCAATACTAAAATTTCAAATGTAGTAAAGGGGATAGCTTCATTCGTAAGAGCAGTCCCAACTATAATCTGGGTTCTAATTTTTGTGTCTGGATTTGGTTTAACTGCAACTACTGCTATCGTTGGAATGACATTTCATAGTTTCTCATTTTTTGTCAAGTCTTACTCAGAATCCTTTGAAGAGGTCGACAAAGGTACAATAGAAGCACTTAAAGCAACAGGAGCAAATTGGTTTCAAATAGTATTTGGAGCAGTTATCCCGTCAGCATTAACTAAAATTATTTCTTGGATTGCAATTAGATCAGAAATTAATTTTACAGTGGCAGTAGTGATAGGTCCAGCTGTTGGAGTGCCTGGAACTATAGGAACAATGATTAATAATGCTGCAAGAGCAGGAGAATATGCTAAGCAAGGATTTGGTATTTTATTGGTATTTCTAACTGCGTTTACGATGGAATTAATAATAAGTAAATTGCGTCAAAGAAGCATTGTTTCAAGTTAGTATTTATCATACAATAATGGGCACTTTAAGATAATTCCTCTTTATTTATGCGCTAATACAGTAAGTGTTTAATACAGCTCCTATAGATGTAATGATAAGTCAAATTCTTAAAGTGCCCTTTATATATTATTAAACTCTAATTTTATCTTAGAATTCTATTTATTCTATAAGTCAATATTAGTAACTCGACAATATTATGCAATGGAGGTAAACATGAAAGCAGACTTACATGTTCATACAAATATATCAGATTGCAATCTATCCCCTGAAGAAGTAATTAAAGAAGCGGTTAAAAATGATCTAAAAGCCATATCTTTAACAGATCATGATACTCTAGAAAGTTTAAAAGTATCACCTTTATTAGAAAAATATTATGATATTGAGATAGTACCAGGATTAGAAATCAGTGCTTATGATTATGAGCTTAATAGGAAATGCCATATATTGGGCTATTATGTAAAACCCAACAAAGAAATTTTTGATTTTACTCAGCAAATTTTAAAAAAAAGACATAATAATTCACTAAAGCAAATAGAAAACTTAAAAAAACATGGATATAAAATAACAATTGAAGAAGTGTTGAAAGTGTCAGGAGAGACAATTTACAAACAACATATAATGCACATTTTAATTAAAAAAGGATATGCTAGAGAAGTTATCGGAGCCAAATATTATGAACTTTTTAAAAATGATGGAATATGCTCTCAAAGTATAAAATATCCTTCGATGATTGATGCTATTATTTTAATAAAAAATGCAGGGGGTTTGCCAGTATTAGCACATCCCACTTTGTATGGCAATTTGCCTTCAGTTTCTAAAATGGTTGAGGCTGGTTTAATGGGTATTGAAGGATCATATCCAACATTGATGAAAAATGATTTTAAAATTATAAAAGAAATAGCTAATAAATATGGCTTAATTATAACTGGTGGGTCAGATTACCATGGTTTTTATGGGGAAGATTTGAATAACTATGTAGGCAAGCACTATGTAGAGGATATAATCGTTAAAAAAATGAAAAACAGATTAAAATAGCATCTTTTAAAAATACTAAATACTAATAGTTAGCCAAAGATTATTTGATTATTAAAAATATATCAATCAAGCTTTTAGACTTATATAGTCAAAAAGTTTTATAAGACAGTTTAGAATTTGAGCAGCTTTAAAATATTAATATAGTTATTGTGTCCTAAAACACTAAAAAAAGCAGTTGAAACAAGTGGAATTAGCCTGTATGAGTCAGGACTGTACAGTATGACTGAAAGAAATAGAGTCTTTAGGTATTGAAAATCTAAAAAACAATTGCTGCCATAGAAGAGGTAAATAAAAAAGTCCTAAAGATTTGAAAGTAGCAGGAATACTAGTCAACAAAGTAGATATGAGACGTAACATTAATAAAAACGATCTAGAGCTACTAGGAAAGCAAAATGAGAAGGAATTTTTATAGTAATAGACTCTTCTATAATTTATTCACACAAAACGAAGAAACCTGTAAGAAACATGAAATACAGGCCCAGAAATGTGAACCATTTATAAAAAACAGCAGAAGAACTACTACTAAGTATATTAGAAGATGAGGCTAATCTATTGATATTGGAAATGCAGAGCTTGATACATATGACTGCTAGAGAATATAAAAAAAGCTTTAATAAAAGACACCATAGAATGACTATTTACGTTTAGAATGAGCTATATGAAGAATATCCAAAAGCACTATCTTCTTGAAAACCCTACTAACATTCTACCTAAATTTTTGGAGTATTACTCTAATAAATAATATCAACAAGGCAAATTAAGCTTAAGAAGTTTCGTATATTAGATCGGTGCGTACGGTGTAGTAGTAGGAGGAAATAAATTACTTACCTCCTCCTTGATCTATAAAAATAGTTGGCAATATAAGAACATTAGCATAAAAGTTAAAGTTGTAAAAATAGCTAGTAGATAGTCGTTGACTTTACCAGTATGTAAATTTTGCATTAAACTACCAACTTTATTGCCTGAGGTTGCTACTACTTCTTCAAAACTTTTGTACTTTGCATAAAGAAAATGATTGATACCATCTAGAGAATATTTGACCTCTATAAAAATAAGAACTATGGCTGCTATAATTGATAGAAAGCCTTCACTTATGCAAGACAAATTATACACACATGTTCTAGTTACTGGCAAAGTAGTTAGATGCAGACCCCAAAATGGCAATGTTGCTAGTCCAATTAAAACTATACCATTAATTCTAAGAGGTAGTGGAAAACAGAAGACTCCTTTAGGTTTTTGAGATTTCTTTGAGCCCCATAAATAAAATACAAGTCTACCCATATAAGCAATCGAAAAGATACTTGATGCTAACATTAGTGTATTTAACTCAAAAGAATAAATTGCAGTTTTCACTAATGTTTTAGCTAAGTAGCCATAAGTTAAAGGAACACCTGCCATAGATGCAGTTAGCACTACTGATAACCAGCGTATCTCAGGGTGATAATAACCAATACCTCTTAACTCTTCAATGTTTCTGCTCTTAGCACATTTTTCAAAGAATCCTGCTAAAAGAAAGAGTGATATTTTAGCAATTCCATGGTGGATTACAAAAACTAAGAAAATGCTAAATAAATCATCAATCCCACTGGCAAACAGCACAGTTCCAAGCCCCATTTGACTTATAGTTGAAAAAGCCAAAATTCTTTTGATGTCCTTTTCAATTATAGCTCTAAAACCACCCCAGAAAATCATGATGAATCCAAAGATTAAAAAAGGCCTATAGCTAATAACACCAATTTTATAAATACCAAAGAGCCCTATTTTAACCATAACTCCAGATAATAGTGCACTTGCAGGAGCAGCTGCACTACCATGAGCTTCAGGTAACCAAAAATGAACTCCAGCAATACCAAACTTGACACCCATAGAAACTAAAAAAAGTAGATACATTTTTTGTGGGACTTCTGTTATATAAAAACTGCCAGTAATTCCTATCGTCCTTGTCATAGTAAATAAAAGTAAGCCAGCTCCAAGTAGCTGAATTATAAGGTAGTTTTTAGCAACATCTCTATCACTTGGGAAAACTAATAGATAACCAATTATTGTAACTAATTCCCAAAAAGTAATCAGTCCATACCAGGTGTTTGAGGTAGCAACGCCGGTCATTGCTAAAAGCAATAATGTAGCCAAGGTGTAAAAGTGAGTTTTCTCACCATCATAATATTCCAAAGAAGCTGGTATTAGTACAAAGTATAAAATAGCTATTATTCTCAAAAAATTCAAGCCATTAGAGTCAAAAGTAAATAAAGGGCTACTCATAGCAGGAAGAATAAACGAAGTGCCAGGTTTTATAGTAAAAGTGGCGACAATTAGTATTGCTGCTGCAACTAAGCTTGTAAGAGGTTTATTAAATTTTATATCAAATAAGGCTAATGCTAAAAATATTAGTAGTAAAAATATTAATTCCATTTAAATACCTCCTGAAGAAACGCTTTGTAGATAAGGAACTAGTTCTGAAGTTAAGATAACCATGAAAATAGTTATATATATTGCTTTATGTGCAAATATATCCCTTTTTGGTGTGCTAACCAGTTCTTTCTTAGACCAAAGGGATATAATTACTTTAAGATAATAAATAGTTGCTATAACAGTGCCTAAAGGTATCACTAATGCAGGGAGTAGTAAATTGAACTCAAGAAGGCTGCGCATTATTAGCCATTTACTACTAAAAGCACTATATGGAGGGATACCTATTAAGCCGATTGCTCCAATAGTAAAAGCAATAGCTGGTATCTTTGCCACACGACCCAATCCACGGACTTCACTAATAGAGCGCCCTCCCATAATTCCAACAGCTAAAAACAATAATGCTTTAAGAAAAGTATGAGCAATTATATGAGCAAAGCTACCAATGTAACCGCTAGTGCCATAAAAAAGACTAATTATA
The DNA here is from genome assembly GCA_046542315.1 of Clostridia bacterium. Classification (GTDB taxonomy): domain Bacteria; phylum Bacillota; class UBA994; order PWPR01; family PWPR01; genus PWPR01. The sequence goes on from JBKHBO010000024.1 coordinate 20,338, forward strand.
ATATACCCAATTTGAGCAACTGTCGAGTAAGCAATCATTCTTCTTAAGTCAGTTTGTTGGTGTGCAGCAAAATGACCAAAAAGAATCGTTATAAATCCAATTGAAAGCATAATAATATTTAAAGAATGCAGTAATTCAATGTTTAGCTGAGAGGCATTGAATAGTTTGTAAAGTGTTAAAATGTTAAGTTTAATTATTATACCACTTGATAGGACGTTTACAGGTGTAGTCGCACTCATATAAACATCAGGCAGCCAAAAATGCATTGGAACAGCTCCAGCTTTTGCTAATGAGCCAGTTATTATTAAAGCCCAAAAAATAAACTGAGTAGTTAAATCAGCATTTGAAAATTCAGCCATAGCTAAATTAATATTCAAGTGGCCAGTATTAAAATATACGATAAGTATTGAGCTGAGAATTAAAACTCCTCCGACTGAACCAGTCAGCAAATATTTGATAGCTGCCTCTATGCAATATTTAGAATCTTTAAATGCTACAAGGGCATATGCTAAGACAGAAGTGATCTCTAAAAAAACATACATATTGAAAATATCTTGAGTAACCACCCATGAAGAGGCAGAAAACAAAAGTAATAATATGAATAAGAAAAATTTAGGCTTCATTAATTCTGAATATGACCTAGCATATATAAGAGCTATTGCAACTATAATATTAAAGGAGATTAAAAATATAACTCCCCACTGAGTAAATTCAAGAGTAATACCAATAGAGCTATCCCATTGACCCATTCTATGAAGTTGAGGTAATGATTGTTTTAATAATGAGTTGACTAAAATAGCTATATTTACTAAAAGAGCTGTAAAGCTAATAAATAGCCAATGATCTTTATTTAATTTTACTAATAAACCAATTATTATTGCTGTAATAAGTGGAATGATAATAGAAATTAACAAGTTAGATGCTCCTTTAAAGTATTATTTAAGCTCCAAAAAGAGATAGAATTAACGGTGCAAAGATACTAGTTGAAATAATTCCAAATAAAATTAAAGATAAAGTAATCGCTTTTAGCCTTGAAAAACGAATATCAGGTAGTTTGGTTTTTTTATCAAAAATCACTATAAGTATTTTGACATAGTAAAGGACAGCTAAAATTGTTCCTAATGGGATTAGAAAAGAAATCAAAATAAACTGCTCAGCTAATAAACCTTTCATTAAAGCCCACTTGCTACTAAATCCATTAAGGGGTGGTATGCCAATTATGCCTAAAGCAGCGATTGTAAAAATTGCACTTGCAAAAGGATTTTTTCTGCCTGTTCCACGCATGTCCTCAATTTCTAGGCTGTTTTTGTACTTTACTAAAATACCAGCACTAAAGAATAGAGCAGACTTAAGCATAGCGTGATTTAATGTATGAAAAAGAGCTCCCGCTTTAGAAGACACTGAGTAACTCAGTCCCATAATAATATAGCCAATTTGGGCTATTGACGAGTAAGCTAAAAGTCTTTTAATACTTGTTTGTCTATAAGCTACAAGATGGCCTAAAACAATTGATAAACCACCAATAATAAAAGTAATAGTGGTAATGGTTTGATCTAGCTTTGGAATAAAGCTTGAAGCATCCATTAATTTATATAGAGATACTATACTTAATTTTATTACAATACCACTTAATAAAGCACTAACTCCTGTCATTGCGCTAGCATGAGCATCAGGTAGCCAAAAGTGCATAGGTGCAGAACCTGCTTTTGATAAAAAACCAGTTAAAAGCATCCCCCAAGTTATAAACTGGACTGTTAGATCTACCTTGCTAAACTTACCCATAGCCAGCCCTATATTTAGTTCGCCTGTACTAAAGTGGATGATTAGTATAGCAAGTAATACTAGAATACTACTAATTGCACCAGTAAAAAGATATTTCAAAGATGCTTCTAGGGATTCTTTGCTTCTCCTATATGCAACTAGGGCATAAGATATTATTGACACTATTTCAATAAAAACAAACATATTATATAAATCATCAGTTACTGTCCAACCACTTATAGCAAAAAGCATAACCATTATAAGCATATAAAACTTGTAATCATTATTCTTATTTTCACCATGACAGTAGCAGAGTATGGCTAAAAATAAAAAGTTCCATACTAAATTTAATGTTACTGTAACTTGACTAAATATTAAGACGATGCCAAGTCTTTCTCCCCATTGTCCTAGGTTATAAATAATAGGAAGAGAGTTGTGGAGCAGAAAATATAGACAAAATGCTATATTTAATAAAAAAGCAATAGAGGCTAAAGTCAGCCAAAACCCCTTTCTTTTATTGTAAAAAACTCCAATTAAACTAGCTACAATTATGGGAGTTATAACAGTTAAAATCATAAATAGTATCTCCTATTAAAAGGCTTAGCCTTTCAGTCTAGTTAAGTCATCTGACGACACAGAATCAGTGTGTTTATATATCTTAATCACTAAGCTAAGTGCAAGAGCAGTAGTCGCTGCACCAATTACAATAGCAGTAAGTGTTAGTGCTTGAGGTAAAGGATTGACCATACTCTTATTTAAGTTAGCCAAAGGTGCTCCACTGCCTTTAATATAAGCACCACCTATTGCAAAAAGCAAAACGGCACTCTCAATAATTATAAGAGCCATAATCATTTTGAATAGATTATTACTGACTATTAGAGTTGCAACTCCTAGGAAAAAGAGTATTAAAACTGCTATCAGAGTTCCTGGCATTATGCTTGATCCTCCTCAGTGCGTTTTATCATGTTTAGTAAAATCACAGCTACGCTTGCAGCAACTTTTGAACCTGTAGCTATATTAAGTAGTCCGATATTTCCCCCTGATAGAAGCTCTCCAGGGGTGCCTTTAGGAAATATACTCGTTAAATTAGTTAAAAATGGACTACCAACAATCATTGGAAGAAGTCCAATTCCAATGAATAGTAAAAGGCTAAGACTTTCAATAATAGCAAGCTTTTTATAGCTAATGTACTTCAGTACAGTGCTTTCACCAAAAACTACAAGGTGAAGAAGTACAATTGAAGCTAGAATAACTCCTCCTTGAAAACCTCCACCAGGAGAAAGATGCCCATGAATGATTATGTAGACACCAAAGATAACAATACAAGGACTATATAATAGAGAAGCAGCACGTGCTAAAACAGATAGTTGGGCACTTTTCTTAGGAGCTACTCTTGATGTAAATAACATGCTTATTGCACTTGCAACACAAAAAAGAACTATTGCTTCTCCTAATGTGTCAAAACCTCTATAATCAAAGAGAATTGCTGAAACTATATTTACAGCTCCTGTATCGTTAACTCCTTCACTAATATAATGCAAACTGGTATTATTGTGATTCCCATAATAGGTAAAGTCGGATACATTAAGCCTTAATGCAAATAGTGCTAGGATTAAAATTACAAAACTAAGTAAGACTATTTTATTTTTACTCATAAGGCTTTGCTCCTATCGTGTTTGATATGGCTATTATGAATAAACCGGTGGTCAAACCTGCACCTACGGAAGCTTCTGCTATTGCGACATCTGGTGCTCTATGGATAGCAAAGATAACTGCTAAAGCTACGCTAAAAACACTTAAAGCTAGTATACTATGTATAATATTTCGAAACACCATAGCTGCCACACCAGAAATAATTAATAAGACTAATAAGATAATATTAATCAGTTCCATTTTCATTCTCCTTGTTATAATAAATATATCCTTGGTATTCATCTACTACTGTATTAATACTACCAATTCTTCTCAGATAACATGCTCTAGCCAATGCTTGGGTTGCTAAAGGATTTGAAAAATAAAAGAATAGAATTAAAAGTAAAACTTTAGGTACAACATTGATATTGATATATGAGAGCATAATCCCTAAAAAGATTAAAGTTCCACCTGCACTTAAACACTTTGTACCAGCATGGAGTTTTGTATATGCATCAGGGAATCTAATAATTCCAATAGATCCTAAGAAGCAGATTATACTACCTATTAATATTAATATTTCTCCAAAAAAAGTCATTTGCTGATCATCCCTTTTTCAAAGTAATTAGCAATTACTAAAATATCAATAAACATTAGTACACTGTATACTATTGTAATATCAAAAAAATATACGGCATCCATAACTACTGCTAATAAAGCTAAGATAATAACTAGCAAAAAACCAAGCGTATCAGCAGCTACTATTCTAATAGCTGTGTCACTTGCATAAATAACTTTAAAAAAACAAGTAAAAGCTGATAAAAGCAAAAACATCATAGCAATTATAACCATGTTATCACCCTCTTGACCCAATTTTCTAGTTGTGAAATGTCGCTTTCCATGCAAATTCTATCTTCTCTATTTCTAATACAGAGAGCATGAACAAAAAGGTTGTGTTTATCAGTATCATAATCAATAGTCATAGTTCCGGGAGTTAGAGTTATTAAGCTTGCTAGAAGTGTAATGGAGTAAGGATCATTTAATTCCGTCTTATATTCTACAATGCCAGGCTTTATATTATGGGGTACAAAAACTAGCCAAATAACATTAATTGCAGACCTCATAATTAAGAAAATAAAATAAGGAATAAACAAACTCAAAGCACCAAAACTTTTTATCAATGATAAAGGGCCTTGTGATTTTTCTAATATATTATCAAATCCTAAAGATTTTAAATAATATGATAGTGCTTTTACAACAATTACTCCGGTTACAATAGCAAGTACAATACCTATAGCAGTTCCAATGCTGAATAGTTCAGTAGTTAAAAATGTCCAGATTAGAAGTACAAAAATAAAATAGGCAAGAAAAATACTCTTCAAACCAAACACCTACTTTCACATAATATCTATAGATAAGTTAACATTCATTATTGTGCAATTAGAATCAATTCATTATACCTTGAGAGTTCTATAAAGTCAAAGTTTTTGTTGTAACTATAACGAAAATTAGAATAGATCAACAAATTTGTTTTTATATATTCCAATGATTATTCATAGTAAAAACTTATGTTATGGACAAAAAGTTATTATGATACTGATTAAAAAAACCTTAAAAATAATTGTGCAAACTGTTAATCTAGGTATTAAAGAAACATGTATATATGCTGCATAAAAACACAAAAATAGCCTGAGCGCTTCTTATTAATTATGTAACTAAGATTTGATGTAAAAATATTTTTTTACAAAATAATATCGAAAAGGGTAAAACAAATCTCAAACTCAAGTGAGCCGGAAAGAACTTCTCATCTAAAACTAATAGCTCTTTATTCACAAATAGACTAAATAAGTTCTTAATCAAAGATTTTTAACAGCATATTAGAACTATGTATTGACAAAAGGTTAAGATAGCTGGCATTATAGACTTAATGGTCTAGACTAGATGGTCTAGTAATAAGAAAGAGGTGTTGTTGATGAATTTTCATGAATTTCTTGATATCTTTGCAACTAACATGGGTTCATTGGTTGCAAGAAAACATAAGTATTTCTCTGAGGATGTTGAAAGTAAAAAGATAATTAATATTGTGAATTCAATAAGCATTGATATGCCAAGTATCAATGGTGAGGGATACTACCCCGTTGTTGTAGAATATGAAGGTAAAAAGGAAGAAGCTGCTTTTAGTATTGATCAATGGTTAGGGAATGAGTATCCTGTTATTATATATCATCATGGAGCAGCAGAAGGTTCATACGACTTCAGTTATAAAAGAATATTGGGTGGGAAAAATAAAAGTGAAATAAAAGCAAATCTTATTGCAATTCAAGCCCCTCATAACCACAATAATAAAGAGTTTTTAGAAAGTATAGCGTATTTATCTAACTATACATTTATGCTTGCAGCCTCTGTGGCTATTATTGAAAATCTGATTAGCCAGCTTAGAGGACTTGGAGTAAAGAAAATTATTGTGACCGGTGTTAGTCTGGGAGG